>CAMNHM010000188.1 GCA_946539475.1 uncultured Prevotellaceae bacterium | reverse complement strand
CAGGAGCAGGCCGACGAGGCCCGCAAGGTCATCGCCGATGCCAAGGTCGAAGGTGAGGCTCAGCTGAAGATGCCCATGATCGAGAACATCGCCAAGGGCCGCGTTCAGAAGTTCCTCAAAGAGAACTGCCTCGTTGACCAGGAGTTCCAGTTCGGCGACGGCGACAAGGCTACTGTCACCCAGTGGCTCGCCCAGCAGGACAAGGAGCTGAAGATTGTCGACTTCAAGCGCTTCACGCTCGTTGCTGAGTAAAGACGGGACTATTCCCACATTCATACCATGGTCGCGCTGACATCCGCAAGGAAGCCAGCGCGACCTTTTTTTGCTTCCATTCGTTTTGTAGTTTGGAGAATTCTCATTACCTTTGCAACATCATATATAAATGTACACGCGAGAGAATAACCGAAAACCGACATACGACAATGAACAAGAAACACTCACTGACACTGCTCGCACTGGCATTCACCATGTGCTTGAGCGCCCAAAGTCTATTTGTAGGAACCTACAACGTGCGCAACCAGAACGACGGCGACCAACGCGAAGGCAACGGATGGCCGCAGCGCGTTAGCGTCATCTGCGACCTGATCAACTTCGAGCAGCCCGACATCTTCGGCACTCAGGAAGCCAAGGTGGGACAGATCCACGACATGCTCAACGGACTCGACGCCTACGACTACATCGGCGTGGCACGCGAGGACGGCAAGGAAGACGGAGAATACTCTGCCATCTTCTATAAGAAAGACTATCTTCAGGTGCTCGACCATGGCGACTTCTGGCTCAGCGAGACGCCCGACAAGCCGGGACTGGGATGGGACGCCGCCTGCGTGCGCATCTGCACCTGGGGGAAGTTCCGCGACAAGCGCACTAAGCTGAAATTCTACTATTTCAACCTCCACATGGACCATGTCGGCGTGGTGGCACGGCGTGAAGGCGCCAAACTCGTCGTACAGAAAATCCAGGAGCTCACCGACGGCAAGACACCCGTCATCCTCACCGGTGACTTCAACGTCGACCAGCGCGACGAGATCTACTCCATCTTCACCAACTCCGGACACCTCAACGACTCCTACGTCGTGGCCAAGCAGCGCTTCTGCGAGAACGGAACCTTCAACGCCTTCAAGCCCGACCTGAAGACCGAGAGCCGCATCGACCACATCTTCCTCTCACCCAAGTTCGAGGTGAACCACTACGGCGTACTCACCGACTGCTACTGGACGAAGAAAGGCACACCCGAAGAGCTGCAGGGACGCGATGCACCGAAAGAAATCCGCTTCCAGCGCTACGAGCGCCGACTGCCCAGCGACCACTACCTCGTACTGGCCAAGATCAACTACAAGAAGAAGTAGCACGCAGAGCAAGAAGAAAGAACCATTCAGCACATGACGCCATGAGAAAGCTATTCACACTGGCTGCCGTAGCCCTGACACCACTCCTGTCCGCATGGGGGCAGCCTATCCCTCAGGACAGACAGCAAGCAGGCCAGCCTGCCACCATCATCTTCGAGACCGATATGGGCAACGATGTCGACGATGCCCTGGCACTCGACATGCTATATAAGTATGCCGACCTGGGAACCATCAACCTGCTGGCCGTAATGACCAACAAGAACAACCGCTACTCAGCAGAGTACATCGACATCATGAACACCTGGTACGGATACCCCGACCTGCCACTCGGCATCGTGCGCAACGGCGTCGACAGCGGGGGCGACGACAACTATGCCGCCAAGGTATGCCTGCTGAAAGACAAGAAAGGACGTCCCCTCTTCCGACGCTCAGGGCGCGACCTCAACGCGCTGCCCGATGCCCACCGACTCTATCGGAAGCTCCTCGCAGCCCAACCCGACAACTCCGTCACCATCGTCTCGGTGGGTTTCTCTACCAATCTCGTGCGACTGCTCAACAGCGCGGCCGACGAATACTCACAGCTCAACGGCCGTGACCTCGTGGCACGCAAGGTGCAACGCCTCATCATGATGGCAGGAGGCTTCGACGGCAGCAACCGTGGCGAATACAACGTCATCATCGACATCCCGTCGGCGAAGACCATCTTCCACGAATGGCCCACCCCCATCGTCACCTCGCCATGGGAAGTAGGCACTGCCATAGAATACCCCGCCGAGAGCATCATCAACGACTTCGGATGGCTCACGGCAAAGAGCAGGAAGAAACGTAGTGAAGGCGAGCAGCGGTCACCTATGGTCGAAGCCTACAAAGCCTATCTGCCGATGCCCTACGACCGGCCTACGTGGGACCTCACCGCCGTGCTCTATGCCGTAGAAGGTCCCGACTGGTTCAGCATCTCCAGAAGCGGGACGATACACGTCAGCGACAAGGGTGTGACCACCTTCAGCAGCGACACCGACAGCCATCGCCGCTACCTCATCGTCACGCCGGCGCAGGCACACCGTATCCGCCAGCACTTCATCAACCTCGTCAGCCAACCAACATTTTAAATGAGAAATGAGAAATGCCCGCAAAGCGACCAGATAACGACAAACCGACGTTG
>CAMNHM010000187.1 GCA_946539475.1 uncultured Prevotellaceae bacterium | reverse complement strand
CGCACTCTAGTTCGCACTTTTCCAGAGACCTGTTTTTCGACCAAATTTGTTGACAGCCGAGCTTACCGTGCTCCCTGGTCGCTGTCTTCCAGCAAAATAAGCACGTAAATATTTGGTAGTTAGGAAAATGCTTCTTGTTGCCCGTCACCAGATAGGCATCCTCTTTCTATTTCATTCTGCCATCATTTTGGCGTAAAAAATCGTCTTAATGATGAAAATGGTGACTGGGGGGAGGCTATTCCTGCTCCAGGCGCACCCAGCGTATGTTGCGCCGTTCGCCATGCAGCGTGCGGACGGTGAAGAGGTATTCGCGACCTGGCTCAAAGCCCCAGTTGACGAAATGGGCAAAGCCGCGGACGGGGCGATGGTCGATCTGCTCGATGATGTCGCCCTGTCGGAATCCCTGGCGGTAGGGTGTCCCCTGCTCCCATAGCAGCCCTACCTGTGCGCGCCCCTGTCGGTCGGCCACGAAGGCGATGTCGAGCTGACGGTTGCCCACCGTGATGCATGGTGATGGCTGCTCGGCGGGGTAGAAGAGCATGCGGCGCTGGCTGGGACTGAAGGCCACGGCGCCATAGGCCAGCAGCGGTGCTCCCAGGTGGGAGCCTCCCTGCGTGGTGATGGCATGCACGTCGCTGAAGCAGCAGCGGCCCATCCGCAGCTGGTTGAGCTGCAGGAAGGCCACCTCGCCTTTTGGCTCCGTGCCATAGTGGCCGATGGCATGTCGGCCGATAGACCGTCCCTCCACGATGCAGTCGGCCGTGTGCTCGTCGGCCATCGCCGCGTCGAAATGTGCCTTGTTGATGGAGAGGAACTGGCGGCTGCCCGTGTCGAAGAGCACCATCTCGTGGTGCTGGCCGAACGGCATGATGTCGATATATGGCACGTGGTAGTTCAGCCTGTATCTCATTCTGACGGTCCCTTCCTCGCGGTCGAAGAACCGCTTGCGGTCGGTGACGATGAGCTGGCGTCGGGCGACGTCGATTTTCATGCTTAGCCCTCCGTTCACCAGGTCGAAGCCCAGTATCCCGTCGAAGGGTTGCATGGCGGCACTGCTCTGCTGAACGGTGGCACGGCACCCGTAGAGTGCCACGCTGCCCAGCTGCAGCGAGGGTAGGCTGACCATCCTGACGGTGTCGCTGCGCCCCGTGGCATCGTGCGAGATGATGTCGCCCGCATGAGGGCTGTCGGCGAGCGGTGTGCCGTTGTAGACCACCGACATGCCCGCCCCCGTGTCGAGCAGGAAGCGATAGCTGCGTCCGCCGATGGTGACGGGCACGTAGACCTGTTCCTGCTCCCATTCGATGGCGATGGTGTCGACGAAGTCTACGGCTGTCGTCCTGAAGTCGGCACTATAGCGCCCTAGCTGGGCATCGCTATCGATGCTCAGCCAGGGGCATAGCAGGATGGTCAGCAGTAGCCGTAGTCTCATCTTTCAACTTTCACCCCTCACCTTACTTTGCGCCAATCTCACGCAGCAGGCGGTCGGCATGGCCCCAGCGGTCCATCATAAAGAGTACGTAGCGGATGTCGACACCGATGCAGCGCGCCAGCTCCTTGTCGAAGAAGATGTCGCTCGAGAGCGAGTCCCAGTTGCCGTCGAAGGCCAGTCCGATGAGCTGGTTCTTGCCGTCGAACATCGGGCTGCCGCTATTGCCGCCGGTGATGTCGTTGGTGGTGAGGAAGCACAGCGGCATGTTGCCGGCCGCGCTGAGCAGCGAGAGCATCTCCGGCTGCACCTTATAGTCCTCGATCTTGTCGCCCGTGCGCATCTTCTCCACCATGCTTGGTGCCTGCGTCTGCCATCCTGAGGGCCGTCCGCCAAGGTTGTACTCCTTCACCTGTCCGTAGCTCATGCGCAGCGTGAAGTTCGCGTCGCTATAGTGGGGCTGGTCCATCTCCATGCGCAGCTTGGCGTCGCAGAGCAGCCGCTCCTGCTCGTCGATGCTGTCGGCAATATCCGTGAGTGCCAGTCGGAACTCCTGACGGAGCATCGTCAGGTCGAGGCCATACTGCACGCCGAGGTCCTTCATGAACGATTTCTTGTTCGGGTACAGCTGTCCGTCCTTCACCAGTGCCGACTTCTTGTAGAGGTAGTCGGCATACTTCTGGCAGTCGCCTCCGAACTTCTTGTCGATGGTCTTGTAGAAGGCGGGCAGCCAGCGCTCGTCCTTCACCTGCTGCCGATAGTTCTTGAGCAGCGTGCCGAGTATCTCGCGGTCGGTGTCCAGGTCCCAGGTGTCGCTGTTGTCCTTGAATCTGATCACCTGCTTCTTCCCCTCGCCTTCGGGCTGTGCACCGTTGTGGACGCGCATCGCCCTGATGCTCAGCTCGTCGTTGCGTGAGAAGGTCTCACCCCAGTAGAGCAGAGCCTCGACGATGTCGAGCCGCTGCTGGTAGAGCGACTTCATCTTGTCGAAGTCCAGCTTCCCTTTCAGGTAGCCCGTCTTGTCCTGCCAGCGTCGCAGCTGCTGCTCGAAGCGCTCCTTCTGCTGCACCAGTCCGATGCTGTCGATACACTTGTTCATGCCGATGGAGTTCTTCCAGTAGTTCGACGACGAGGCATACTTCGAGTC
>CAMNHM010000186.1 GCA_946539475.1 uncultured Prevotellaceae bacterium | reverse complement strand
TGAAGTTCCACTTCAACTGCCAGTATGACGAGAAGGACTCTATCGGCAAGCGCTATCGTCGTCAGGATGCTATCGGAACGCCCTACTGCGTCACCGTAGATCACGACACGCTGCAGGATGGTTGTGTCACGCTGCGTTTCCGCGACACGATGGAGCAGGAGCGCGTAGCCATCAGTGAGCTCAATGGTATTATTGAGGATAAGGTTAGTATCGTTAGTTTGTTAAAGAAACTGCAGTAGATGAATTGCAAACTATATTTTATTGCCGCTCTCTCGCTGCTCGGCCTTGTGTCGTGCAGTGAGGACAGCGGTGAGGATTTCGACATCAACGAGTGGAAGACCGAGAATGAAACTTATTTCGAGGCACAGTACCAGTCGCATCTGGCAATGACGGGGAAGAGTTTCATCCTGCCCAACTGGTCGATGCCCTCCAGTGTGGATGTGAAGAGTCTGCCCCATACCAGTTGCATATTGGTCGACGTGCTGGAAGAGGGCATCGGTGAGGAAAGTCCTCTCTTTACAGACTCGGTGGAGATTCACTATTCCGGCCGGCTGATTCCCAGCGAATACTACCCTGAGGGATACGAGTTCGACCGCAGCTGGCTGACAATATTCGACCCGGAGGTGGACCCGCCTGCTAAGTTCGCTGTGACGAACGTGGTGGAGGGCTTCAGCACAGCCCTGCAGCACATGCATCGGGGCGACAGGTGGCGAGTCACCGTACCCTATCAGCTGGGATATGGGTCGTCGTCAAGCAACGCGACGATTCCGGCTTACAGCGTATTGGTGTTCCAGATTTATTTGTCCGACTTCTGGCAGTTAGAAAGAGGTGACCGCGATTAGGCAGTCACCTCTTTCTTTTCCTTCTCCCTTTCCAAATCAGCTCTCGACTTCGACTTCGTCACCAGCCATACGCCGCTGAACACTAATACCACAGCCAGCGCGTGGGTGGGCTTCAGTATGCCTATGCCCATCAGCAGCGAAGCCGCCACGGAGACGATGGGCTGCACGTAGTTGTAGACGCTGACCACCGTAGGGCGCAGGGTGCGCTGGCCAATCATGGTGAGTATGTAACACGCGAAGGTGCCTATAACCACCACGTAGGCCACCTCCCACCACGTAGCAGCAGGTATGGGCTGGCTCACCACCTCGCTGACATGACTGAAGGTGAAGGGCAGCAGGATGAGCGTAGCCCACGAGAACATATACTTGTTGATGGTGAACACGTTGTAGCGGCGGATGAGCGGATTGAACAGCGACAGGTAGAGGGCAAACGAGAACTGCGCGAACAGGCACAGCAGGTCGCCGCGAATGTCGCCCACCTTGCCGTCGGCATGAGCCGCCGAGGTCAGGATCAGCATCAGCGCGCCGCTGCATCCCATCAGCACGCCCAGCGCCTTCTTGCCCGTGATGGGCTCCTTCAGAATCAGTGCCGACAGGATCATGGCGAAGATAGGCATCGACGTGGTCACGATGGAGGCATTGATGGGCGACGTGATGCTGAGCCCCAGCGTATAGCAGCACTGGTTGCACACCAGTCCGAACACCGCAGCCCCGATGAACATCAGCTTGTCGCGCCGCGGCACATGCTCCTTGGGGGCGATGAGGCTTGCCAGCAGAAACAGCAGGCAGGCCCCCACCACGCGGAAGGTCACCATCGTGATGCCGTCGAAGCCATGCGTCATGGCGTCCTTGCCCACAGGAGCCATCAGACCCCATCCGGCGCAGGCCCCAAACATACTCAGATGCGCTATGAGCGCCTTATTTTCCTTCATTGCTGCTAATACTATGATATCCGAATTCAAATTTTCGGCAAAGGTACTAAAAGTTCATCGCTTTTGCAAATGTTCAGTCAGGAAATCTGCCTTCCCCTTCTTCTTATGGAACACAAAGGCGCAATGACACAAAGCTTTCTCCCTTGGTAGAAACCTTGCCGACACCCCTCGGGACGTTTTCTTAAAAGTTTTCCTCTGCACTCACGAGAAAGGGGTAGAGGATCTTTTTTTGCGCTGAACGAGAAAATAGAAAGGGATTTATTTGGTTTTCTGCGCGATTTTTCGTACCTTCGCGTCAGTAAAAACTTACGACTATGAAGTATGCAACCTGTATTAAGCAGATAGAGATCGACTCTCTGTGGAGTGGCAAGAAGCACATCCTGTGGACGCTGGACCCCCAGGTGAACATCCTGAGCGGCATCAACGGCGTGGGCAAGTCGACCATCCTGAACAAGATATTCCGTAGTATCAATACCAACGGTGACCTGCAGAACCACCTGCTGAAGGGCGTACACATCATCGCCGACCCCGAGGATGCCACCCACGTGCGCTTCGACATCATCCGCTCGCTCGACTCGCCCGTGCTCGACCTGGAGACGATGAACCTCGTGGACTCGCGCATCAGGAGTGCGCTCGACTTCCAGCTCTACCACCTGCAGCGCAAGTATCTGGACTATCAGGTGAACATCGGCAACCGCATCATTGCCGAACTGCAGCGCGGCAACACCGAGGCGGCGCAGCAGCTGTCGGAATCGAAGAAGCGATTCCAGGACATGGTGGACGACCTGTTTGCCGATACGGGCAAGACAATCGTGAGGACGGAGAACGAGATTCGCTTCTCGCAGATTGGCGAGACGCTGGTGCCCTATCAGCTGTCGAGCGGCGAGAAGCAGATGC
>CAMNHM010000185.1 GCA_946539475.1 uncultured Prevotellaceae bacterium | reverse complement strand
CTCGATGCCGCGGTGGGGCGCACCGAAGGGCAGGCCATCGGCGTAGGCCAGTCGAAGGGTCATCTTCCAGCGGTCGGTGCCTGGGAAATAGTCGGTGAAGTGCAGATTGATGGCGTAGCGCTGGTCTGTGGGCAGGGGCACCCAGATGCCGTTGTATTTCTGTCGGGTGCTCATCAGCGAGAATGTCAGCCATGAGTCTGTGCCCGGCACGAATTCGCCGAAGAGCTTCAGGTCGAGTCCTGCGGCATAGCCCGAGCAGAGATTCTCTCCGTAGTAGGTCACCTTCACGTTCTGTACGTTGTAGGGTATCAGATTCTGCAGGGACTTGAAATAGGCCTCTGCCGTAAACCTGAAGGGGCGGTCCATCATCTTGAAACGGTAGTCGGCAGCGGCAATCAGTTGTATGGAGCGCTGACTTTTGATCTTCTCGTTCAGTCGGGCCACGGTGATGCCGTTCTCTGTCACCGTGTCGCGCATCTCCTTGTAGAATGGCGCCTGATAGTAGATGCCCGTTGCCAGGCGGAAGGTCATGTCGTGATTGAAGGCAGGTACGATGGCCAGCGATGCGCGTGGGGAGACGATGGTCTCCTTGTTCCACGACCAGTTGGCCAGCCTTACGCCGTAGTTCAGCGTAAAGAAGGTCTCACCCTTCTGGAATCGGTAGGTGTCCTGGATATAGGCTTCTATGCGGTGGCTGTTCACCTTGTTCTTCGACGATAGGGTGTAGATGAGGTCCAGCCGGTTGGCAGAGTGGGGGATGGAGTATCCGCTGGAGTCGCGCATCTCGTACTCTCGTGCCTGTTCCTCAACGCGCTCTGTCTTGTAGGTGATGCCTGCCTCGATGTCGTGTCGCTTGGTCTTGTGCGTACCCATCAGCTTGAAACTGATGACATCGGCTGTCAGGTAGTTGCGGGCGTGTTCCATATAGGTGCCCACGCCAAGCCGCTCGCTGGTCTGCGTGTCGTCGAGCCAGTATTGCCCCATGATGTCGTAGGTCTCTTTTTCCTTGCTGTGGAAAGCGGAGGCAAGCAACTTGATCTTGGTGGAGTCGGTGAAGCTCCGCGTGATACTGGCCGTGCCGAACAGGGTCTCGAAGGCATCCTTCTCCTGACCGTCGAAGTAGACTTTGAACGACTTGACGTCTTCCATCGTACCAAAGCTCGTCTCGCGGTCCTTGGGCTTGAAGTTGTAGTGGTTCTCCGAGATATATCCTATCAGGTCGATGGCCCATCGGCGGTTAGGCGTATAGCTGATGTATGTCTGGTAGTCGAAGAAGTTCGGGCGGTACTCACCGGTGGTCTCCAGTGAGCCCAGCAGATAGCGGTTGGTCTTGTACCTGATGCCATGACTCATGGCGAACTTCTTGTTGCTGACACCGAGATAGCCGCTGGCACCCAACAGTGATGCCGTGACCGTTGCCTCGAATCGTTTCGGGCGGCGATATGTGATGTCGAGGGCCGACGACATCTTGTCGCCGTACTTGGCCTCGAAGCCTCCTGATGAGAATCCGATCTTCTCGACCATGTCCGGGTTGATGATGGAGAGGCCCTCCTGCTGTCCGCTTCGCACCAGCAGGGGCCGATATACCTCCACATTATTTATATATACAGCATTCTCGTCGAACGAGCCGCCTCGCACGTTGTATTGCGACGACATCTCGTTGTGGGTCGATACGCCGGCCTGCTGCTGGATCAGTTCTTCTACGGCATTGCCTGTCGTCGAGGGACCGTTCTTGGCATCGTTGATGTCCAGTTGCTCCGTGCTGGTGGTCTGTCGTCTGCGTTCGGTGATGGTAACTTCCTTCAGGGCCTCCATGGGGTGCATCACGATCTGTACCGTCTGCCGGCCTCTCGGACGGCGGAATACGCGCTTCCTGGCAGCATAGCCTATCATCGAGAAGCGTACCTCCACAGAGTCTGCACTGCGGAGTGTCATCGAGAATTCGCCCTCCAGATTGGTCATTGTCACTTTGCCCTGCTCCATACAGGACACCGTCACCAGCTCAAGGGCGTTGTTCTCCTCGTCTATCACTTTGCCCTTCAGCGTGAAGTCGTCGGCCAGGGCGACAAAGCTCGTCAGGAGCATTGCCATCAGGAGGATATATTTCGTCTGATATGATCTCATCACATATAATAACGCATTTTTCGCCCGATTATTGTATTATGATTTAGGGTCTGGGAGTTTACAGGCACTAAACTGGGAGTTTACTTACGGTAAACTCCCAGTTTAGTTACGGTAAACTATGAGATGTTAGAGGGGCGTTGCAGCCCCCTCAGAAGCAGCCTTGGAGGGCTGACTGATGGGTGGCTATCGGGCAGACACGTACTTGTGGAGTGTCTTCCTCACAGCTCCGGCTCCGGCGTAGAGCTCCTTGACGTAGCCCTCGATCTGCTCGCCGAGGCCTGCCTCATAGAGGTCGAGGCCGAAGACGTCCTTGCGGCTGTAGAGCTGGCGCAACGGACTCCAGTCCTGGTCGGCCTTGCCAATCTCCAACGGGGCCACGATCTGCTGCAGCTCTGCCAGCATCGGGTCGGGTGAGGGCTCGAATGGCGTCAGGTCGTCCTTGAGTCCCTTCAGATAGCGGGCATAGCCGGCGAGTGTGAGGGGTATCAGCACTAAGTTGCTCTTGTCGAGGCCGCGTGCGATGTACTTCTTGATGGTCTCTCCGAAGCGGATGGGCAGCTTCTGCGAGGTGTCCATGGCGATGCGCTGCGGGGCATCGGGCATGAAGGGATTG
>CAMNHM010000184.1 GCA_946539475.1 uncultured Prevotellaceae bacterium | reverse complement strand
GAGCTGCACTTCATGCTGCCCCTGGGCGAAATCGTCATCGACTTCTACGACAAGCTCAAGAGTATCTCCAAAGGCTATGCCTCGTTCGATTACCATATCGACGGATTCCGTCCCTCAAAACTTGCCAAGCTCGACATTCTGCTCAACGGCGAGCCCGTGGATGCACTCTCTACGCTGACCCATCAGGACAATGCCGTCACATTTGGGCGTCGCATGTGCGAGAAACTCAAGGAGCTCATCCCCCGGCAGCAGTTCGACATCGCCATCCAGGCTGCTATCGGAGCCAAAATCATAGCCCGTGAGACCGTGAAACAAGTGCGAAAGGACGTCACGGCCAAGTGCTATGGCGGCGACGTCAGTCGTAAGCGCAAGCTGCTCGAGAAACAGAAGCGAGGCAAGAAGCGCATGAAGCAGATCGGTAATGTGGAGGTGCCCCAGAAGGCCTTCCTCGCCGTATTGAAACTTGACTAATAACATATTACTTGAAAACTATATTCACCTATGGCAAATATCAGCTTAACCTCCAGAGACGTGGCCCGCGAGTTAGCGCGCCGATACAGTACAATGACGCATGAAGAGCTCGACATGCTGGAAAGCATTCTCGTGCCCATGAAATATGCAAAAAACGAAATGATTCTCCGCGAGGGAGAGACGTGTACTAACATCTATTGGGTCGTCAAGGGACTCGTACGACAGTACTATTATAAGAATGGTAAGGAACTTACCGAATATATGGCGACGGAGAACAATATCGTCATGTGTATCGAGAGCCTCTTCCGCGAGCAGCCCACTCATCTGCAGATCAAGGCCCTCGAACCCACCATTCTCATCGCACTCCCCAAAGCTGATCTCGAGGCGGTGGCCATGAAGAGCGTCAACATTCAGATTCTCTACCGTAAAATCCTCGAGGAGTCGCTCATCCTCTCTCAGATCCATGCCGACATGCTGCGCTTCGAGAGTGCTCAGGACCGCTATCAGAAACTCATCAAGCGGCAGCCCCAGTTGGTGCTGCGCGCTCCGCTCGTCTATATTGCCAGCTACCTGCAGATGACGCCCGAGACCCTATCCCGCGTGCGTACCGCTACCCTCATGGAGGACAAGTAGCAATTGCTTGTCGATGCACTTCGGCAACTCCTCCCGATAGTGCGTCACGTAGATCAGGGTCCGCGAGGGCTCGCGGCAGTAGTCATCCACGATATCCTTAACCATCCGGCGGTTCTCGTCATCGAGACCATGTAGAGGCTCGTCGAGTATCAACAAGTCGGGATTCTTTACAAAAGCCCGTGCCAGCAGTACCAGTCGCTGCTCGCCGCTTGACATTTCCAGGAACCGCCTGTCTGCCAGGTGGCCGATGCCGAATGTGTCCATCCATTTTCTGCACTCCGCTTTTTCTGCCTCCGTGGGGCGGGCATAGAGCCCAATGGTGTCCTTCAGCCCGCTGGCCACGATCTGTATCGCCGGAATGTTCTGACGGTAACTGCGATGCATCTCTGGCGATACGTAGCCGATGTGGCGCTTGATGTCCCAGATGCTCTCACCGGAGCCTCGCTGATGGCCGAAGAGCGAAATGTCGCAGGCATAGCTCTGGGGATTGTCGGCGCATACCAGTGAGAGCAAGGTCGACTTGCCGCTGCCGTTCTGTCCAGATAGCGACCAGTGCTCTCCTCTCCTGACCGTCCAGTCAAGATCTTTTAGGATCGTTCGCTCACCGTAGCGGATAGTCACCTTGTTGAATCGGATCACTTCGGGTGCCGTATCACAGAGGGACGGTTCTTCTGTTATATCGGCGCGAGGTATAACAGAAGAACCGTCCCTCTGTGATACTCTCTTCGGTAGAACCTGCATGTCGTGGACTTCGACGATATGGGTGATGAAGTTGGGAATTTCGTCCGTCTTGGCCAGCACCAGTATCATCTGCAGCCCCTGCTCCCGTGCCAGCATCGCCAGCAACTCCTTCAGCTGGTCGCGCGTCTGGGCATCCAGTCCGATAAAGGGATTCTCCATGATGAGCACCTTCGGGTTGCTGAACAGCGAAGCCGCCAGCTTGAATTTTCTCAGCTCGCCGCTCGACAGCAGTATCAGATACTTGTCGAGCAGAGGCTCCATTCGGAACAACTCGTAGATATGCTGCTGCAGTGCCCTCCGTTCCGGTGTGTCCTCGCCAGCCAGTCGGTAGGCCTCCTCCAGTTTCTGCCCCACGGTGGGGGTCTCCTCGCTGATTTCCATCTGGTTCCAGCGTTGCTGCAGGAAGTAAGTACGGTCGTTGTCACCTCCGTAAGTGTCGCGGAAGGTGATGTGCTTCAGGTTGTTGTATGGCTCGTCGAAGGCGTAGCTCACCATCCCTGGGAACGACGGATGCCGCCCCGTGATCATGTCAACCAGCATCGACTTGCCGCTGCCGTTCCTGCCTATGATGGCGATGTGCTCACCCTCGTCGAGTACAAAATTGACGGGCTCTGCCATCGCCCATTCAGGCTTCTTCGCGATGGCCTCTCTCAGTTCTATCGTCTTCATTCCTTGTCTTTTCGTTTGCTTATTTTGTCTTGGTTCTTGTTTACGAAGTCTTTCCATCCCCGATACTTCACGTCGCTCTCCGGCCTGCCAGCCTGCATAAAGTGACAGTAGGCAGCAGCCAGTGCGTCGGTGGCATCCATAAACTTGCCCATCTCCTCCTGCCTGATTTTCAGCAGGCGCTGCAGCATACCGGCCACCTGCTCCTTCGAGGCCGAGCCGTTGCCCGTCAGGGCCATCTTGATCTTCATCGG
>CAMNHM010000183.1 GCA_946539475.1 uncultured Prevotellaceae bacterium | reverse complement strand
CCATGTATTGCAGCACGTCCTCGATGCCTATCTGCTTGCCGTTGCCGATGCTCCACACGGAGTTGAACTGCAGCCCCTTGATGACGGCACTCTCGAGGATGAATACCGCCGTGGCGCCGCTGCCCGACAGGAAGTCGACGCCCTGAGGGTTGAGCGTGGGTATGGGTTTGGTGAACACGCTGTGGTGGTGGCGGTTGAGCAGTCCGATGCAGTTGGGGCCGATGAGCGCCGCACCATACTGCTGGCAGGTGTCGATGATGCGCTGTTCCAGCTCGGCACCGGCCTTTGTCTCCTCGCCGAAACCGGCAGAGATGATGATGAAGGCACGCGTCTGCTTCTCGCGGGCCAGCAGTTCGACGTACTCCGGACAGAACTTGGCTGCCACTACCAGCACGGCCAGTTCGGTGGGCGGCAGTTCGTGAGCGTCGTGGAATACCTTGATGCCCTGCACCTCGTCCTCCTTGGGGTTCACGATGCGCAGCGTACCCTCGTAGCCGCCCTGCAGGATGTTGCGGACAATGGCTCCGCCGGGTTTGTGTACGTTGTTTGAGCCGCCGATGACCACGATCGACTGAGGCTCCAGTAGTTGACGGTTTATCATAGTTGAACGGTCTTGTGTAGTAATATTGTTTTCTTATTGCTGCCAAAGGTACAAATATTTTTTCATTTCGCCACGCTTTTTTCGCAAAAAAAAGGCTGGCACCGTGATGCCAACCGTTTTTTTTGATTTCTGACTGCGCAGCATGGCTCTTACTGTCGTGCTGCCTTTCGGCAGTGCTGCCGAGAGCCAGCTTGCGTTCGGCCATTGGTGCAAGCACCATGGCACTTACTGTCGTGCTGCCTTTTTGCGCTGGTCGTGGTCGAGTATGATCTTGCGCATACGCATCGACTTCGGTGTCACCTCGACGAGCTCGTCTTCCTTGATGTACTCCAGACATTCCTCCAGCGACATCACCACTTTGGGAATGATGCGTGCCTTGTCGTCGGTACCCGATGCACGGACGTTGGTCAGCTGCTTGGCCTTGCAGACGTTGACGACGAGGTCGTTGTCGTGAACATGCTCGCCGACAACCTGACCCATGTACACGTCTTCGCCCGGGTCGATGAAGAACTTGCCGCGGTCCTGTAGCTTGTCGATGGCGTAGGCGAAGGCATTGCCCGTCTCCAGTGCTATCATCGAGCCGTTGACGCGGCGCTCTATCTCGCCCTTGTATGGCTGGTACTCCTTGAAGCGGTGAGCCATGATGGCCTCGCCCTGGCTGGCTGTCAGCACATTGGTGCGCAGTCCGATGATGCCACGCGAGGGGATGTTGAACTCGATGTTCACACGCTCGCCCTGACTTTCCATCGACGTCATCTCGCCCTTACGGCGCGTCACCATGTCAATCATCTTCGATGCAAATTCTTCGGGCACGTTGATGGTCAGTTCCTCGATAGGCTCGTAGCGACAAGCCCCCCCTTCTGCCCCCGAGGGGGCTACATTAGTCAGTGAGGCTTGGTCTACAGAAGCTCCCTCGGAGGCCGTAGGGGGAGCTCCCCATTTGTAGATGACCTGCGGCTGGCCGACCTGCAGCTCGTAGCCTTCGCGACGCATGGTCTCGATGAGCACCGAGAGGTGCAGCACGCCACGGCCGCTGACCACCCACCGGTCGGTAGAGTCCTCGTAAGGCTCAACGCGCAGGGCGAGGTTCTTCTCCAGCTCCTTCTCCAGGCGGTCGTTGATGTGGCGGGAGGTAACGAACTTGCCCTCCTTGCCGAAGAACGGCGAGTCGTTGATGGTAAAGAGCATCGACATGGTAGGCTCGTCGATGGCTATGGGGGGCAGCGGCTCGGGATTCTCAGCATCGCACAGCGTGTCGCCAATCTCAAACTTCTCGAGTCCGATGACGGCGCAGATGTCGCCGCAGTCTACGCTGTCGGTGCGCTGGTGACCCATGCCGTCGAAGGTGTGCAGCTCCTTGATCTTGGTCTTCTCCATCGTGCCGTCGCGGTGGGCAATGGTCACCTGCTGGCCGTCGCGCAGCTGTCCGCGGTGGACGCGTCCTACGGCGATTCGACCCGTATAGCTGGAATAGTCGAGCGACGTGATGAGCATCTGCGGTGTGCCTTCTATCTGTTGCGGGGCGGGGATGACCTCCACAATTTTGTCTAACAGGTAGGTGATGTCCTGTGTAGGCTTCTGCCAGTCCTCACCCATCCAGCCGTTCTTGGCTGAGCCGTAGACAACGGGGAAGTCGAGCTGGTCTTCCGTGGCGTTCAGCGAGAACATCAGGTCGAACACCATTTCGTACACCTCCTCCGGCCGGCAATTGGGCTTGTCGACCTTGTTGACCACCACGATGGGCTTCAGCCCTATCTGCAGTGCCTTCTGCAGCACGAAACGCGTCTGGGGCATGGGACCCTCGAAGGCGTCGACCAGCAGCAGACAGCCGTCGGCCATGTTGAGCACGCGCTCCACCTCGCCGCCGAAGTCGCTGTGTCCCGGCGTGTCGATGATATTGATTTTTGTGCCCTTCCAGTTGATGCTGACGTTCTTCGAGAGAATGGTGATGCCGCGCTCGCGCTCCAGGTCGTTGGCGTCCAATACCTGGCTCGACAGGTTCTGTCCCTCACGGAACAGGTTGCCGGCCAGCATCATCTTGTCTACGAGTGTGGTCTTGCCGTGGTCTACGTGGGCAATGATGGCTATATTTCTAATATCCTGCATAACTTTATTCTTTATACCTGTTTATATTCTAATTACTGCATGTCGTAGACTACCTGCATGAGCCGCTTGCCTATCTCGTCGGCAGCCTCCATCGTGGCGGCTTCGCTATAGACGCGGATGATGGGCTCGGTGTTCGACTTGCGCAGGT
>CAMNHM010000182.1 GCA_946539475.1 uncultured Prevotellaceae bacterium | reverse complement strand
AGTGCGGTATCTCGCTCGTCAACTTCAACGACATCCAGGTGGGCGACATCATCGAGACATTCACCGAGGTCGAGGTAGAGCAGAAACTTTAGTATTCTGAGACAGGAGTGGGGAAGAAGGGCAAGATACATTCTTTTTCCAGGCGCCTGACGCGCTGGATAGCTTTCACTCAGCTCATCGTAATGGGCCTCGCGTCGTATGGTATCTACACGTTTGCCAAGTCGTTCGTCATGATGGAGGAGAACGACCTCTACAAAAGCTATCTCGTCAATACCAGCGTCAGGGTGAGCAAGATCCTCAATGGTGTGTCGGCTGGTGCTGAGAACCATGTGTCGGAGATAGAGGCCAACCTCTCACGGCCCGACAGGATAGGCGACATCATGCAGCAGGTGGTGGCTCAGAATCCTTACATCCGCAGTTGCGGCCTCAGCTTCATAGCCGACTACTATCCGCAGAAAGGTCGCTGGTTTTGCCCGTACGCCTACAGAGACACCACAGCCAAGGTCAGGCGACAAGTGCTGGGCAGCAGCCGACATGACTACCTGAAGGCCGACTGGTTCGTGGAGGCTCTCAAGGCCGACAGCAGCTATTGGTCGAAACCCTTCTTCGAGCATGGCGACTCGGTAAATCCGCAGGTGTCTTATCTCGTGCCCATCCACAACGCCCAAGGCGTCACGGTGGGCATATTGGGAGTGGACTTGTCCTTGGATTGGTTCTCAAAGAGACTGGTAAACGGATTCAACTTGCTTGGTGATAGTATCGAAACCAGTGTAGACGGATCAGAGTCAACAGAGGACTTCGCCCGAGGTTACCAGGCAGGACTGAGTCGTGGCTGGCGTATCGTGAGCACCAGCTTCATCATCGATGACGGCGGCACGTTCCTGGCCCATCCTGATACATCGCTTGTGCTCAGGCAGAACTATTTCGAACTGGCCAAGACGACCAAAGATACTATTGACGACTATGTAGGGCGGCAGATGGTGGCAGGCCGTAAGGGTATGTATTGCGACCCTCAGGGCAAGCCGAAGTCCTTCGACCTGTTCGATGACAGCGGGATGAGCGCCTACGTCTATTACGCCCCCGTCGAGAATACCAACTGGTCGCTGGCGCTGGCAGTACCCTGGCTGATGATCGACGGCATCGGCATGGCGCTGGGTGTGGCCATGCTGCTGCTGATAGCCCTGGCTATGCTCGTGGTGCGTATCGTCGGTAGCATCATCATCCGGCAAGTGACGAAGCCTCTCAGGCAATTGGCCGATTCTGTCAACGAGGTGGCCAGGGGTAACTTCAATGCACCGCTGCCCAAGAGCAGGCACAACGACGAGATACGCGTGCTGCGCGACTCCTTCGAGGACATGCAGCACTCGCTCACGACCTATATGGAGGAACTCAGGGCTACTACTGCCGAGAAGGCCTCTATCGAGAACGAGCTGAAGATTGCCCACGACATACAGATGTCGATGCTGCCCAAGACATTTCCACCCTATCCGGAGCGCAGCGATATCGACATCTTTGGCTCGCTGACCCCGGCCAAGGATGTGGGCGGCGACTTGTTCGACTTCTATATCATGCATTCTCCAGAGCGCGGCGACCGGCTCTGCTTCTGCATCGGCGATGTGTCGGGCAAGGGCGTGCCGGCCTCTCTGGTGATGGCCACCACCCGTTCTCTGTTCCGCAACATTTCGGCACATGTATCCAATCCGGGGAATATTGTAAGGGTCATCAACGAGGCGCAGGTTGAAGGAAATGAAGCTGCCATGTTCGTGACCCTCTTCGTGGGCATCCTCGACCTTGCCGACGGCCGTCTGCTGTACTGCAATGCAGGCCATAACCCTCCAATGCTGCTTGGCAGCGAGCTGAGCTATCTGCCCTGCGACCCCAACTTGCCGGCAGGGCTGATGCCAGAAATCGACTTCACCGTGCAGGAGACGGTGCTGCAGCCCGGCGACATCATCTTCTTATATACCGACGGACTCAACGAGGCTGAAGACGCGGCACAGGCACAGTTCGGTGAGGAGCGCATGGAACAGGTCGCCAGTCGGCTGATGGCTGAAGGCACTCGCTCCACCAAGACCGTTGTAGAGCGTATGACTGAGGCCGTGAAAGGCTTCGTGGGTGATGCCGAGCAGAGCGACGACCTGACGATGCTGGCCATCGAGTGGCGTCCTTTGGGCTGCGCCTATAGCGACTCACGTTCGGAAAAATCCAAATAAATTTGGTATTTCGCTCACTTATTCGTACCTTTGCACCCCAATGGAAGAAAAGAATCAATACGTACGACAGGTGGCGGAGCAGAAGTATGAGTTCGGCTTCACCACCGATGTGCATACAGAAATCATACCCGTAGGCCTGAACGAGGAAGTGGTCAGGCTCATCTCTCAGAAGAAGGGAGAGCCCGAGTGGATGCTCGAGTTCCGTCTGAAGGCCTTCAGATACTGGCAGGAACAGACGGAGCCGAAGTGGGGGCATGTCCATGTGCCCCCCATCGACTATCAGGCCATCAGCTACTATGCCGATCCCACTGCCCAAAAACCCGGAAAACCCGGAAATTTCGGGCAGCCCGAAAAAATCGACCCCGAGCTCGAGAAGACCTTCGACAAGCTGGGCATCCCCCTCGAGGAGCGCCTGGCACTCTCAGGTAATACGGCCGTCGATGCTATCATGGATTCTGTCTCGGTGAAGACCACTTTCAAGGAAAAACTGCGCGAGAAAGGCGTCATCTTCTGCTCCATCGGCGAAGCCATCAAGGAGCACGGCGAACTGGTGCGCCAGTACTTAGGCACGGTGGTGCCCTACCGCGACAATTTCTTCGCAGCCCTCAACTCGGCCGTGTTCAGCGACGGAAGCTTCGTCTATATCCCCAAGGGTGTCCGTTGTCCCATGGAGCTGAGCAGCTATTTCCGCATCAACGCCCGCAACACAGGACAGTTTGAGCGTACGCTCATCATCGCCGACGACGATTCGTATGTCTCCTATCTCGAAGGCTGTACGGCTCCGATGCGCGACGAGAACCAGTTGCATGCCGCTATCGTGGAAATTATCGTCA
>CAMNHM010000181.1 GCA_946539475.1 uncultured Prevotellaceae bacterium | reverse complement strand
AGGATTCGTAAGGGAAGAACTATTGTCCTTAACTCCTTTAACTCCTTTAACTCCTCAACTTGCGAAAGTTGAGTACCATAGTTACATTTCGTTTTTTTACTTTCAATTGAGTTTATGGAACCAAGAGGAATCAGAAACTGTAATCCCCTGAACATCATCCGGTCACGGTCGAAGTGGGTGGGGATGCGACGCGAACAGACGGACCGCCGGTTCGTGCAGTTCACAGAGATGAAGTACGGATGGCGGGCGGCGCTGGTGCTGCTCACGCGTACCTATTACGTGAAGTGGAAGCTGGACACGGTGCGGAAGATCATCACGCGCTGGGCGCCCCCGAGCGACGGCAACCATACGGAGCGATACGTGGCGACGGTGGCGCGGCGGATGCAGCGCGGGGCCGACGACGTGCTGCCCAAGCCCTGGGAGCAGCCCGAGGCGTGGCAGGACCTGGCGTGGTGCATGGCGCAGGTGGAGAACGGCAACTACCCCATGCAGCCGGAGCCGCTGCTCGATGCGTGGGCGATGATGTAAATGAGTTTTGCTATTTCCCCATCATCACGATGCGGGACGTGCCGTCGGCACTCTTTTCTACACACAGGCCGTGAGGGTTCTCCTGACGACGGCCCTGCAGATCGTAATAGGTCTTGGGGCCGTCGTCGACGAAGGGTAGGTCGTCGACGGCTGCACTGGCCTCGTCGATGAGGAAGATGTAGGTGTTGAGGCTACGGGCGGGGAAGTCGACGGTGACGACGTTCGTCGGCTGTTCGATGTCGATGGTCTTCTCCTGACAGAGATTGGCCGTCTCGTTGCCCGTCGACAGCAGGTGTGTGCCGCTCTTGACCTTGAGGGGGAGCTTCAGCTGCAGGTCGTAGCCGGTCTTCGTGGTGTCGATGGCCATCACGATCAGTGAGTCGCCCTTGATATAGGCGGAATACTCGGTGGGCGCCTCCATACCGGAATTCTTGTCGCGCGAGGTGGTGAGGCGTGTGGCGCCGGTGACGTGCTTCGAGAAGTGCGACATGACGAAGGCTCGGGGCAGGAGCTTGTTCTTGGTATTGCCGGGGTTGTACTTGGCCTCGCCTGTTCCGACGAATGCCCAGTGTGCGCGCATGTACCAATAGATATATCCTGTGCATCCGGCGAGCATGCACTCGTTGAGCTCCTCGGCGAAGATGAGCTGCTCGTGCCAGTTGGGCAGGTGGTCGATGTTGTCGGTGACGGAGTGTTCGGTCATCCACACCTCTTTCCCGTGACGTGCGGCGAGGCTGGCGGCACTCTTGAGGTTGCCAAGGGGCGGGTGGCCGTAGATGTGTCCCGCGATGATGTCGACCTGATTACGGGCGGTGGCGTTGTTGAGCAGGGCGTTGGAGTATTTGGGGTCGAAGCCGAGGGGCTCGGCACTGATGAGCCGCACGCCGGGATAGGTCTCGCGGTCGAGCATGTGGGCATAGTCCCTGACGAGCTCTAGCTGCTGCTCTGGCGTATAGAGGCATCCGGAATAGCTGACCCACCAGTCGGGCTCGTTCTGTATGGAGACAGCGTCGACGCTGACGCCGTTCTTCTTCATATATTCCAGGAAGGTGTTCAGCCAAGGGAAGAATTTCTCGTAGCAGTCGCGTCGCAGCTGTCCGCGCTGGTTGCCCTGGTCGGCGGCATTGCCGCCCTGGGCGGTGCCGTTGGTCTTGTAATCGCCTGGTGGCGACCAGGGTGTTCCGAAGACGATGCCTCCGCGCTGTTTGACGAGCTTTGCCGACGGCAGTGAGCCCTTCCAGTCGTAGGGTGTGTCGTAGTTGTTCCACTCTGGCACGATGACGTCGCCTACGAAGTTTGGCGATATCTCCATGCGCATGATGTTGAGCCCGATTTTCGACGTTGGTCCGTAGAGGAGTCTGACGGGCTGTGTGTCTGTGCCCAGTGGGCACATCGCCCCGTCGCAGCAGGCTGCTCCGAATCCGGTGACGGTCTGCTTGCGCACGTTGTTGACCGTCAGCGTGATACTGGCTGCCTGGAGGCTGATGGCAGCTGCCAGCAGGGCGATTGATGTAATGATCTTTTTCATTGTGTGTTTATTAGGTTGATTCTAGTTTCGGGGGGGGGGACCTATAGCACGAAGATGCCGGTGGGCATCGTGCGCTTGAGCACCTCGAGCTGCAGGTCCTTGCCAGCCACGATGCCATAGCTGCGGAGCACGGCCTCTACCGTCTTTCGCGCCAGCTCGGGGTGGTTGTTCTCCTCGGAGAGGTGGCAGAGCCACACGTAGCGCAGGCGCTCGTTCATGTGCTGGGCGATGGCCTCGCCGCAGTCGACGTTGTTCAGATGGCCCGTACCGCTGACGATGCGCACCTTCAGGTGCTCGGGATAAGGGCCGTGCATGAGCATCTCGGAGTCGTGGTTGGCTTCGATGACCAGGTAGTCGGCTTGCGCTATGTAGGTGCCCATCTCGTCGGTGACGCGTCCTGCATCGGTGATGATGCAGAAGTTCTTGCCGTCGGCTTCGATCATATAGCCTACGTTGTCGCTGCTGTCGTGAGGCACGCTGAAGGGCGTCACGCGGAAATCGCCCAGCTGCATCGGGTGGCCTGGATCTACGAGATGACGGTCGACGGGATCGACCTTGCGCGTCACGCAGTAGTTGTGGTCGATGCCCTTATGTACCAGTTCGGTAGCGTAGACGGGCAGGTGCAGATCGTGGCTGATGCTTCCCACGCACTTGATGTGGTCGGCATGATCGTGGGTGATGAGCAGATGTCGTATCTGTGTCATCGCCAGCCCATAGTCCCTGAAGTACTTCTTCAGGGTGCGGATTCCGACGCCGGCGTCGATCATCAGGCCGTCGGTTCCGGTATACAAAAAATAGCAGTTTCCACTGCTCCCACTGCCAAAAGATATGAATTTCAGCATTGCTATTGTTCAATTTGACTGCAAAGATAATAAAAAGTTAGGAGTTAGGAGTTAGGAGTTAGGAGTTATTTCCCTTACTTAATATTTTTTATCTATTGTCTAGAGGTCGCCGTCGTCGGTTTTTTCAGAAACAAATTGGCACTAATTAAGATAATTGAGTCCACTTGAAAAAGTAACATACCGATGAAATGGAGTGAAATTGGACGCGC
>CAMNHM010000180.1 GCA_946539475.1 uncultured Prevotellaceae bacterium | reverse complement strand
CGTGTGGGGTGACAGGCGCGACGAGCCGTTTGTCTATGGCGACGGCAGCGACGACGATGATGACGAGGGCGAGCACTCCACGTCGGGCACCATCCTGCTCAACAACGAGTTTTTCGGTGTAGACTGGACGGGGCAGCGTCCTTCGGGCGGCGTCACTCAGATGAAGGGGCAGAAGGGTGGCATCACCGTCACCTATGCCAAGGGCTCCTCGGGGCAGAGCATGTTCTGCAACAACCAGCAGATACGCCTCTATAAGTACAACGAGCTGACCTTCACCATCAGCGACGGCGAGTTCCTGTCCATGGACTTCAACGTGCTGAGGAACGACAACCATAAGGAGTTCTTTGCCACCAACGGCGCCGTGGACGGCTACCACTGGACGGGCCACAGCAACGAAGTGCAGTTCACCGTCACCGAGGGCAACGGCAACGTCCAGCTTGCCAGCGTCGACATCACGCTCAGTGGCATGCCTACCGCCGTGGAGTATGTTGCGACGGAATCGCAACACACAGTACGCGCGGCGACCTACGACCTGCAGGGCCGCCGCATCATGGAGGGCAGCCCCCTGCGTCCTGGCATCTACATCCGGGGCGGGCGCAAGATCATCATCCGATAACTATATAAAACTATCAGCTATATGAAACGACTTACAACCTATTTGTCACTACTCATTTTCGGCCTGTTGCCGACATTCGCCCAGGGACCTAACGGCTCGGGCACCTACTATCAGGCAGCCAACGGACTGTCAGGACAGGCACTGAAGACCAAGCTCTTCACCATCATCTCCAAGAAGACACATTCGCCCAGCTACGACGAGCTGCTGGAGCTTTACAAGAAGACCGACACCCGTGCCGACGGCTATGTGCGCGACTGGTACTCCAACACCACCAAGTTCACGCACATCAAGGACAAGGCCGGCAGCTATCAGAAGGAGGGCGACGTCTACAACCGTGAGCATACCGTGCCTCAGAGCTGGGGCCCCCCGAAGGCCGACATCGTGCACGTGGTGCCTACCGACGGCTATGTGAACAACCGCCGCAGCAACTACCCCTTCGGCGAGGTGGGCAATGCTACCTATACGTCGAACAACGGCTACTGCAAGCTGGGCTCCTGCAAGACGGCCGGCTACAGCGGCACCGTCTTCGAGCCTAACGACGAGGTGAAGGGCGACATTGCCCGCATCTATTTCTACATGGCTACGTGCTATGAGAACGAGGCTGCGAGCTGGAGCGGTGCCTTCGGCGGCACGAAGTATCAGCCCATGGCGCAGTGGACCTACGACATGATGGTGCGCTGGTCGAAGCTCGATCCTGTCGACGACGTGGAGCGTGCCCGCAACAACGCCATCGCCAAGAGCGACGTGCAGGGCAACCGCAACCCCTTCGTCGACTATCCCGGACTGGAGGACTACATCTGGGGGTCGAAGAAGAACGTCGCCTTCAACTATACTAACTACGAGGGTGGGGGCGATACGCCTGCCGCCGACGTGGCTCAGCCTGTCTTCTCGCCCGAGGGCGGCACCTTCACCGGCTCAGTGACCGTCAGCATATCGACAACGACCACCGGCGCCACCATCTACTACACCACCAACGGTGTGGATGCCAGCGAGCGTAGCCACGTCTATGACGGGCCCATCACGCTGAGCGAGACCACCACGCTGAAGGCCATCGCCATGAAGGACGGCGAGAAGAGCTATCAGACCATTGCCACCTATACCATCACCGACGATCAGGGACAGCAGACGCCGGCCGAAGGCACCATCGCACTGAATAATGTATTCTTCGGCAGCGAGTCGGGCACCATCGCCAAAGGCACTTCACAAGACCTGACGGGCACTCAGGATGGCGTCACCGTGACCTATGCCTTAGGTTCGGGCGGACAGCGCTATTGCGGCACCGACCATATACGCATGTACGGCGGCAACAAGCTGACGGTGAGCGTCGCCCAGGGCACCATCGTCGGGCTGGAGTTCGAGCTGAAAGAGTCGACGACGAAGGGCTGGCATGCCTCTACAGGTACTGTCAGCGACTACAGCTGGAGCGGCAGTGCCCAGAGCGTCACCTTCCATGTAGACGACGGCAGCGGCCATGCCAAGATCAAGAGCGTCAAGGTGAGACTGGCGGGCAGCGGTGTTGAAGTGCCGACTGTTGCGAATGAGTCGCAACACGCAGTGTACGACCTGCAGGGCCGCAAGATGCGCGCTACGCGCAAGGGCATCTACATCCGTGACGGCAAGAAGTTTGTCATCAGATAAAAGCATCCATGAACGAAGCAACCCTCAACTACGTGCGCCAACATGCCGACGACGACGTCAGCCTGTTGGCGCTTCGTGGTTGTAAGGATCCCGACGTCGACCTGCCATACGCCCTGCAGCAGATAGAGGGCCGGCAGACCGCCCGCCAGAAACTGCCGTCGTGGGCTGCCATAGATGCCATACAGTACCCCGTCCACCTCTCCATGGAGCAGTGCTCCAGCGAGGCGACCGCCCGCTACAAAGCCCGGCTATGCCGTCGTCTCCTTCAAACTTCAAACTTCAAACCTCAAACTTCAAATTTCAAACTTCAAACTTCAACCCTCCTCGACCTCACCGGTGGCTTCGGCGTAGACTTCATCTTCATGAGCGAGGCCTTCGACGAGGCCGTCTACGTAGAGCGCAACGACGCTCTGTATCAGGTAGCCTCGGCCAATATCGCCCTGCTGTGTCCTCATGCCACGACGCTCTGTGCCGACGGCATCAGCGTGTTGCAGCAGAGCGGCCATGCCACGGTCATCTTCCTCGACCCGGCGCGCCGCGACGACCACGGCGCCCGCACCTACGGCATCGCCGACTGCACGCCCAACGTGCTCGACATCAGGCAGACGTTGTTGCAGAAGGCCGACTACGTCGTGCTGAAGTTGTCGCCCATGCTCGACTGGCGCAAGGCCGTGCACGATCTTGGTGAGCAGTATGTGCGTGAGGTGCACATCGTCTCGGTGGCCAACGAGTGCAAGGAGTTGCTCCTGGTGCTCTCTGCCGAAGGTGCCCCCCTGGCCCTCCACTGCCAGAACGACGACCAGCACTTCTCGCCAGGAAAACAAGAAGAACTAGAAAATCTAGAAAAACTAGAATTTCTAGAACCTCTAGCCCCCCAGTCAGCTACCCCCTACCTCTACGAGCCCAATGCCTCCATCATGAAGGCG
>CAMNHM010000179.1 GCA_946539475.1 uncultured Prevotellaceae bacterium | reverse complement strand
AGATGGCTGGTATCACCGTCAGCCGCGGTATCGTGAAGTGGTTCAAGGGTCGCGAGATGGCTCTGGCCATGGGTTCTGAGATGGCACTGGCCCGCCTGGGTGTGGCTACCTGTATGATTTTCTCACCCTTCTTCGCCCGTCTGGGTGGTGAGGTGAGCGTCAGCCGCAGCGTAGCCTTCGGTGTGGTACTGATGTGTATCGCACTGATGATGACCATCGTCTATTTCTTCATGGATCAGAAGCTCGACGCCCAGACTGGCGAGGCCGAGGAGAAGGACGATCCCTTCAAGGTCAGCGACATCGGCAAGATCCTCACCGACAGCGGTTTCTGGATTGTCGCCTTGCTCTGTGTGCTCTACTATTCGGCTATCTTCCCCTTCCAGAAGTATGCCGTCAATATGCTGCAGTGCAATCTGACGCTCATAGCTCCTGATGCAGATTCCTTCTGGGCTTCCTCGTCGGTTACCATCATTCAGTACGTCATCATGCTTGTGGTGGCAGCAGCCGGTTTCGCCAGCAACTTCCAGAAGAACAAGAATATGCAGTTCGGCCTGCTGGGCCTCTCCATCATAGCCCTTATCGCCTATTGCTACATGGGCTATATGCGTCAGTCCGCAGAGTCTATCTTCGCCGTGTTCCCCCTGCTGGCCGTGCTGATTACCCCCATCCTCGGAAGCTATCTCGACCATCACGGCAAGGCAGCCTCCATGCTGGTACTGGGCTCAGTACTGCTCATCGCCTGCCACCTGACGTTCGCCTTTGTACTGCCTGCCTTCAAGGATAGTCCCGTTGGTGGCATTGTCATTGCCTACGCAACCATCCTGGTGCTCGGTGCATCGTTCTCACTGGTGCCCGCATCCCTGTGGCCTTCTGTGCCCAAGCTGGTGGATGCCAAGGTGATCGGTTCTGCCTACGCCCTCATCTTCTGGATTCAGAACATCGGTCTGTGGCTCTTCCCGTTGCTTATCGGCAAGGTGCTTGACAAGACGAATCCTGGCGTAACCGATCCTACGCAGTTCGACTATACCGCTCCCCTGGTGATGCTCGCCCTGCTTGGTGTGGCAGCCCTTATCCTCGGCTTTGTGCTGAAGGCCGTCGATAAGAAAAAGGGAATCGGACTCGAACTCCCGAACATCACGGAATAATGAGCATCCAGCAGCGTCTCAACGACAGCCCCATCGCACGATGGACTGTGCTCTTCATCGTAGCCACGGCCATGATGATGGGGTATTTTGTCAACGACGTCATGTCGCCCCTTGAGACGCTGCTGGAGATGCCTCGTACTGAGGGCGGACTGGGATGGACACCCTCCGACTACGGTTTCTTCTCCGGAGCCGGCAGCTTTATCAACGTGTTCCTGCTGATGCTCTTCTTTTCGGGTCTCATCCTCGACAAGATGGGCATACGCTTTACGGGAACCCTGGCCTGTTCACTGATGGTTGTAGGCACACTCATCAAGTATTACGCCGTCACAACCGACTTTGGCAACGCCTCTATCTCTTTCTTCGACACCCACCTGCCAGCATCGGCTGCCTGGGCATCACTTGGCTTTGCCATCTTCGGCGTAGGCTATGAGATGACCGGCATTACCGTCTCCAAGGCGATGGTACGCTGGTTTACGGGCCACGAACTGGCTCTGGCCATGGGCATACAGTTGGCGATGGCCCGTCTGGGCACAGCTGCCGCCCTGAGCATCTCGGCGCCCATAGCGCGCCATTTCAGCCTCTCGGCACCATTGTTGTTGGCACTGGCTTTCCTCATCATCGGCCTGTTGGCCTTTCTGGTATTCTGCGTAATTGACCGTCGTCTGGATGCCTCCGGATTGTCCGGAAAATCCGATAACTCATCTGAGGAGTTCCGTTTGAGTGATATCGGTGTCACCCTCCGTAATCCCGGCTTCTGGCTCATTACGCTCTTCTGCGTACTCTTTTATTCTGCCGTCTCGCCTTTCCTGAAGTTCTCGACGAAACTGATGGTGATGAAGTATGGTGTCGATCCAGACATTGCAGGTATCTTCTCCTCGATAGCGCCTTTCGGCACCATCCTGCTGACTCCCCTCTTCGGACTCATCTACGACCGCTATGGCCGTGGTGTCACGCTCGTAATCACCGGTGCCCTGATGCTGACAGCCGTTCACTTCGGGTTCTCCATGCCAATGCACAGCAGCACCATAGCCATCATGCTGATGGTGACACTCAGCGTCGGCTACTCACTGGCACCAGCCGCCCTCTGGCCCTGCGTACCCAAGATTATCCCGCTGAAATGTCTCGGCACCGCCTATTCGATGATCTTCTTCATCCAGAACTTCGGCCGTGCCATCATCCCCATGCTTGTGGGGCGTGCCAATGAGACCGACCCCACCTATACCACCTCGATGCTCATCTTCGGATTTACGGCACTCGGGGCAGCCATAGTAGCTGTAGCCATGCTCCTCGCCGACAAGCGGAAAGGGTATGGCCTACAGCTGCCGAATATTTCCAGACAATAGTCACCCAGCCAAGTTATGGCTGAGCGACAATCTCAGAAAAATAATACTCACGGATAGGCTTCCTGACAGGATCGCCCGTCAGTTCGATGGTTTCCTGCAGCCTGATGTCGGCCGAAGAACTGCCCACCTTGATCACGAATTTGCCCGGGTCGACATTCCACTGGCGCTGGCCTTGATTAGTGTAATAGCCGAACTGTTCTGTGTAGAGCTTCAGCCGTACGGTCTTCTCTTCACCGGGCTTCAACGACAGACGTGAGAATCCCTGCAGCTGAATCGGACGTATATGCTGACCTTCTGTCTCGGGAGAGAGATACACCTGAGCCACCTCGTCGGCGGCTGTCTGGCCTGTATTCTTCACCTCGAAGGAGATCGTGACAGAGGGTTCTGAAGTCGAGACCTCATCGTCGACCTTGAGATCGCTATATTCGAAGGTAGTATAGCTCAGACCATGGCCGAAGGGCCACTGGATGCGCGGGTCTTTCTCCGCAGAATAGTTATAGCAGACAGGCTCATTGATCTCCGTGTTGGGATAACTGACGGAGAGCTTGGCCGACGGCGACACCTTGCCATAGAGGATATCAGCCACGGCACGTCCACCCTCCTCACCCGGATACCAGGCCTGGATAACAGCTGCACAACGCTCGGCAATGCCCGACACCACCTGTGCCCGGCCTCCGAACATCACAAGCACCACTGGCTTGCCCGTCTTGATGAGTGCATCCACAAACTGCTCCTGCTTGCCGGGCAGTCGGAGGCCTTTACGGTCGCGGTTCTCGCCACAGAGCATCACGTTCTCGCCGACGGCAGCGACAATGACATCGGCCTGCCTGGCCTTGGCGAGGGCATCCTGCAGGTCAGCCTTCTCTCCACTGTCTACCTTGCGGTGCAGAAGGGCGTACTCCCAGGCACGCTCATCACCGGCCTCGCCGTAGAGGGTCTCCACCTCCTCCGTCCAGTCGCAGCCTCGCGAGTACATCAGATTCAGGTCTGCTGGCTTCGAAGCCGTCATTCCCTCGAGCAGTTTCACGATGTGGGGAGAGTCGTGATCGGCCACGTCCTCCACTCGCTTCCAGAAGTACGACATGGCGGGATAGGTATAGTCGCCGCACATGGCCCAGATA
>CAMNHM010000178.1 GCA_946539475.1 uncultured Prevotellaceae bacterium | reverse complement strand
GCAAAGTGGCTGACCTTGCAGTTCAAAAGTGCCACATCGGTTGACCGCCAAAATCGCCCTTTGGGCTCAAGAATCGCAAGCTGCTTATTGTCAGCAGCTTAGCAACTACTTAAATCTAGCCCTTCTTTGCGGCCAAGGACCTCTTAGGCTGAAAAGACGCGATTCTCAGGAGAGCATTTGTCGTGATTATTCTTTGCGATACTTGCCCGATGTTGGTGTTGCTGGCGTGCAGGATGTGGCAACCGTCGTCAAGGGCCGTTATTTTATTGACAGCTTCACTCACCCGTGAACCTAAGCATACTGTTGCTCCTTCCGAACGTATCTCTCGCCTCTTCCGAACGTATCTCTCGCCTCTTCCGAACGTATCTCTCGCGCCTTCCGAACGTATCTCTCGCGCCTCCTTTATTTTACTGCGCAAGGTCGGCCTCCTTGCTGCCATCCGGCAAGTGGCAACAGCGTGAGGCAAAAGATTTTTGCGGCTCTCGTGCGGTGTTTCACTTTTTTTTCGTACCTTTGCCGCGTCAAAGAGTGACAAAGACCGAAATGCTTATGAAGCTTCAACCACTACTCAACCTACTACTAACGACTGCCCTGCTGCTGACGATGGGCAGCGAGTGCCTGGCAGCCAACAGCGAGAAGAAGACGACGCAGGTGACTACGACCGTCACCATCAGCGGCGACTGGGACTATACCATCACTTCGTCGGCGCCGTTTGGCACGAATGGCGTGGTCAACATCACCAATACCGACCATGCCGTCCTGATACTAAGCGGCGTGCGCCCCTCAGCCGCCCTGCCGCTGCTCTCGGGCCACGTGAAGATCAACGGCCAGCAGGCTGTCGACGGGCAGAACTGCCAGGTGAAGATGTACGGGCAGGGCACCATCGTACTGCCCTATGGCGACACGGCGCAGCCCCTGACCGTCTATTCCGGGCAGAATTTCACGGGTGATGCCGTCAGCGACTTCGGGCTGGAGAATAGCGGCGGATTCATGAACACGCTGACGGAGGCGAAGCTCGACAACCGCATCCGCAGCTTCAAGCTGAAGCGTGGCTACATGGTGACGTTTGCGCTGCGCCCGGGAGGCTATGGCTATAGCCGTTGCTTCATCGCTGCCGACGGTGACCTGGAGATGGCCAGCCTGCCAGACATCCTGGATCAGAAGATATCGTCGTATCGCGTGTTCAAGTGGCAGGATGCCAGCAAGAAGGCGTTGGCAACTGCCGATGGCAACCATACCATCTGTTCGGCCCTCGGCGCCACGAGCACCTATACCTGGGGCGTGGGCCAGGACATGCTGCCCGACGTGGAGAGCGTGCCACACCATATCCATGAGGGTTGGCCTGCCATCGCAGACCTGGGGAAGGCTACCTGGTCGCCACACATGAAGACCAACAACGAGCCGAAGAATGCTTCCGACGACAACCCTTGCGACCTGAACGCCATCCTTGCCAACTGGGAGGCGCTGATGGCCACGGGTATGCGCCTCTGCTCGCCCTCCTCGTGGGATGGCAGCGACTACTGGAACGGCACGGGGTTTCTCAAGGAGTTCTTCGACAGCATCGACGCGCGCGGCTGGCGCTGCGACATCATCGACCTGCACGGTTATTGGTTGCTGAGCAATTTCCAGACGAACATCCCCAACTGGTACAACGCGGTGAAGCGGCCCGTCTGGGTGTCGGAATGGGTGTGGGGTGCCTCGTGGAATACCAACGGCGCCTTCGCCAGCGGGGTGACCGAGGCTCAGAATGCTACCGAGGTGAAGAAGATCTGCGAATACATGAACGGGCTGCCCTACGTGGAGCGCTACTACTACTGGAACAACGAGCGCGACCCGTCGAAAGTGTATAAGAACGATGCCCTCACGGCAGCCGGCGAGTACTACGCCGCGATGGATCCCGGCAGGGGCTACAACAGCAGCTTCGAGTACGTGCCGAAGGAGCCGACTGTCAAGGCTCCAGTGCTGACGACCGTGACCGCTGCCGGAAAGATCAACCTGAAATGGAGTGAACAGTACGGAGAGCTCTGTCAGCAGATGGTGCTGGAATACAGCAGCGACGGCAGCTCCTGGCAGACGGCCGTCAGCTACGGACAGCAGGAGACGCCGGCGACCTACACCCTTGATCCTCCTATGGGCGACGGACAGTATCGCGTGCGTACGACAGACTATAAAGGTGTGGAGCATCTCTCTGCCGTGGTCACCGTCGCTGACGTGTTCTACCTCTACAACGTGGGTGCCCGGCAGTGGCTTACGACGGGCAATGACTGGGGCACGCATGCTTCGCTGACTTCCTACGGAGGCGTCGACGTGATGACGGCTGAGGCTGGCGAAGACAAGTACACCATCGACACACAGCTCATCAATGGCGACAAGCACTACCTGAACATACTCGACAATGGGCCCTGGATGGACCAGACACCCGGACAATGGACGTTTACAGAGACGAGCAACGGAGCCTACCTGCTGACGTGCAACGGGAAGAACCTGGCCTACGACGGCTCGTCGTCGTCGCTCATTGCCAGCGATGCTTCGGACGAGAATGCCCAGTGGCTTTTCATGACGCGCGCCAATCGCATACAGCAGTTCAGCGTGGCGACGGCTGCGGAGCCCGTCGACGCTACCTTCCTCATTGTCGACAACGACTTCGCCCGCTATAACAATACGCGTCGGGCCTACTGGCAGGGAGGCCCCACGTTCGGAGGTCTCGAGAATGGCTCGATAGTCAACTACTGCGTCGAGAAGTATAATACTGCATTCGACGTCTACCAGACCATCAGCGGCGCGCCTGCCGGATGCTATCGGCTGGAGGTGCAGGGCTTCTACCGCAATGGTGGCTATGCTGACGCTGCCACGAAGCATAACAACGGCACTGAGAGCCTCGACGCCCTGCTCTATGCCAACGATGTGACGCAGCCGCTGCCCTCCATCTTCGCGGAGGCAGGCAAGCTCGACGTCGGTGTGACGACCAGCGGCATCAGTGGCAAGTTCCCCAATAGCATGAGCGATGCCGCCCGCTTCTTCCTGGAGGAGGGCCTCTATGCCACCTCGCTGGAGTTCACCCTCGAAGAGGGGCAGGAGCTGCGCCTCGGCGTCAAGAAGACCACGACGACCGATAAAGACTGGGCCATCTTCGACAACTTCCGCCTCACCTATCTCGGTCTGCCTGCCATACCCTACGACGTGAACAGCGACCGGAGGGTCGACATCGCCGACGTGACAGCCCTCGTGAGCCACCTGACAGGACAGACGCCGGAGCAGTTCGACTCCGACGCTGCCGACATCAACGCCGACGGGAAGGTGAGCATTTCCGATGCGGCTGCCCTCGTAGCCATTCTCCTTCAGTAGAGGAGGACAGACATAAAAATGGAATCTCCGGATCGGCACAAGGGGCAGATCCGGAGATTATCGATTTCGTTGACTGATGGTCAGCTTCCTAGAACAGCTTGTTGGGATAGACACCCTCGTCGACGAGCTTCTGGATGCGGTCGACGGTGGCCTGACGGTCGGCAGCATAGGTGACGCCGAACCACTTCGATGTCGTGTCGAGCACCTCGCAGGTGGCAGTGCCTTCGGTGATGAGCTTGTTCACCATCAGCGGGATGAAGAACTCTGCCTTGAGGTTCTCCATGTTCTTCGGGTCGC
>CAMNHM010000177.1 GCA_946539475.1 uncultured Prevotellaceae bacterium | reverse complement strand
AGAGCATCTGCCTTACAAGCAGAGGGTCGGCGGTTCGAATCCGTCAACGCCCACTATCTAATTGATGTTTCTCAAATAGCAAGAGCGGTAAACGACAGGTTTATCTTTCGGGCGTTTAGCTCAGCTGGTTTAGAGCATCTGCCTTACAAGCAGAGGGTCGGCGGTTCGAATCCGTCAACGCCCACGAAGAGGAGTCTCGCAAGCGAGGCTCCTTTTTTTGTTAAATATCAAAAAAAGCACGTGAAAGGTTGAAATAAATATGAATTATGAATGATGAATTATGAATTATTTTGTACCTTTGCATCCCCAATTGGATTATATTATCGATAAGAAGAAAGCATGGAATTAAGTTTGCTGACCGCGATCTCACCAATCGACGGACGCTACAGGAGTAAGACCGAGCCGCTGGCCGAGTATTTTTCAGAATATGCACTGGTGCGCTATCGTGTACGCGTAGAGATAGAGTATTTCATTACGCTTTGTGAACTGCCTTTGCCGCAGCTGAAGGACTTCCCTCAGGAGCTGTTTGAACGTCTGCGCGACATCTACCGCAACTTTACGACTGCCGAGGCCCAGCGCGTGAAAGACATAGAGAAGGTGACCAACCACGACGTGAAGGCCGTGGAGTATTTCATCAAGGAAGAGTTTGACAAGATTGAGCAGGAAGCAGCTGCCTCGTTGCAGCCCTACAAGGAGTTTATTCATTTCGGCCTGACCTCTCAGGATATCAACAACACCAGTGTTCCGCTGAGCATCAAGGAAGCACTGGAGCAGGTGTACATTCCCCTGCTCGAGGAGCTCATAGAGCAGCTGAACGACTATGCCGAGGAATGGAAGAACGTGCCCATGCTGGCCAAGACCCACGGACAGCCTGCCTCGCCCACACGTCTGGGCAAGGAGGTGATGGTCTACGTCTACCGTCTGGAGGAGCAGCTGCGCTCGCTGAAGGATGTGCCCGTGACGGCCAAGTTCGGCGGTGCTACGGGCAACTACAATGCCCACCACGTGGCCTATCCCGACATTGACTGGCGCCTCTTCGGCGACCATTTCGTGAGCGAGAAGCTGGGACTGGAGCGCGAGCAGTGGACCACTCAGATTTCAAACTACGACTGGCTGGGCGCCATCTTCGATGCCATGCGCCGCATCAACACCATCGTGATTGACCTGGACCGCGACTTCTGGATGTACATCTCCATGGAGTACTTCAAGCAGAAAATCAAGGCCGGCGAGGTAGGCTCCAGCGCCATGCCTCACAAGGTGAACCCCATCGACTACGAAAACTCGGAGGGCAACCTGGGCATATCGAACGCCATCCTGCAGTTCCTGGCAGGGAAGCTGCCCGTGAGCCGTCTGCAGCGCGACCTCACCGACTCTACGGTGCTGCGCAACGTGGGCGTGCCGATGGGCCACTCGCTCATCGCTTTCCAGAGCACGCTGAAAGGGCTGCGCAAGCTGATTCTCAACGAGGAGAAGCTGCACGAGGACCTGGAGAACACATGGGCCGTGGTGGCCGAGGCCATTCAGACCATCCTGCGCCGCGAAGCCTATCCGCATCCCTACGAGGCGCTGAAGGCGCTGACGCGTACGAATCAGAAGATGACCGAGCAGACCATTCACGAGTTTATCCAGACGCTCGACGTGAGCGACAGCGTGAAAGAGGAGCTGATGGCCATTACGCCGTGGAACTACACAGGCATGGCCTGGTGAGCAACCAGCAAGGCATAATAAGAATTTAGAAGGGGCGTGATGCCTCAATGTTTTCATTATATAATAAATAAGTAAGGTATAACAGAGAAAGAATTATGGATTTCGAGAACGAGAAAAAACAAGACCAGCTGCAACAAACCAACACCGAGCAGCATCAGGAGAGTGGCCGTGAGGGCTACCAGCGCGAGTTCCGTCCGGTAGGACGTTCACCGCGTCCGCGCATCCATTCAGGACAGCGCCCCACACAAAGTTACGAACGACCCAGCTTCAACAAGCGCAACGACGATGAGGGCGGCTTCCGTCCGGAAGGTTTCGGTGCCAGTCTGCAGTCGCAGGCTCCGCAGCGCAGCTATCGTCCGCGTCAGAACAACTATAATAATGGTGGCTATCAGCAGCGTGGCAGCTACGGTCAGCAGCGTCCGCAGGGTGGCTATCGTCCCCGCTACAATAACCAGGAGGGCGACGAGCAGCAGGGTAGCTACCAGTCGAACTATCAGCCCCGTCAGCAGGGTGGCTATCAGCAGCGTGGCGGCTATGGTCGTCAGCAGGGTGGCTATCAGCAGCGCGGTGGCGGCTTCGGTCGTCAGCAGGGCGGCTATCAGCAGCGCGGCGGCGGCTACGGTCAGCAGCGTCAGGGCGGTTTCCGTCCCCGCACGGCCGACTACGATCCCAACAACAAGTACTCGATGAAGAAGCGCATTGAGTACAAGGAGCAGAACTACGATCCCAACGAGCCCATCCGCCTGAACAAGTATCTGGCCAATGCCGGCGTTTGCAGCCGTCGCGAGGCCGACGAGTTCATCCAGGCAGGTGTTGTCAAGGTCAATGGCGAAGTGGTTACCGAGCTGGGCACCAAGGTGTTGCGCACCGATGAAGTCATGTTCCACGATCAGCCCGTGCGCATGGAGAAGAAAGTCTACGTGCTGCTGAACAAGCCCAAGGACTACGTCACCACCAGCGACGACCCCCAGCAGCGCAAGACCGTCATGGACCTCGTCAAGGATGCCTGCCCCGAGCGCATCTACCCCGTGGGACGTCTCGACCGCAACACCACCGGCGTGCTCCTGCTCACCAACGACGGCGACCTCGCCTCGAAGCTCACACACCCCAAGTACCTCAAGAAGAAGATCTACCACGTCTACCTCGACCGCAACGTCACCGCACACGACCTGCAGCAGATTGCCGAGGGCGTCACCCTCGACGACGGAGAGATACGCGCCGACGACGTGCAGTACGCCAGCCCCACCGACAAGAAGCAGGTGGGCATCGAGATCCACTCGGGCAAGAACCGCATCGTGCGCCGCATCTTCGAGAGCCTGGGCTACAAGGTGACCAAGCTCGACCGCGTGCAGTTTGCCGGATTGACGAAAAAGAACGTGCGTCGCGGCGACTGGCGCTACCTCACCGAGGACGAGGTCGACCGTCTGCGCATGGGAGCTTACGAGTAATAGGACAACGATATGAAACGAACAAAGATAATTGACGTGCTGAAAAGCACGGACTATGGCAAGGAGGTCTGCGTGAAAGGGTGGGTGAGAACCCATCGCTCCAGCAAGGCCGTCGACTTTATCGCACTGAACGATGGCTCGACCATCAAGAACGTGCAAGTGGTGGTAGACCCGACGAAGTTTGATGAGGAACTGCTGAAGCAGATGACGACGGGTGCCTGCATCTGCGCCGTGGGTACGCTGGTGGAGAGCCAGGGTGCCGGACAGTCATCGGAGATACAGGCCACAAGCCTGGAGGTGTACGGACTCTGCGGCAACGACTATCCCATGCAGAAGAAGGGCCAGTCGTTTGAGGCCATGCGCAAGAATGCCCACATGCGTCTGCGCACCAACACCTTTGGTGCCGTGATGCGCATCCGCCACAACATGGCGATGGCCATTCACACCTATTTCCATGAGCATGGTTTCTTCTACTTCCACACGCCGC
>CAMNHM010000176.1 GCA_946539475.1 uncultured Prevotellaceae bacterium | reverse complement strand
TGAGGTGCTCGGGCATGCCCAGCTGGCGGCCCACGCGGCGCACCTCGTCCTTGAAGAGCCACTTCAGCGGTTCGCACAGCTGGAGGTTCATCTCCTCGGGCAGTCCGCCTACGTTGTGGTGGCTCTTGATGACCTTTCCCGTGATGTTCAGGCTCTCGATACGGTCGGGGTAGATAGTGCCCTGGGCCAACCAACGATATCTACTATTTACGGATTCACTATTTACTAGTTTTTTGGCCTCTTCGTTGAACACCTCTATGAAGTCGCGGCCAATGATCTTGCGCTTCTGCTCAGGGTCGCTGACGCCAGCGAGGTCGGCAAAGAATTTTTTGCTGGCATCGACACCGATGACGTTGAGCCCCAGGCCGCGATAGTCGTCCATGACCTGCCGGAACTCGTTCTTACGCAGCATGCCATGATCGACGAAGATGCAGGTGAGGCGGTCGCCGATGGCACGGTTGAGCAGCACGGCAGCCACGGAGGAATCGACGCCTCCCGAGAGTCCGAGGATGACGCGGTCGGTGCCCAGCTGGCGGCGCAGCTCGGCGACGGTGGTATCGACGAACGATTCGGCACTCCACTGCTGGCGGGATCCGCAGATGTCGACGACGAAATTGCGCAGCAGCTGCTTGCCCTGAAGGGTGTGGAAGACCTCGGGGTGGAACTGGACGGCGAAGATGGGGGCCCCACCCGCTGGGGTGAGGCTAAAGGCGGCATTGCGCACATCCTTTGTGGAGGCGATGACCTGGAAGCCGTCGGGGATGCGGGTGATGGTGTCGCCATGCGACATCCATACCTGCGAGTGTTGCTCGAAGCCTCTGAAGAGGGGGCTGGCAGTGTCGACGGTCTCGAGGTTGGCACGCCCGTACTCGCGCGAGTCGGCTTTCTCGACGCGCCCACCGAGGGTGTGGGAGATGAACTGTGCTCCATAGCAGATGCCCAAGACGGGCACCCGTCCGACGAACTGGCTGAGGTCGACCTTGAAGGCGTCGGGGTCGTGGACGGAGAAGGGCGATCCGGAGAGGATCACGCCGATGACTGACTCGTCGCCGACGGGGAACTTGTTGTAGGGCAGTATCTCGCAGAAGGTGTCGAGCTCTCGCACGCGACGTCCGATGAGCTGTGTGGTCTGTGAACCGAAGTCTAGAATAATGATTTTTTGCATAACTCTCAATTATATACTATCAGCTAAAAAGGCCTCCGCCTCAGCGAGCGTATCGAGCTTACCGACGTCGAGCATGCGGAGGTCGGACTTGACGTGGCCCAGGATGGACAGCTGGTGGCAGTAGCGCATGTAGAAGTCGAAGATGCCGAAACGCGAAGGCATCGACTGCATGAGGGCTGCCACCTGGGGGCGGACGACATGGATGCCGCTGAACGCCAGGCGCTGCAGGCGGGAGGCATCAAGGTCGGGAGAGGCAAGGCGCAGCAGTCCCTTGTCGTCGTTCGACCACCCGCAGAGCTGGCGGTGCTCGTCGAAAAGGAGGTGGCGACTGGTGTGACGATGCCCCACGAGCAGCAGCGCGTCGGCAGCAGCGGCTGCGGCCTGCTCGTAGAACAGGGCGAGGTCGACGTTGCTCAGGATGTCGACGTTATGCACGAGGACAGGGCTCTCAGCGGAGAACATCGGCAGGCCCTGCTTCAGGGCTCCACCGGTGTCGAGCAGCTCGCTGCGCTCGTCGCTGATGCTGATGTCGAGGCCAAAGTTGCCGTTGGCTGCGAGATAGTCGATAATCTGCTGTCCGAAATGGTGGACGTTGACTACCAGCCGGGTATAGCCGGCATTGCGCAGGCGCATGATAAGATGGTAGAGCAGCGGCTGTCCGGACACGGGGACGAGGGCCTTCGGCATGCTGTCGGTCAGGGGTTTCAGGCGTGTGCCAAGACCGGCAGCGAGGATCATTGCTTGTTTCATGGGTGCAAAATTACTAATAATGGAGCGAAATGCCAAAAAGAAATTTGGTTTTTTACGTCTTTCTTCGTAATTTTGCAGCCTCAGAAATACGACTATGATGAAGAAGACGACAATGATAGCGCTGGCGATGACGATGATCAGCGCCACGCTGAGCGCCCAGGAGGCCGACAGCACCGCCTTCCGTGCATACCTTTACGACACGGAGAACGACGTTTACATGGACATCAGCCTTCGCGACCAGGACATCGTGGTGAAAGGTCAGGAGGTGTTCGGCAAGGTGGCCGGCTACCTGGCCCGCAAGGGCAACAGCTTCTGCTGGCTGATCACGTCGGCAGAGATCAGCGGCCGACGGGCTGAGCTGGAGATGGTGAACGACTATGGCAGCGACGACCTGACAGCGACGCTGACGCAGGTGAACGACACTACCTACACCCTGGAGCAAAAGGACGGGGCGACGCTGAAAGTGCCCGTAGGCGGAAAATGGAAGAAACTGCCTCGTCAGCTGACACTGAGAAGAAGAAAATAAGGCAAAGTTTTGCAGATGTCGGCGAAAAGTAGTAACTTTGCACGCGAAATAGAAAACAACAAATTTGTAAATCCGTAAATCGTAAATACCAAAGATGTTAACACTGAAACTCATCACCGAGGATACCGAGCGCGTCATACGCGGCTTGGAGAAGAAGCACTTTAAGGGTGCACGTGAAGCTATTGAGGAGGTGCTCGCCACGGACCGTCAGCGCCGCGATGCCCAGCAGCAGCTCGACAGGAACCTGAACGAGCAGAAACAGCAGTCGGGCCAGATAGGACGCCTGATGAAGGAAGGGCGCCGCGAGGAAGCCGAGCAGGCCAAGCAGGCGGTTGCCACGCTGAAGGAGAGCTCGCGACAGCTGGAAGAGACGATGACGAAGGCGCAGGAGGAGATGACCCGCCTGCTCTGCCAGATACCCAACATCCCGTACGACGAGGTGCCCGAGGGTGCCGCTGCCGAGGACAACCACGTGGTAAAGAGCAACCTGAAGGAGTGCGGACCTGACGACACCGTCGGCAACTGGACTGTGAACCCGACGCTCGGCATTGCCGATCCGCTGCCCCACTGGGAGCTTGCCAAGAAGTACAACCTCATCGACTTCGACCTGGGCGTGAAGATCACGGGCGCCGGCTTCCCCGTCTACATCGGCAAGGGAGCACAGCTGCAGCGCGCACTCATCAACTTCTTCCTCGACGAGGCCCGCCAGAGCGGCTATACGGAGGTGATGCCCCCGACGGTGGTGAACGCCGCCAGCGGCTATGGCACGGGACAGCTGCCCGACAAGGAAGGGCAGATGTACCACTGCGAGGTGGACGACTTCTACCTCATCCCGACCGCCGAGGTGCCCGTGACGAACATCTACCGCGACGTCATCCTCGACGAGCAGCAGCTGCCCATCAAGAACTGCGCCTATACGGAATGCTTCCGTCGGGAGGCGGGCTCGTACGGCAAGGATGTGCGCGGACTGAACCGCCTGCATGAGTTCTCGAAAATCGAGATCGTGCGCATCGACAAGCCCGAGCACTCGAAGGAGAGCCACCGCGAGATGCTAGAGCACGTCGAAGGGCTGCTGAAGAAGCTCGAGCTTCCCTACAGGATTCTGCTCCTTTGCGGTGGCGACCAGAGCTTTACGAGTGCCATCTGCTACGACTTCGAGGTCTACTCCGAGGCACAGGGACGCTGGCTCGAGGTGTCGTCGGTGAGCAATTTCGACACCTAT
>CAMNHM010000175.1 GCA_946539475.1 uncultured Prevotellaceae bacterium | reverse complement strand
GCCCGACTTCCTCGACTACTCGATGAAGAACCGCACCTATCGCTACTTCACCGGCGAGCCTCAGTATGCCTTCGGCTACGGTCTCAGCTACACCTCTTTTAATATAGGAAAGGGCAAACTGTCTGCCAAGTCGATGAAGAAAGACGGAAAGGTCATCGTCAGCGTGCCCGTGACTAATACCGGCAAACGGGAAGGTACGGAGACCGTGCAGGTCTACGTGAAGGCACTCGACGATGCCGGAGCCCCCATCAAGGCTCTGAAGGGATTCCAGAAACTGAGTCTGAAGGCTGGGGAGACCAAGACGGCCACCATCACCCTCGACGGCGAGGCCTTCGAGTACTACGACGAGAGCATCGACGAGCTCAGCACCCGTGCCGGACGCTACCAGATACTCTACGGCAACTCATCGCGAGACAAGGACCTGCAGACGCTGGATTTCACCGTAAAATAGTGTAGTCATGATATAAAGAAAGGTAAGTGGCGCCCCTCGCGCCAAATGCCGTAACTTTGCCGCCGTATGAAACAGACATTATTATCTACCATCATGCTGTGCCTGGCCATGATAGCCGGAGCACAGACCAAGAGTGTGAAGCAGCGTATCGTCGAGGATGGCGGTACAGGTTCTTACAAGGCCATTATGAAAGAGGAGCCCTCGCTGGCAGCGCATACCGTGTTTGCCCCTCAGGATCTGAAGGCATTTAGTGCACAGAAGCCCCTGCCTGTGCTGGTGTGGGGCAACGGTGCTTGCAGCAACTCGCCCTGGGAGCACTACCGGTTCCTCAACGAGATAGCCTCCCACGGCTACATCGTGCTGGCCACGGGCTATATCCCCATGGACGATGAACCCTATCGCGGAGAGATGTCGAAATCGGAACAGCAGATAGAGAGCATCGACTGGATTATCGCCCAGAATGCCGACCCCAAGTCGCCCTACTACCAGAAGGTGGATACCAGGCACATCTGCGTGGCCGGTATGTCGTGCGGAGGTTTGCAGAGTCTGTTCAATTGTGCCGACTCCCGTATCTCAGCCCTGATGATCTGCAATAGCGGACTCTTCAACCAGCAGAACGCCAACCAGGCCGTGGGTGGCATGCCCATGCCTCCGAAGGAGAAGCTCAAGGAGATTCATACACCTATTATTTATATACTGGGTGGTGAGACGGACATCGCCTACGGCAACGGCATGGACGACTTCCACCGTATCGACCATGTGCCTGCCATCGCCGTGAATTATCCTGTGGGGCATGGAGGCACCTACCGCGAGCCTCATGGCGGTGAGTTCACCATCCCAGCCCTTGCCTGGCTCGACTGGCAGCTGAAGGGTGACAAGGAGGCTGCCAAGATGTTCCTGGGCAAGGACTGTGGACTCTTAAAGCGTGAGAAATGGACCATCGAGAAGAACAAACTGATGGACTGAGTCTCTCAGACTATTCCTTCACCAGCCTCACGCCGTAGATCTCACCAATCTGGCGGCCGGGCTTAGCCACAAACTTCACCCGTATCTGCGATTTGCCCTTCAGCAAGTCGGCAGGTATGGGATAGGTCTCATACTTGAACTCTGCTACCCGGTACTTGCCTGTATTGTTGACTGACGTCACCACCACATCGTCGACGAGGATGTCGAACTCGTGCGATTTCCATTCTCCCACGCCCCAGTATTTCAGTCGCAGGCTCAGGTTGGTGTTCCCTCCCGTCTGCATCAGATAGCTGAAGTAGTGGCCGTTGTTGGCATCGCGCCAGAACACGTCGTTGGTGTTGCCCGTCTGCGACTGGTCTGTCTCCATGAAGTGGTCTGCCTCGGGCTGCTGTTCGCCAGGCTGCACCTTGTCCACGGTGCGTGCCTCCAGTGCCTGTTGCTCCTGCTCGGCCTTGGCCAACTGTTCCGTATAGCCTTTGTAGTTGTTTTCCGAGAGTGCGAGCCAATAGAGCATATAGCGGCTGTCGTGGATCTCGAAGAAGGGTTGCAGCTCGCCGCGTATGGGGTTCTCCATGCGGGTACTGAGTGTGTAGTGCAGAGGTTTGCCTGCCACGGGCTGCAGTTGCGTGGCGATGCCTTCGATATCGTTGTTAATAAGGATGGGCGCCTCGTTGATGGGCAGTTTCTTGCCGTTGGCGATCTGTCCGAATCTGCTGTCGTCTGATACGAGTCGTCGCAGATCTTCCGTACCTGTCTTCATGCCCAATACGATGGGACCGTGCATCAGGGCGATGTACTGTGGCACGTTGGGCAGGTATTTCACGCTGTTGTGCATGGGGAAGTTGATTTCCACCGTGTCGCCCTTCTTCCACTTGCGGTTGATGGCCACATAGGAAGAGGGTCCGCTGACGATGCTGACCTTTTGTCCGTTCACCTTTACGTCGAGGGCTCCCGGCTTCACCCATCCCGGATAGCGCACCATGAGGGTCAGCTGCTGGGGCTTGCCGTCGGTGATGGTGATGCGGCTCTGTTCGCTATAGGGGAATGCCGTCTCCTGTCGCATGCTGATGCCGCGCTCGCGCCAGTTGAGTTCTGAGGCCACGAAGAGGTTCACGTAGAGGGCATCACCCACGTGGGTGTATATAAACTGTCCGTACTTGCCGTGGTTTTCCATGCCTGTGCCCACGCAGCACCACATGGCCTCGTTGGGAGCAGAGTAGTTGCGGTAGTGGCGCGGACGGGCAGGGGTGAAGTATACGTAGCCTCCATGTTCGGGGTGCTGTGAGGCGAGGATATGGTTGAAGGTAGCCAACTCATAGTAGTCGGCAAACCGTGCCTCCGGGTTCCTGCGGTGCAGGTCTTCCGTCAGCTTGAGCATGTTGTTGGTATTGCAGGTCTCTGGGCCCTCCACGTCGTTCACGAAGTCTGTGTAGGCCTCCTTGCTGGGGAAATGCTCTCTGCGGCTGTTGCCGCCGAATGCCAGCGATCGTTCTCCTGTGACGATGTCCCAGAAGAAGGCACCTGCCGTGTGATAGTACTCTTCGCCAGAGAGTTCGGCGATGCGCTCGAAGCCCACCACCTTGGGCACCTGCGTATTGGCATGCAGGTTGTCCAGCCGATCCTGTCGCTGCGACAGGGGGGTGAGGATCCTGCGGTGCGAGAATCGCTTGGCGCAGTCCAGGTATTTCTTGTCGCCGCTGATGGCATAGGCATCAGCCAGCACCTCGTTCATGCCTCCGTGCTCCGTGTCGAGTGTCTGCTGCATCTGCTCGTCGGTGAGTCCTGCTGTCAGGTCGATGGCCCAGTCGCAGAATCCCAGGAAGAGCTGCCTGGCCTGTTCGTTGCCGCAATAGACCCATGCGTCGCGCAGGCCTGCGTACATCTTATGTATATTATAGTAGGGCACCCATGCGGAGCGATAAGGTCCGAAGTCGCCTTTCTTGTAGGCGCTCCAGATGCGGGCACTCTGGGGCACGCCTCCCACGTAGCCCTTGCCCCATTCGGGGTGGTTCCTGGCGTTGGCGTCGGCACAGGCCTGCAGTTCGCTGATGAAGTAGTCCATGCGCTGCTGGCACTCCTTACTGCCTGTGGCGGCGTTGATGGCCAGTGCCGTCAGATAGTGGCCTCCCACGTGTCCGTCGAGTCCGTCCCAGTTGGGGTAGGGCTTGCCCTTCGGTGTCAGTCCAGCCTCTTTGAGGTAGGGTGCCAGCAGTCGGTCGCAGTCGTATGCCAGCAGTGTCTTGATGTTCAGGTCGCGTGCCTTCTTCAGTGGTCCGTCCAGCAGGGTCACGTCACCCAGTGGAAACTCGTTGGCGTAAAGCTTGTCTTGTGCACTGGCGCTCAGTGCCGTTGCGAACAGTGTCGCTAAAAGTGTAAGTCTCATTCTGTCTAATATTTCAATGTTCAAT
>CAMNHM010000174.1 GCA_946539475.1 uncultured Prevotellaceae bacterium | reverse complement strand
ACTGATCCTTGCGCGGCTGGAACTTGCCGCTCGACTGCCACATGTCACGATAGACAAGGCTGAACTTGATTTTTTTCTTTCCCATAGTTTTAATTTTTGGCTATTGTAGAATTTTGACTGCAAAGATAATCTTTTTTGGGGAGTTATGGGCTATGACGACGTTAAAAGGAGTTAAAGGGAGCTGAAAGTGCTTGGAAAACGTTAACTTTGCAACCAGATAAAGGTATAAACGGATAGTACAAAGATGAAATGTCACTCTATTATTATAGTAGCACTCGTGGCACTGTGCCTGACCTTTGGGTGCTCCGGGCCGCAGAAGCGACAGCTGGTGGCTGTCAGCCAGCAGGCGGTCGCGGGCGACTCCACGCTCTATGGCCTCGTCTGCGACGGAAGCAACGACTCGATCGTCGTGTTTCTCAACGACCCCTACGACGGTTCCGACCCTGACACGCTCGACATCCTCGACGCCTCGAGCCGACGGCAGGTGTTCGGCACGCTGCGCATCGGCGACAAGGTGGCCCTGAAACGGAATGCTGCCGACAGCACGAAGGCCGACATCGTCATCGTCACCCAGGACCTCATAGGGCAGTGGTGCTACAAGGTGAAGCCGACGCTGCGACGGCGGGCGGGCATGCAGCCAGTGGAGGAGCTGCCCGACAGCGTGCGGCAGATGCTGGACGAAGAGCGCGAGTATGGCTTCACGCTGAAGATCGACAGCCTGGCCATGCCCATAGGCATGCGACAGCGGGCAACGGTCGACGAGGAGAGCCCCGTGGAGTACCCACGGATGAAGCGCTATCGGCAGTGGTACATCAGCAACGGACGGCTGCTGCTGACGCAGGCGCGCGTCGACTCCGTGGGCAATCCGCTGCCCGCCGTCGTCGATACGGCAGCCCTGGTGCTGTTGACGCCAGACTCCCTGATACTGCGCTTCGCCGACGGCGACCACAGCTACTACAGGAAGACCGAAACACAGTGACAAGGACTAAATAGCGTTAATTTTCTGCCAAAATTGCAGTCGTTTCAGGAAAAATGTGTAATTTTGTCAGCTGTTATGGATAAGAAAGAGCTACAGGCCATCAAACAAAGGTACAACATCGTGGGAAACTGCGATGCGCTGAACCATGCGCTCGACGTAGCATTGCAGGTGGCTCCCACCGACCTCAGCGTGCTCATCGTGGGCGAGAGCGGGGTGGGAAAGGAGATCCTACCGCACGTCATACACGACAACTCGCCCCGCCGTCGCGAGAAATACTTCGCCATCAACTGCGGGTCCATCCCCGAGGGCACCATCGACTCGGAGCTGTTCGGACACGTGAAGGGCTCGTTCACAGGAGCCATCAGCGACTCGCAGGGATATTTCGGGGCGGCAAACAAGGGAACGCTCTTCCTCGACGAGGTGGGCGAGCTGCCCCTGGCCACACAGGCACGACTGTTGCGAGTGCTAGAGACGGGCGAGTACATACCCGTAGGAGCAACCGAGGTCAGGAAGACCGACGTGCGCATCGTGGCAGCAACCAACGTCAACATCCTCAAGGCCATCAGCGAAGGGCGCTTCCGCGAAGACCTCTACTACCGACTGAACTCCATACCCATACAGATGCCTCCGCTGCGCGAGCGCGGTGAGGACATCGTGCTGCTGTTCCGTCTCTTCGCCATGCAGACGGCTGAGAAATACCGCATGGACCGCGTACAGCTGACCGACGAGGCCAAGCAGATGCTCATGCACTACAAATGGCCCGGAAACGTCAGGCAGCTGAAGAACATCACCGAGCAGATCTCCGTGCTGAGCAAGGAGAGGATGATTACTCCCGAGGTGCTCGCGAAATTCATACCGCAGGACCGCGAAAGCACGCAGCTGACGGTACTCCCCAATGCCGGCGGCGACCATTCCTTCGAGAACGAGCGGGAGATACTCTACAAGATACTCTTCGAACTCAGAGGCAACGTCAACGACATGCGCCGAGAGGTGAGCCAGCTGAAGAAGCGCATAGAGGACGTGCAGGCGGCGCCCATAGCCCCCGTGCAGCACATACCCTCGATGCCCTCGGTGGCAAACATGCCAGACATACGGCCCATGGAGGACGCAGAGGCCGAGGAGTACATCGAGCCAGCACCAGAGCAGGAAAACCTCAACCTGAACGACCTCAGCCGGCAGATGCTGGAAAAAGCGCTCGAACGCAACAACGGAAACCGCAAAAAGGCCGCACAGGAGCTAGGCATCAGCGACCGCACACTCTACCGACGACTGCGCCAGTACGGCCTGATGGTGATGATCGTCGTAGTCATGATGCTGCAGGCGTGCAAAGTGAGCTATACCTTCAACGGAGCAAGCATCGACTACACGAAGATGAAAACCATACAGCTGGCCGATTTCCCCATACGCTCCAACTATGTCTGGGGCCCGATGGCCAGCATCTTCAACAACCAGCTGAAGGACCAGTTTGCCAACAACACCAAGCTGCGGCAGGTGAAGCGCAACGGCGACCTCAAGATCGAGGGCGAAATCACACGCTACGAGCAGCGCAACAAGTCGGTGTCGGCAGAGGGCAGCTCGGCACAGGTGGAGCTGTCGATGACGGTCAACGTGCGCTATACGAACAACGTCAACCACAAGGTGGACTTCGAGAAGCAGTTCACAGCCTCACAGAGCTACGACTCCAACCTCAGCCTCAACGCCGTCCAGGAAGACCTGGTGACGCAGATGGTAAAGGAGCTCACCGACCAGATATTCAACGCCACCGTAGCCGACTGGTAAGAGTTGAGAGATGAGAGATGAGAGTTGAGAGTTGAGAGATGAGAGATGAGAGTTAAGAGTTGAGAGATGAGAGTTGAGAGATGAGAGTTGAGAGTTGAGAGTTGAGAGATGAGAAAAAAAGTCTAAAGTCTATAGTCCCCCCTCTAAAGTCAAAAATGGAAATAAGCGAGCTGATCAGGCACCCAGAGCAGATGGACCGCGAGACTCTCTATGAGCTTCGCTCACTGCTGGCACTCTACCCCTACTTCCAGAGTGCCCGCCTGCTGATGCTCCAAAACCTGTTCCTGCTACACGACCCCACGTTCGACGAGGAGCTACGACGAGCAGCCATCTATATCACCGACCGCCGCGTCATCTTCCAGATGATCGAAGCAAGCCACTACCGCCTCAGCGGCAGACGACAGCACGAGGAGGACGCACAGCCGACGCCCGTCGCCGACTCCGACAGAGACAGCCGTACGCTGTCGCTCATCGACGACTTCCTAGACTCCATACCCCAGGACGAAGAGACAACCACTCGCAAACGCAAGCCGACGCCCGCCGACGCCGCCGTCGACTACGTCGCATACCTGCTCGAGAGCGAAGAGGAAGAGCAGCAGACGCCCGCCGACGTACCACAACTAAGAGGACAGGAGCTCATCGACTCGTTCATAGAAAGTGACAAAGGGAAGATCGTACTCAACGAGAACCCTACACTCACGCCCCTCATCGACAACCCTGCCGGCGACGAAGCAGAAAAGCAGGATTACGACGTGAAAACCGAGACAATGGCCCGAATTTACATCAAACAGCACAATTATTTGGGCGCTTTGCAAATTATTAAGCAATTAAGTTTGGATTATCCGAAAAAAAATGCTTACTTTGCAGACCAAATTCGGTTTCTGGAGAAATTGATTATTAATAACAACAAAAAAATAAAGTAAAAGAAATGTACACAGTATTGTTAGTTTTCATTGTCATCGCTGCCATCCTGATGGTTGGCATCGTGTTGATTCAAGAGTCAAAGGGCGGCGGACTGGCTGCCAACTACGCATCCTACAACCAGATTGGCGGCGTGCGTAAGACCACCGACTTCATCGAGAAGACCACCTGGAGCCTCGCAGCCGTAATGGTCG
>CAMNHM010000173.1 GCA_946539475.1 uncultured Prevotellaceae bacterium | reverse complement strand
GTACGAGATGGCGCAGCTGCTCGTGGTCTTCGATGAGCGGTCATCTACGACGGTAGAGAATATCTTTTCGTCGAACGTCGAGACGGTGAAAACGCTGGGCAACATCCTCTTCACCGAGAAGGTGTCTGAGTTCTATCTGAACCGGAAGCAGCTCTACGACATGTTCGGACTGCTGAAAAAGGAGTTCTTCCAGTCGGAGGGTGACATCCTTAGTACTTACGACAATCTGGCAAAGGCCAATCTGGTGCCAATCGTTGGTACGTGCGAAAACACGCTGCATGCCGAGCGCCGTATCCTGAGTCAGTGCCAGCAGATGATGGATGTGGGCGACAGTGAGCTGGCCGAGTTTGCCAGTAAGCGCGAGGCCCTGAGCCTGAAGTCAGACACTCTACAGGGACAGTCGTCGCAGCAGAAGATGGATGAGCGCCTCCGTAGGTTCTGGCAGGCTCTGGAAGCGGGCAGGCAAAACAGCAACAAGGCCGGGCAACAGTAGTGTGCGCCCGGCCTTGCTGGTCTTCAGTCAGAGAGTCTTGACCTGTTATTTCTGCATATCGTAAACTACCTGCATCAGGCGCTTGCCCAGTTCATCAGCCTGTGCCATCGTCTGAGCCTCGCTGTAGACGCGGATGATGGGCTCGGTGTTCGACTTGCGCAGGTGAACCCAGCGGTCAGGGAAATCGATCTTCACGCCATCGATGTCGTTGACGGTGGCAGAGTTGTCTTGAGCAAACATTTCCTTCACCTTCACCAGGATGGCGTCTACATCTGTCTCGGGCGTCAGGTCGATGCGGTTCTTGGCTATCTGATAGTCGGGGAATGTGGCTCTCAGCTGCGATGCGGTGCATCCCTTCTGTGCAAGGCTGGAGAGGAAGAGCACGATGCCCACGAGAGCATCGCGTCCGTAGTGGCTCTCGGGGTAGATCACTCCACCGTTGCCCTCGCCTCCAATGACGGCTCCCACCTGTTTCATCTTCGTGGTGACGTTCACCTCGCCGACGGCAGCGGCTGTGTACTGTCCTCCGTGGCGCTCCGTGATGTCACGCAGGGCCCGTGTGCTGCTCAGGTTCGATACGGTGTTGCCTGGCGTGTGGCTCAGCACGTAGTCGGCTACGCTCACCAGGGTGTATTCCTCGCCGAACATGACGCCGTTCTCGCAGATGAATGCGAGGCGATCCACGTCAGGGTCGACCACGATGCCAAGATCGAATCCGCCTTGTCTCATGCGCTCCATGATGCCCTGCAGATTCTTCTCCAGCGGTTCGGGGTTGTGGGCGAACTGGCCGTTGCACTCGCCGTTGAGTATCTCGTAGTCAGCACCGAGGGCCTCGAACAGGCGGGGCAGGATGCGCCCTCCCACGCTGTTGATGGTATCGGCGCAGAGGCGGAAGTGGCGCTTGCGGATGGCTTCGATATCGGCCAGCCGTAGCTGGAGCACGGCCTGGATGTGGCGCTCGTCGAACGAGTCGTCTTCCTGATAGCTGCCCAAATGATCCACGTCGGCATAGTCAAAGTCCTCGCGTGCAGCGATGTCAAGCACCTCGGCTCCCTCGTCGGCAGTCAGGAATTCTCCCTCGCTGTTGAGCAGCTTCAGTGCGTTCCACTGTCGTGGATTGTGGGATGCAGTGATGATGATTCCTCCGTCGGCTTGTGCCATTCGGACGGCCAGCTCGGTGGTTGGGGTGGTGGCGTAGCCGATGTTCAGCACATCGAATCCCATGCCCATGAGTGTGCCGCAGACCACGTTCTTGACCATCTCGCCTGAGATGCGTCCGTCGCGTCCTACGACGATTTTCGTGGCCTCAGGGTTTCTGCGCTTGATGAGTGTGGCGTAGGCCGTTGTAAACTTGACGATGTCGAGTGGATTGAGTGTATCACCGGTTTGTCCGCCGATGGTACCGCGGATACCGGAGATGGATTTGATGAGTGTCATTTTAGTATGTATAAATAATCGTTATGCTTCTCGTTCGAAGGTGATGATGTAGTAGTATGGCCTGACGTTGCTCGATGCTGTGGCGTGGCCTTGTGTATGGGGCACGATGAGCCTAACCTTTGATATCTCGTCTTGCATCGACTTGGGGCGTCCTATATTGACGTAGGCCAGTGGCACAAGCCATCCTGCGGGCACTGATGCGCTGGAGTAGGCGAGTGTCATCATCCCGGAGGTGAAAGAGGCTGTGAAGGTGCCGCTTGAGCGCGTGACTCTCATCACATCGGGCTCGGATGCCATTATGTCAGTGTCGTTCCACAGGTAGAGCGAGTCGCCGATAATGTTGTACTCACGGAATCGGCAGCAGAGGTTGACTGATTCGCCGTCCTTGATCATCTCGCCGCACCCTTGTCGTACAATCTGCATGTAGACACCGCTCTTGTCGAGCTTGACGAACTCGTTGCGCTCGAGGTTGGTGGTCTTGCCTTGCTTGACGAACTGGTCTTCGGAGATGACGGTGATGCTAGAGTCGGCAATGAATTTGGAGATGGCGTTGCGCTCCTTCTCCTTCATGTCGCCATAGGTCTCGTAGTCGTTGCAACTGGCAAGCACTGCGATGGCGGCTATCATGACAAATAGAAACTTCTTCATATCGTGTGCAAAGTTAAGAAAAAGAATTGGTTTTGGCATGAATTTCATCGACAAAGACGGATTTTTTTTGATTATTTTAAGTTTCCGTGCCGTTTTTGCCGTGATAATGCCTGCTATCCGTGTCTTTATCCAAGTTTGTCGGCGAAGGCCTCGATGGCCTGCTTCACCACTTTGACAGCCTCGTCGATGGTGCCTTCGATTCGTCCTCCCGATGCGTTCAGGTGTCCTCCGCCGTTGAAGAACTGCTGGGCCATGAGGTTGCAGGGGAAGTCGTCTACCGAGCGCAAGCTTACCCATACGATGTTGTTCTTCTCCGTATCTTCTCGCAGTGAGATGGAGAGTTTGAGGCCTCTGATCTGCTGTGGGATGTTGACCAGTCCTTCGGCATCGCCCTTGATGAAGTTGAAACGCCGCTGCTCCTCACGGTTGATGGTGTAGTAGGCAGCGTGGCGTTCGGGTATGTAGACGAGTTTCTCGTACATCACGTAGCCCATCAGTCGGATGCGGCTCTCGGTGTAGTTGTGGTATACGTTTCGGTAGATTTTGTCCTTATCGATGTGCTTGGTGAGCAGTTCTCCGATGATGAAGTATATCTCGGGTCGGGTGCTGTTGAAGGTGAATCCTCCCGTGTCGGTCATCATGCCACAGTAGACGGGTATGGCGAAGTGCTTGTTCTGTCGTTCGAACATGCCCATCTGCCATACGATTCTGAACACCAGCTCGCAGGTGCTGCAGGCTTCGGTGTTGGAGATGGTGACTTCGGCGGGCACGTCGGGGCCGATATGGTGATCGATGAGTATGCGCTTGCCCTTGGTGGCGAGCAGTGCGGTGGCCATCTCGTCAACGCGGCTGGGGGTGTTGAAGTCGAGGCATACCACTAGGTCGGCTATCTGGAAGAGCATGTCGCACTTTTCGCGATGCTTGTCGTAGCGTATGATTTTCTCCGTGTTGGGCATCCAGTGGAGGAAGTCGGGATACTGGTCGGGTACGATCACGGTGGGCTCCTTTCCCACTGACCGGAGGAACTCGGCGAAGCCCAGTGCCGATCCTATGGCATCGCCGTCTGGACTTCGGTGACAGGTGACGATGATGGTCTGTGAATTGGAAATCAGCTGGCTCATCTGGGCCAGCTGATCTGGTGTCATAATGTCTATGTTCATTAGAATAGTTTGTTCGGATAGATGCCTTCGTCGACGAGGCGCTTGATGCGGTCTACGGTGTCCTGACGATCGGCAGCATAGGTGACTCCGAACCACTTTGATGTGGTGTCGAGTACCTCGCAGGTAGCAGTGCCCTCGGTGATGAGCTTGTTGACCATCAGGGGGATAAAGAACTCGGCCTTCAGGTTCTCCATGTTCTTCGGATCGCTGAGGAACT
>CAMNHM010000172.1 GCA_946539475.1 uncultured Prevotellaceae bacterium | reverse complement strand
CTTGGCGGCTAATTATATACAGACCCCACCCCGCCCTTCGGGCACCCCTCCCCTTCTTGCGTCCCTCCGGTAGCAAGCGAGCAGAGCTCGAGCGGAAGGGAGGGGAGCGGCTGCGCCAATGTTCGCAATATCACTGAGACTTTTTAAAGTGGGCTCAATCAGTAACTTAGACAATATGACAATGCGACACACGACACTACTCCTTCTGATGCTGACAGTGGTGATGACCTCGTGCAAAGTAAGCACCACGAACAGCAACGCCACGACGACACCGGCGGCACCCGACTACAGGGACAGCACGCAGTGGTATATAGCCGACCGCGGAGCAGCGGCCGACGTGTTCTACATCATCTCGACAGAGACGGGCGACTACACGCTGGCCGACGGCAGCACAGCACACTGGGCCGATACGTACAGCGACAGCCTGCGGGCACCGCTATACAGCGAGATGGCAGGCGTGGACACACTGGTGAGCGGAGCGCTGAACTTCTACTCGCCCTACTACAGGCAATGCTCGTTGCAGACATTCGAGAGCGACAGCCTGACGACGGCACGCATGCCGCTGGCGACGGACGACGTGCGACGAGCCTTCGCCTACTACCTGGAGCACCTGAACGGCGGACGGCCCTTCATACTGGCAGGCTACAGCCAGGGCGCCCAGATCATGCTGGAGCTGCTGAAGGAGATGGACGAGGAGACATTCGGACAGCTCGTCGCTGCCTATGCCATCGGCATCACCATACCAGAGGAGCACCACAGACATATCGTGGCGGCCAGAAGCGCTGACGACACGGGCGTTACCATCTGCTACAACTCCGTGCGCGACACGACGTGCACGATGCGTGGCTGGGAGAGGAGCAGCGTGGCCATCAATCCCGTGAACTGGCGTACGGACGGCACCGAGGCAATGCTCGTCACCGAGCCGTCGCCGCTGCTGCCGCTGGCAGCGCAACAGAAGGACACGATGACGTTACACCTCGACACGTCGACAGGACTGCTCGTCGTCGAGGGCTTTACGGCTGAGGACTACCTGCTGCCGCTGATAGGCGTGGAGGGGAACTACCACACGCGGGAGATATGGCTCTACCGCGACCAGCTTCGCGAGAACATGGCGCTCAGGGCCGGCAGGAAGCTGGGCCGGTGACTAGGCCACGACATTCCGGGGCTTACCGCCGATGAAAGCCTGCAGGTTGTCGACGGCAATGAGCATCAGCCGCTGACGGGCTTCGGCAGTGGCCCAGGCGATGTGGGGAGTAAGGAAGGCGTTGCGACAGCTGAGGAGGGGGTTGTCGGCAGCAGGCGGCTCCTGCGACATGACATCGGCACCGTAGCCCAGCAGCTGTCCGCGCTGGAGGGCATCGGCAACGGCCTGCTCGTCGACGAGCGGCCCGCGGCCGGTGTTGATGAGGATGGCGCCGGGCTTCATCATCGCCAGCGCACGGCCGTCGATGAGATGTCGGGTGGCAGGTGTCAGCGGACAGTGCAGCGAAAGGACGTCGCTGACGGCCAGCAGCCCCTCGAAGGTGGTCTTCTGGATGCCCTGCGGCAGGTCGCTGCTGTTCTTGCTCGTCATGGCGAAGACGTCCATGCCGAAGAGCCGCGCAATGAGTGCCACCTTCATGCCTATACTGCCCAGGCCGACAATGCCGAGCGTCTTGCCGCTGAGCTCGATGAGCGGCGTGTCCCAATAGACGAAGTCGGGATTGCTGCTCCATCGCCCCTGGCGGTTCTGCCGGGCATAGTGGTCCACGCGGTTGGTGACGTTGAGGATATGTGCGAAGGTGAGCTGCGCCACGCTGTCGGTGCTGTAGGCGGGGATGTTGGTCACTACGATGCCGCGCTCGCGGGCAGCGTCGACGTCGACCACGTTATATCCGGTGGCCAGCACGCCGACATAGCGCAGGCGCGGCAGCTGGCTGATGACGCGGCGGTCGATGACGACCTTGTTGGTCAGCACGGCATCGGCATCGGCACAGCGGGCTACGACGTCGGCAGGGGCGGTGCGGTCGTAGACCGTCAGCGAGCCCAGGGCTTGCAGGGGCTCCCAGCTGATGTCGCCGGGGTTGGCGGCATAGCCGTCGAGTACTACTATCTTGATCATTTCTCGAATCGTTTTCCCCAACAGGCGACCATCCGCTGCAGGAGCTTCTCCTCGGCAGGATTATGCTGGCCGTGCCAGAAGCGCTCGTGGAGCAGGTCGTCGGGAAGGTATTGTTGTTGTGTGAAGTTTCCAGGGAAGTCGTGCGGATACTGGTATCCGTCGTGATAGCCCAGCTGCTTCATCAGCTGCGTGGGTGCATTGCGCAGATGGAGGGGCACGGGCAGGTTGCCCGTCTCGCGGACTTTCGCCAGGGCGCTGTCGATGCCCAGATAGGCCGAGTTGCTCTTGGGCGACGTGGCGAGATAGACGACGGCCTCGGCCAGCGCGATGCGTGCCTCGGGCCACCCGATCTTCATCACCGTGTCGAAGGCGGCATTAGCCAGCAGCAGGGCATTGGGATTGGCCAGGCCGATGTCCTCGGACGCGGAGATGACCATGCGGCGGGCGATGAACTGCGGGTCCTCGCCTCCTTCGATCATGCGGGCCATCCAGTAGAGGGCGGCATCAGGGTCGCTGCCCCGGATGGACTTGATGAAGGCCGAGATGATGTCGTAGTGCATCTCGCCGTCCTTGTCATAGGCCAGCGGATTCTGCTGCAGGCGGGCCACTACGACCTCGTCGGTGACGACGACGGGGTCGGCAGACTCCGACTCGACGACGAGCTCGAGGATGTTGAGCAGTTTGCGGGCGTCGCCGCCGCTGTAGCGCAGCAAGGCGTCGGTCTGGCGCAGCTCTATCTGACGCTCACGGAGCACGACGTCGGTGGTGACGGCACGATGGAGCAGCGCCAGCAGGTCGTCGCGCTCGAGAGGCTTCAGCACATAGAGCTGACAGCGGGAGAGCAGGGGCCGGATGACCTCGAAGGAGGGATTCTCGGTGGTGGCACCGATGAGGGTCACGATGCCGCGCTCGACGGCTCCCAGCAGCGAGTCCTGCTGCGACTTCGAGAAGCGGTGGATCTCGTCGATGAAGAGGATGGGCGACGCCTCGTTGAAGAAACGCCCTTTCTGAGCCTTCTCGATGACGTCGCGGACGTCCTTGACACCGCTGGTGACGGCCGAGAGGGTGTAGAACGGCGTCTCCAGCCGGTGCGCGATGATCTGCGCCAGCGTGGTCTTCCCCACCCCTGGGGGGCCCCAGAGGATGAACGACGAGATGCGCCCCGACTCAATCATGCGTCGGAGGACAGCCCCCTCGCCTACGAGGTGTCGCTGCCCGATATATTCGTCGAGCGTACGGGGGCGCAAACGTTCAGCTAAAGGTTGTGACATAGTTTTCGAGGGGCAAAGTTACAGCATTTTACTGAATCAGCAAAAAAATAATTGGAAAAAAACTTGTAAATAAGAAATAAAGTGCTTATTTTTGCAGCCATAAAACAGTAAGCCAAGATACAATTATGGAGAAAAAGACTGAACAGAAAGCAATTACGCTGAAAACGCTCACCAAGAGCACCGTATGGGACATGCAGGAAAACGACATCTTCCGCCTCTGTGAGGGTGCTGAGAAGGATGCCGAGGTGAGGGAGAACATGCGCCACTATGTCGACATCATCCGGTCGGCGTTTATGATAGAGGAGGTCACCAACGACTCGAAAGCCGTGAAGCAGAAATACGAGAAACAGGGATACAAGGTGGGACAGCTGAAGCTGAGCGAGCAGCAGAAGGTGACATGGGCCATCAAGAAGCGCCCCATCTCGAGGGTGACCGACCTCACGTACGAGAATATCCGCCACATCTCGGCTGCCAAGCTCGTGGAGGTGCTCGACCGCAACTTCGGCGGCGGCTGGGACTCGCTGTCGCAGAGCATCAAGGACATCATCGAGAGCGGCTTCGACATCTCGACGACCACGCTGCCCAAGGACCGTCTGCACAAGAAGGGCGGACT
>CAMNHM010000171.1 GCA_946539475.1 uncultured Prevotellaceae bacterium | reverse complement strand
TCAACGGTTTCGACAAGCACCCCGTCACAGATGGCGCACCCTATCTGGAGAACGCCGCCAACGACCTCTGGCACACCCAGAACCTGACCTACGACGAATTCTATCAGCGCCACCTGGCAGACTATAAATCCATCTATGACCGCGTCACCCTCCGTCTCTCGTCCAGTAAACCGTCGTATTACGACGGTCCCACCGACGCCCTCCTCAAAACCTACACCGACACTCGCGGACAGGCTCCCGGCAGCCGTTATCTGGAAGAACTCTATTTTCAATACGGGCGCTACCTGCTCATCTCCTCTTCGCGCACACAGGGCGTGCCTGCCAACCTGCAAGGCCTTTGGACACCACACCTCTGGTCGCCCTGGCGAGGCAACTACACGGTAAACATCAACCTGGAGGAAAACTATTGGCCTGCCTTTGTGGCAAACATGGCTGAGATGGCCCAGCCCCTCGACGGCTTCATCGCTGCACTTGCGGCCAACGGCCAATACACAGCGCGCAACTACTACGGTATCAACGAGGGCTGGTGCTCGAGCCACAACAGCGACATCTGGGCCATGACCAACCCTGTGGGGGAGAAACGGGAGAGTCCGGAGTGGTCGAACTGGAACCTGGGTGGAGCCTGGCTGGTGAACACCCTCTGGGAGCGCTATCAGTTCACACAAGACAAACAATACCTCAGGCAGGTGGCCTGGCCACTGATGAAAGGGGCAGCCGACTTCTGCCTGCGTTGGCTCATCGACAACCCCAAAGAGCCGGGAGAACTGATCACGGCCCCCTCGACATCACCGGAGAACGAATACAAGACGCCGGAAGGCTATCACGGCACCACCTGCTATGGAGGCACTGCCGACCTGGCCATCATCCGCGAACTGCTCACCAACACCATCGCGGCCGGTTCAGTTTGTGGCGGTAGCACTGCCGCGTACAAAAAAGCCCTCGCCCGGCTGCACCCCTATACCATCGGCCATGAGGGAGACATCAACGAGTGGTATTACGACTGGGACGACTGGGACCCGCAGCACCGACACCAGAGCCACCTCATCGGACTCTATCCGGGCAACCACCTCACGGATGCTGCCCTGCAGAAGGCCGCTGAGCGCTCGCTCGAGATCAAGGGCGACCACACTACAGGCTGGAGCACAGGCTGGCGCATCAACCTCTGGGCCCGACTGCACAACCCGCAGCAAGCCTATCACATCTACCAGAAACTGCTGACGTATGTCTCGCCCGACAAATACCAAGGCCCTGACCGCAGGCGCAGCGGAGGTACCTATCCCAACCTGATGGATGCCCACCCGCCTTTCCAAATCGACGGAAACTTCGGCGGTACGGCTGGTGTCTGCGAGATGCTCATGCAGTCGCAGACCAATGGCAACCTGACGACAATAGAGCTGTTGCCAGCACTGCCTGAAACATGGAACGACGGTAAGGTGAGCGGACTCTGCGCACGCGGTGGCTTCGAAGTGAGCTTCGAATGGAAGCAGGGCAAGGTGCGCGACTGCACCATCAAGGCCCGTAACAGAGGCAACGTCACACTAATATATAACGGACAGCAGAAAAAGCTGAAGCTGAAGGCTGGACAAACAATGCCCGTAAAGACATGGTAAAGCTACAGATCAAGGAGACGGACCTGAACAAGGCCAAGACGTGGAGCGAGTCGGTATTCATGGACGACGACCTGCTACTGACGGAACGCATCAACGAGGCTCCCATGCCCACGGAACCACGCCGGATGAACTTCATCCTCATCGGCCTCTGCACCAAGGGGCAGGTGGAATACCGAGTGGACACACAACAGCAGACCATCCGTCCTTGCGACCTGCTTCTGGTCAGTGAGCGTCATGTGGTGGATCACTATCAGCCATCACCTGACATGGAGGGACTCTGCATGATTGTTTCAGTGCCATTCTTCCACGAGGTGATACAGAACGTGCGCGACGTCAGCTCACTCTTCCTGCTCTCCAGAAGCCACCCCGTGATGAAGCTACAGCAGAAGGATATCAACACCTTCAAGGAGTATTTCGCTGCCATCAAGCGCAAGATCAATGACACGGGCAACCACTTTCGCAAGGATCTGATACGCACACTGCTGCTGGCGATGTTCTATGACCTGAGCAACGTGATCTACAGGGCTCAGACCAGTCCTGCCAGACAGACGCGCAGCAATGTGATCTTCTCGCAGTTCATCAAGCTCGTGGAAGAGCACTGCAAGACGGAGAGGCGTGTCAGCTGGTATGCCGACCAGATGAACCTGACGGCCAAGTATCTCTCCGAGTGCGTGAAGACAGCCAGCGCCCGCACACCCAACGAGTGGATTGACAACTATGTACTGATGGAGCTGCGACTGACACTGAAGAACTCCTCAAAGAGCATCAAGGAAATCGCCAAAGAACTGAACTTTCCCAACCAGAGTTTTCTGGGAAAATATTTCAAGGAACGGATGGGCATGTCGCCCAAGCTCTACCGCGAGTCATAGGTAGCCCTGCTCCTTCAACTCTGCCACCACCTGCAAGAGTTCCTGATACCACGCCTCGCCGAAGCGACGCGTCAGTGGCTCGCGCAAGAATTCATAGAGTCGGATATTCAGTTCAATACCTTTCGCCACAGCCATCTTGCAGACAGCCCACCGGTGATAGTTGAGACCCGTGAGTTCCATTCCCGCGCTCGGCTGTGCCGCTTCGCTTGTCGAAGAACTTTGTTCGCCTACCCGTAGGCTTTCACCGAGTTTCTTCTCACGTATGGGATAGAGTGCACAGCTGATGGGTTTACAGAAATGGGTACGCCCCTCCCTGTAAGCCTTTTCGAGTGCACACAGACAACAGTTGGGCACGCCGGCACAATCACCATAATAAGTAAACACGCAATCCTTGCCCCTGACGATACTCGTCACGAGGTCGCCCTCCTCGTCGGTATAGGCCACGCCCTGCATATCGATCACGCTCTGCGCAGAGGCAGAGAGGTCCTGCCATACCTCGTCGACACACGCCTCGATCTCGCCTATCTCGTCGAGCGTCACGGGAGCTCCCGCATCGCCTTCGACACAGCACTGGCCCTTGCATACCGTCAGGTCGCAACAGAACTTCTCCGTCAGGATATCCGATGAGAGCAGCACGTCGCCTACTTGGATGATGGGTGGAAGCTTTACCATACGATGGGTGATATGCCATTTGCCTGCAGGTACTGATTGCAGCGGGAGAACTGATGCTGCCCGAACCATCCACCGCGATTGGCACTCAGCGGCGAGGGATGGACGGACTCCAGCACGAGGTTCTGCTGCCTGTCGATCATATAGGCCTTGCCACGGGCAAAGCCTCCCCAGAGCATATAGACGATGTGATGACGATGAGTGGCAAGAGCCTGGATGGCCGCATCAGTAAACTGTTGCCATCCTAAGCGCGAATGACTGTTGGCCTGATGGGCGCGAACTGTCAGCGAGGCATTCAGCAACAGTACGCCCTGCTCTGCCCAGCGCGTCAGGTTGCCGCTCTGAGGGATGGGAGTTCCCAGGTCGTCATGTATCTCCTTGAAGATGTTCTGCAGCGATGGTGGATAAGCCACCCCGTCCTGCACCGAGAAGCTCAGGCCGTGGGCCTGACCTGGTTCGTGATAGGGATCCTGTCCGATAATCACCACCTTTACCTTGTCGAACGGACACAGGTTGAAGGCATTGAAGATCAAGCGTCCCGGTGGGTAACAAGTATACTGGGAGTACTCCTGACGAACAGCAGCGGTGAGTCCGGCAAAATACTGCTTGTCGAACTCACCGCTCAATTGCTGTTTCCAGCTCTGTTCTATCTGTACGTTCATTACCGATTATCCTGAATCAGGCATTCACCCGTCATGTCTGCAGGCTGCTCCAGACCCATGATGTGGAGAATGGAGGGAGCCACATCGGCGAGACGCCCGTCTTTCACAGTGGCCGAGTTGTTGTTCGTCACATAGATGAACGGCACGGGGTTCAGCGAGTGGGCGGTATTGGGAGAGCCGTCAGGATTGATGGCGTTGTCGGCATTGCCGTGGTCGGCAATGATGATAGCCTCGTAGTCGTTGGCCTTGGCAGCCTCGATGA
>CAMNHM010000170.1 GCA_946539475.1 uncultured Prevotellaceae bacterium | reverse complement strand
CAAGAACGGCAAGGTGTCGATGAACTTCGGCCCCCTGAACAACCGTGGCGGAGAACGGCGCCTGAACGTCGCCGTCAGCCGTGCCAGGCAGGAGATGATCGTGTTCTCTACCCTGCAGCCGGAGCAGATCGACCTCAACCGCTCCAATGCCCGCGGCGTGGAGGGGCTGAAGCGATTCCTAGAGTTCGCCAAGACCGGGCGCATGGCCGTCTTCGCCAACCAGATCACGGCGGCACAGCAGAGCGACAGCATCGTCGACAGCATCGCCGGCGAGCTGCGCCAGCGAGGCTATCAGGTGGATACAAAAGTGGGCAGGAGCAAGTTCAAGATCGACCTGGCCATCGTCGACCCCGACGACCGCAACCGCTACCTCCTGGGTATCCTCTGCGACGGCGAGGGCTACTACGAGACGAAGACACAACGCGACCGCGAGATCGTCCAGCCCTCCGTACTGCAAGGGCTGCACTGGTATCTGTTGCGCGTCTGGACCATCGACTGGATGCTCGACCGCAAGTCAGTGCTCAGCAGTATCGAGAGCTTCTATGACATCATTATCAAACACAGGACAGCAGAGGCATCGTGAGCAACATTGAGATCATGATGACGCTCTTCGTCATCGTCATAGTGGGATTTATTGCCGGCAAGACAGGATATATGGGCGGCGACTTCGACAAGCGCCTCTCCAACCTCATCATCGACATCACCTGCCCGGCGCTCATACTCTCGTCGACCATGCAGGGCACCCTACCCGACCGCGACCTCATCATTCCCCTGCTCTTCATCAGCCTGCTCACGTATGTGCTGCTGACAGGCATAGCACTTCTACTGCCACGACTGCTGACGCGTCGGCCAGACGAAGAGGGCATCGTAGGGTTCGCACTGATGTTCGGCAATGTGGGATTCATCGGCTATCCCGTCGTGGCATCCATCTTCGGACACGAGGCGGTGTTCTATGCCGCCGTCCTCAATGTCGTCAATACCTTTGCAGTATTCACCATCGGCACGATGCTGCTCACGGGAGGACGCGACCACCTGCGCAGCGGATTCCATCGGCAGGTGCTCTACAGCACGCCGATGCTCGCAGCCTATGCGGCAATGCTCATAGTCGCCTTCGGCATCGACGACATACCGGCCGTCGTAAGCCAGCCACTGACATTCATCGGCAACATCACCGTACCGGCAGCACTGCTCATCATCGGATCGTCGATGTCGCAGCTCTCCGCTCGCACGATGCTCGGCAACCGAACGGTATATGCCACAGCCCTCTTCCGGCTGGCCATCATACCGCTAGGACTCTGCCTGCTGTTCAATGCGCTGGGATTCGATGCGCTCGTAGTAGCCATCAACACGGTGGTCATCGCCATGCCTGTGGCAACCTACGGCACCATCCTCTGCCTGAAGCTGGGGCGCGACACGACGCTCATCACCGAGACGACGTTCGTCACGACGCTGCTATCCGTCGTGACCATACCGCTCATAGCGGCACTCTTCTCAAATCTTTAATTCCTTCATGATCTCGCTCATCCGCTGCAGCGTGGAAATGCGCGTAGGGACGAGCGGCAGGCGCAGCACGTTCTCGATGAACCCCATCTCGTGGAGCATCGCCTTCACACCGGCGGGATTGCCGTCGACGAAGAGCAGCGAGAAGAGGTCGGTGAAGCGGTGGTGGATCTTGCGAGCAGGCTCATACTCGCCGCGCATCTGCAGCCGGATCATCTTCGAGAACTCACGCGGCAGGGCATTGCCGATGACAGAGATGACACCCACGGCACCACAGCTGACCATAGGGAACGTCAGCGAGTCGTCGCCAGAGATGACGTCGAAGTCGCGAGGCTTGTTCTTGATGATCTCGTCCACCTGCTCGAGGTTGCCGCTGGCTTCCTTGATAGCAACGATATTCTGGCAGTCGCGAGCCAGACGGACGGTGGTCTCAGCCTTCAGGTTTACACCCGTACGACCGGGCACGTTATAGAGCACCACAGGCAGCTGAGTGGCGGCAGCAATAGCCTTAAAATGCTGATAGAGGCCCTCCTGCGACGGCTTGTTATAGTAAGGGCAGACGCTCAGCACACCGTCGATGCCCTTGAAGTCGCCGTTCTTCAGCTCCTCAACCACGGCAGCGGTGTTGTAACCCCCACAGCCCATTAATATAGGAACGCGCGCCTGAACCTTTTCTACTACAAGATTCTTGATCGTCAGCTTCTCCTCGGCAGTCAGCGTGGGAGTCTCGCCAGTGGTAGCCAGGATGCAGAAGAAGTCGGCACCATTGTCCAGCTGATACTCCACTAGCCGCATCAGCGACTCGTAGTCCACCTCACCGTTCTGTTTGAAGGGGGTCACCAGGGCTATGCCCAGACCTTTGAAAATATTGTAAACCATATATAAAAAAACGTCCGTTTGCCTAATTTCGAATGCAAAGGTACAAAAAAGTTAGCAATCTACACCTATTATTCACAATATTTTCGCAACTTTGCCTTTGCCGAACTTACTTTTCGCTCGGAAATGAAAAGAAAAATTGGATTTTCTTTTCATTTCTCTCACTTATTTCGTAACTTTGCACCATAAAATACAACTGACCTAATATGAAAAGGACCCTAATCATCAGCCTGCTCATGCTCCTCACGGGGATAGGCAGCATCCAAGCACAAGACAAGCGCTACCAACTCTACGGTGTGGGATTCTACAACCTGGAGAACCTCTTCGACACGATTCACGACGAGGGACACAACGACTACGAGTACCTGCCCGACGGGCGCAACCGCTGGACAGGACTGAAGTACACCCACAAGCTGCGCAACATGGCTCGCGTACTCGCAGAGATGGGCACCGACCGCCTGCCTGGCGGACTGGCAGTCATCGGCGTCAGCGAGGTGGAGAACGCCAAATGCCTCACCGACCTCTGCAACCAGGAGCCGCTGAAAGCACGAAACATGCAGTTCGTACACATCGAGGGCCCCGACCAGCGTGGCGTCGACTGTGCGCTGCTCTACAACCCGCAGCTCTTCCAGGTGCGCGATGCCAAGCTCGTGCCATACATCTACGTCAAGCCCGAGGACTCGCGGCGGGCTACACGCGGATTCCTCACCGTCAGCGGTACGATGGCCGGCGAGCATGTCACCGTCATCGTCAACCACCTGCCCTCGCGCGCTGCCAGCTCCTTCTATCGTGAGGAAGGCGGGCGGCAGCTCTTCGAGCTCAAGCAGCAGCTGATGAAGGAAGATCCCGACGTGAAGCTCATCATCATGGGCGACATGAACGACGACCCGCAGGACAAGTCGATGGCTGAGGCACTCGGCGCACGGCGGAAGATCAAGAAGGTAGAGGACGACGGGCTGTGGAACCCCTGGTGGGATGTCCTCGTCTCCGGCACCGGCACCCTTCAGTACGACGGCGGCTGGAACCTCTTCGACCAGATCATCCTCTCGCGGTCGCTGCTCGACCCGAAGCACATGAAGGACGGCAAGGACGTCGTTGCCGGCGATATCGACTGCTCAACACTGAAATACTACCGCCACCAGATATTCCGTCGCGACTACCTCTTCCAGCGCGAGGGACGCTACAAGGGCAACACCCTCCGCACGCATGCCGGCGGCTCCTGGCTCGACGGGTATAGCGACCACCTCCCAACAATTGTCTATCTCATTAAGTCATTCTAAGAATAAAGCATGACCATCATCGGAATAGCTGGCGGAACAGGATCTGGAAAGACCACCGTCGTGAAACACATCGCACGTGCACTGCCACCACATTGTGTAGCCGTCGTACCCCTCGACTCCTACTACAACGATACCACTAACCTCACTCCCGAGGAGCGTGCAGCCATCAACTTCGACCACCCCGACGCCTTCGACTGGAAGCTACTCACCGAGCAGATACGCATGCTCAAGAACGGCGAAGCCATCGAGCAGCCCACCTACTCCTACATCGAGAGCAACCGCCAGAAGGAGACCGTACACGTAGAGCCGAAGCCCGTCATCATCATTGAGGGAATCATGACGCTACACTACAAACGGCTGCGCGACATGATGGACCTGAAGATCTTCGTCGACACCGACAGCGACGTACGCCTCATACGCAACATCCGGCGCGACGT
>CAMNHM010000169.1 GCA_946539475.1 uncultured Prevotellaceae bacterium | reverse complement strand
GCAGCAAGATCAGTGCCTCGCAGCAGGAGGACACCAAGAGCATCATCGACATCCGCTGCTACGACAACTCCATCTCGCGTGCCGAGAACATCCTGCGCACCATCGTCAGCATCTACGGCGAGCAGTGGGTGAAGAACCGCAATCAGATCAGTGTCTCCACCAACGAGTTCATCAAGGAGCGACTGGCCGTCATCGAGGAGGAGCTGGGCAATGTCGACCAGGACATTGCCGGCTTCAAGAGTGCCCATGCCATGCCCAGTGTCGAGGCTGTCGCCGGACAGGCCATGGCCCAGGAGAGTGCCGCCGACCAGGAGCGTCAGGCCCTGAGCAACCAGCTCTACATGGTGCGTTACGTGCGCAACTATGTCTCCGACCCTGCCCATGCCCGCCAGCTGCTGCCCGCAGGCAGCGGCATCGGCAACAGCGCCGTCGAGGGACAGATTGCCGCCTACAACGAGAAGCTGCTGCAGCGCAACAATCTCGTGGCTAACAGTAGTGAGCAGAATCCCATCGTGACCGACCTCGACGCGGCCCTCGACAACCTGCGCGGTGCCATCATCAACTCGCTCGACAACGCCCAGACAACGCTCAACGCCCAGCTCAGCTCCGTGCAGACCATCCACAGCATGGCCATCGGCAAGCTGACGGCCAACCCGCAGCAGGCCAACCACCTGCTCAGCATCGAGCGCCAGCAGAAGGTGAAGGAGTCGCTCTACCTCTTCCTCCTGCAGAAGCGTGAGGAGAACGAGCTCAGCCAGGCGTTCACCGCCTACAACACCCGCACCATCGCCGAGCCGTGGGGCAGCAACAGTCCCATCTCGCCCGACCGCAAGCGCATCCTCCTCATCGCCTTCGCCATCGCCCTGGCCATCCCCGCTGCCTGGTTCATCCTTCGCGAGGTCAGCAATACGAAGGTACGTGGGCGTAAGGACCTCGAGAACCTCACCATCCCCTATGTCGGCGAACTGCCGCTGTGGAAGTCCAAGAAGGGCGAGGAGCACGTCGACACCGAGTGCGACCTGGTGGTGCGGCCCCACAGTCGCGACATCACCAACGAGGCCTACCGCGTGGTGCGCACCAACCTCGAGTTCATGACCAACGAGGAGAAGACGTGCAAGATCATCATGCTCACCTCGTTCAATCCGGGCAGCGGCAAGACGTTCATCACCGCCAACCTCGGCGCCTCGTTCGCCATCCGCAACAGCCGCGTCATCTGCATCGACCTCGACCTGCGCCGCGGCTCGCTGTCGCAGTATGTCGGCAAGCCGAAGAAGGGCCTCACCAACTACCTCAGCGGACAGGTGGACACCTATCAGGACCTCATCGTCAGCCATCCCATCACCGCCAATAGCACCGGCGAGGGCGGCGCCGAAGCCGCCAAGGGCCAGCCGGCGTTCGACATCCTGCCGATGGGTAAGACGCCCCCCAACCCCACCGAGCTGCTCTACTCGCCCAAGCTGAAGCCCATGCTCGACGAGTTGCGCCAGCACTACGACTACATCTTCGTCGACTGTCCGCCCGTGGAGATCGTGGCCGACGCCACCATCATCAGTCGCGAGGCCGACGTCACCCTCTTCGTCGTCCGTGCCGGTCTGCTTGAGCGTTCCATGTTGCCCGAGCTGCAGAAGAACTACGACGAGAAGAAGTACAACAACATGGCCCTGCTGCTCAACGGCACTGATGCCGAGCACCATTACGGCTACCACCGCTATGGCTACGGCTACGGCCGTTACGGCTACGGCAAGCGCTACGGCTACGGCTATTATGGCAGCGACGGTCATCACAAGAAAAAATAAAGTCTTGTTTCTGCCTACACAACCTACACAGCTTCGTAACGTGCTCATGACGAGGTAAATAGCTGGTGTAGGTAGTGGTGTAGGAAGTGTAGGTTCTGCCCCAAAACGTGTGTTTTCAATGGCAAAGACGATCAATTTCGACGATATTCCCGAGTGGTGGGCGCTCTGTCAGAACGGCGACTGCCCCCGGGCAGAGCGTTGTCTGCGCTATCTGGCCTGTCAGCAGGCGCCTGCGAAGGTGACCAACTGGAAGTGTGTGCTGCCCAACGCCTGGGCCGACGGGGCCTGCCCTTATTATCGGGAGGCCGGGCCCGTGCGCATGGCCCGTGGCTTTGTCCGCATCTACGAACGGCTGAAGGGTCGCGATGCCCGTCACGACATACGCCTCGCCCTCACCGACTATTTCGGCAGCAAGGGCTCCTACTACCGCTATCGCGACGGCGAACGCCTGCTCAAGCCCGACCAGCAGCAATGGGTGCGCGACCTGCTCGCCCGCTACGGCTATTCCGAGGGTGTCGAGTTCGACGACTATGTCGTTACCTACGATTACTCTTAGGAGTACAAGGAGTTGGGGAGTTGGGGGAGTTTAGTTATCGTCCCAGCCCTTGGGATAAAAGTCCCAGAGCTTGGGACAAAAGTCCCACACTTTGGGACAAAAGTCCCAGCCCTTGGGAACCAACCTGTTTGTCCCAAATAGGTCTTTGGAAACAAATTATCATAATTACCATAATTTTATCCACACACTAGCGTAGCACATGCTTCGTTTCTCACTCGTACGACAAGATAAGAAAAAGGCGTTCCACCTCTCCGTCAAGACGGCGGAGTGGTTCATGGAGCGCATCATGACCGACACGAAAGCCGCCGACGTAGGCCGCTATCGTGAGCATATCGCCATCTTCGGCAGTAAAGTCGGCTACGACCATGCCGACGACCTGGCGTGGGTCTATCCCTCCGCGGAACTGACGAAGACGGCCAACGGGCGTCTCGACGTCGGCGCATTCAATGGACTGGTCACCCTGCATGTGCCCGACCTCCTGCGCCCCGAAGACTGTAAGGCCGTGAAGGAGGCGGCGCGGATGCTGCCCATGACCTTCGCCGCCTTCATCGGTGCCGACGGTCGCAGCGTGGAAGTGCTCGTGGCCGTGGCCCAGAAGGGTGGGGGACAGCCCCAGACGGAGCCCCTCATCGACCTGTTCTGCCAGGCCGCCTACGACGTGGCCTGCGGTGCCTATAGCGGTGTCATCCCCAAACCCATTGAGCGCCAGGCGGCTACGGCACGCAGCTGTTTCCGCATGCCCCTCGATGCGCAGCCCTACTATAACCCCACGCCCACACCGTTGCAGGTCAACACCGACGGACTCTTCACCGCCTCGACGCCCGACGCCGCCATGAATGAGCAGCGCGAGCCCGACTTGAACCTCTATGGCATCTATGAGCAGATGTACGAACGGGCCGTCGACGAGACTTTTCAAGCCCTTGGCGACAGCGCCGAGCTCAGGCAGAATGAGGTCTACTTCACCGAGCTCTCCCGCCGCCTGTGCCGGATGGACGTGCCCCAGGAGGAGGCCTTCCTGCATATCAATAACCATTACATCACCTGCGACAGCGTCGACCGCGACACCCTGCGCGCCATCGTCTCTGCCGTCTACACCGAGGAAAAGCCCACCCGCATCAAGGAGAGCGACCCCGTGGGTCTGACGATGCGGCGGATCATCCGCTTCCTCACCACCCGCTATGTGTTCCGCTTTAACAACGTGATGGGCTACACCGAGTATCGGCCCAACAACACATGGGTGCAAGGGTGGCAGCCATGCGACGAGAACGTTGTCAACGCGATGACCATCGAGGCCCGTCTGGCCGGTCTCGACGTCCGCGATAAGGACGTGCGCCGCTATGTCCGCTCCACCATGATACGCCGCAGCGACCCCATCGGCGACTACCTCGTCCACGTCGCCGACCGTTGGGACGGAAAGACCGACCACATCGGCATGCTGGCCCGTTGCGTGCCCTGCGACCTGCCGCAGTGGGAGCAGTGGTTCCGCAAGTGGTTCCTCTCGATGGTGGCCCAGTGGCTGCTGCCCCGCCAGGAATATGGCAACGCCGTGGTGCCCCTGCTCATCTCGCCCCAGGGCGACGGCAAGACCACCTTCTGCCGCATGCTCCTGCCGAAGGAGTTGCGCTGGGGCTTCCTGGAGAACCTCGACGTCAGCGAGAAGCGCCAGACGCTGCAGGCCATGCACAACTTCCTGCTAATCAACCTCGACGAGTTCAACCAGATCAGCCCGAAGCTGCAGGAGGGCTTCCTGAAGAACGTCATCCAGCTGCCCAGCGTGAAGATCAAGCGCCCCTACGGCA
>CAMNHM010000168.1 GCA_946539475.1 uncultured Prevotellaceae bacterium | reverse complement strand
AAGGGAGCAGGTAATGTCTTTCAACTCCTTTAACTCCTTTAACTCCTTTAACTCCCTTAACTCCTTTAACTCCTTTAACTCCTAACTCCTAACTCTCGTGGCCCGGATGAAGTAACAAATGAGCAGGATGTAGGCAACCAGCGCGGCAAGCTCCGACAGCGGATTGGCAAGCCACTCCTCGCTGACGAAGTTCAGCCCGCCAAAACGCATCAGCGCACTCACCACACCCATCAGCGCACCGCCGGCGATGAATCCGCTGGCAAGCAGCGTGCCACGCTCGCCGCGGGCCTCGTTCACGGCCTTGTCCTTAGAGCGTGTGGTGACGTACCAGTTGATGGCTCCTCCGACCACCAGCGGTGTGTTCAGCTCCAGGGGGATGAACATTCCCAGTGCCACGGCCAGTGCCGGCATACCGAAAAAGTTGATTACCAGTGCTATCAGCGCACCGATGCCGTAGAGCACCCACGGAGCTCCCTGCCCGCTCATCACCGGATCGATGACGGCAGCCATGGCGTTGGCCTGCGGCGCTGCCAGCTGTCCGGAGGCAAAGCCGTAGGTCTCGTTCAGCAGCATGATCACACCGCCCACGGTGGCTGCCGAGACCAGCGTGCCCAGGAATTTCCACGACTCCTGCTTGCGGGGCGTCGTGCCCAGCCAGTAGCCAATCTTCAGGTCGGTGATAAAGGCACCTGCCATCGACAGCGCCGTACACACCACACCGCCCATGATCAGCGCAGCCACCATGCCGCTGGTGCCCTTCAGCCCCACTGCCGAGAGCACCACCGAGGCCAGGATAAGTGTCATCAGCGTCATGCCCGACACGGGGTTCGAGCCGACGATGGCGATGGCGTTGGCAGCTACCGTGGTGAAGAGGAAGGCAATGAACGTCACCAGCAGGATGGCCACGACGGCAAACATCAGGTTCTCCATCACGCCCAGCCAGAAGAAGACGAACGTCACCAGCAGCGCCACCATCGAGGCAATGGCAATGAAGCGGAAGGAGAGGTCGCGCTGCGTACGCACCTGCTCAGCACCGCCGCCGGCACTGCCCCTCAGCTCGTTGCGGGCCAGCGCGACAGCGCTCTTGATGATGCCCCACGACTTCACGATGCCGATGATGCCGGCCATCGCGATGCCGCCAATACCAATCGAGCGGGCATACGTCTTGAAAATCTGCTCGGGCGACATCTCGCCGACGGTCATCGACACCGACTCGCCGCCAAGGTTCAACACCGTGTCGTGGAACAACAGCGACATGCCTGGCACGATGAGCCACCACACGGCCAGCGAGCCCAGACAGATGAACAGCGCATACTTCAGACCGATGATATAGCCCAGACCGAGCACGGCAGCACCCGTGTTCACCTTGAACACCAGCTTGGCCTTCTCGGCCACCAGCTCGCCCCAGCCCACCATGCGCGTCGTCACCACCTCATTCCACCAGCCAAACGTGGCTACGATGAAGTCGTACAGACCGCCGATCAGACCGGCCACCACCAGCGGCTTCGCCTGGTCGCCACCCTTGGCACCGCTCACCAGCACCTGCGTCGTGGCCGTGGCCTCGGGGAAGGGGTACTTGCCATGCATGTCCTTCACGAAATACTTACGGAAGGGAATCAGGAAGAGGATGCCCAGGATGCCGCCCAGCGACGACGCCATGAACACCTGCACGAACGATGCCGACATCTCCGCACCGTATTTCGCCTGAAGGATATAGATGGCTGGCAGCGTGAAGATGGCACCGGCAACGACGGCACCCGAGCAGGCACCGATCGACTGGATGATCACGTTCTCGCCCAGCGCCTTCGAACGCCTGGCTGCCGTCGAGACGCCCACGGCAATGATGGCGATGGGGATGGCAGCCTCAAACACCTGGCCTACCTTCAGTCCGAGATAGGCAGCGGCAGCCGAGAAAAGCATCGCCATCAGCACACCCCACGTCACCGACCACGCATTCACCTCGGGGTACTCGCCGCGCGGTGACATCAGCGGCTGGTACTCCTCTCCTTCGTTCAGCTCCCGAAAGGCATTCTCGGGAAGCTGGGTCTTGATTTCTTCCATATCGTTACTGTTTTTGTCGTTTTGACTGCAAAGATACTGCAAATCGGGCGAAACACCAAATAATTTTTTGTTTTTCCTGGCCAACCCTGCCGTTGTGTCACTTTTTTTGCATACCTTTGTATTCAAATTACAAACCCACGACACTATGGAAAAAAGAGAATGGAAGAAAATCAAGGACTTCAGAGAGATCCTGTTCGACGAGTACCGCGGCATTGCACGCATCACCATCAACCGCCCGCACTATCGCAACGCCTTCACGCCGCTGACGACGCTTGAGCTCAGCCAGGCCTTCGCACTCTGCCGCGAGATGCAGCGCATACGCGTGGTACTGCTCACGGGGGCCATGAGCGACGTGCCCGAAGGGAAGAGCCTGAGCGACGTCAAGCATGCCTTCTGCTCCGGCGGCGACATGCACGTCAAGGGGCGCGGCGGATATATCGACGACGAGGGGGTGCCGCGCCTCAGCGTCCTCGACGTACAGATGCAGATACGCCGCCTGCCAAAGCCCGTCATCGCCATGGTCAACGGCTATGCCATCGGCGGCGGACACGTCCTGCACCTCGTATGCGACCTGACGATCGCTTCCTCCAATGCCGTCTTCGGACAGACAGGCCCGAAGGTGGGGTCGTTCGACGCCGGGTTCGGGTCGAGCTATCTCGCACGTATCGTCGGACAGAAAAAAGCCCGCGAGATATGGTTCCTCTGCCGCCAATACTCAGCCCAGGAGGCAGAGCAGATGGGCATGGTGAACAAGGTGGTGCCGCTGGAGCAGCTGGAGGACGAGTGTGTAGCCTGGGCCCTTCAGATGATGCAGCACTCGCCCATAGCCCTGCGCATGATCAAGGCAGGGCTCAACGCCGAGCTCGACGGACAGGCAGGCATCCAGCAGCTGGCCGGCGACGCCACGATGCTCTATTACTTCCTCGACGAGGCCCAGGAGGGCGGCCGAGCATTCCTAGAGAAGCGCAAGCCCGACTTCGACCAATATCCCCAGATTCCCTGACTAAAAGTTAGAGGCAAAAAATAGTTGTCCAAGTTGTCCAAGTTGTCTTCAAAAAAAGAAACAGTTGTCCTCAAAAAAACAGTTGTCTTCAAAAAAAAAGAAACAGTTGTCTTCATAAACCAAATCAATTGTCTTCCAGCATACAATGAAAATCAGCATCGAGGAGCGCACGCTCCACTTCAAGCAGCCGGCAGGGACCTCCCGCGGCGTCTACACCACCAGGAAGAGCTGGTTCATAACAGCCACCGACGGCCAACGCACCGGCATCGGCGAATGCGCACCACTGCCACAGCTCAGCTGCGACGACATACCTGCCTACGCACAGGTGCTGCGACAATTCTGCGACACCACGGAGCGCACCGGCGACATCCCCTACGCAGCGCTGCGCCCCTACCCTAGCATGCTCTTCGGACTAGAGACGGCCCTACGCTCACTACAGGGCGGCGACAAACTCTTCGACACTCCCTTCAGCCGCGGCCTCGTCGGCATACCCATCAACGGACTGGTGTGGATGGGGTCGTTCGACGAGATGAGCCAGCGCATCGAGCAGAAAATCGAACAAGGCTTCCACTGCATCAAACTGAAGATCGGAGCCATCGCCTTCGACAGCGAGCTGGAGCTCATCCGACGGCTGCGCAGCCGATTCTCACACCGGGAGCTGGAGCTGCGCGTCGATGCCAACGGTGCCTTCGGGCCTCATCCCGACGCCCCCGACGGCGGTGGCACGCTCGACGATGCCCTCTACAAGCTAGAGCTGCTCTCGCAGTATGCCCTCCACTCCATCGAGCAGCCCATAGCAGCCGGGCAATGGGGTAACATGGCACAGCTATGCCGGGAATCGCCACTGCCCATAGCCCTCGACGAAGAGCTCATAGGCGTCAACGACACCACGACGCGACGACAGCTGCTGCGCATCATCAAGCCTGCATACATCGTCGTCAAGCCCTCACTCCACGGGGGCATGGCGGGAACCCGCGAATGGGTGGCGACGGCCCGCGAAGAGGGCATCGGCTCGTGGATCACCAGCGCACTCGAGAGCAACGTCGGACTGAACGCCATCGCGCAGCTTTGCAGCGATATCTATGGTCCCGACATCAGCTTCCCCCAGGGCCTTGGCACCGGCCAGCTCTTCACCGACAACGTCGACATGAACCTCGTCATCCGGGGAGAGAAAATCTGGCTCAACAATCCCCAGTCCCCACTCAACACTCATCAGTAAAGGATGCGCTTCGCGCAGAAATCAAACAAAATGATGGTCAACATTAAACAAGCGGCACGCATAAACTGCATAGTGAATAATTTTGAAAATAGTTTTGCTCAACTTTCGCAAGTTGAGGAGTTAAAGGAGTTAAGGACAATAGTTCTTCCCTTACGAATCCTACACCTATG
>CAMNHM010000167.1 GCA_946539475.1 uncultured Prevotellaceae bacterium | reverse complement strand
GTTGGCATACTGGCGCGCCTCGTCGTAGTTGAGGAATCCGCTGATGGTCATGCGGTTGACGCCGGGCTGCCGCTCAATGTCGAGGTCGAAGTTGCGTACGAGGAAGTTCGAGAAGTTGAATCGTGCCATCTCGTAGAGCAGCTGGTTCTCGTTGAGCGAGTCGGGCTGATAGGCAAGGAGGAACAGGAAGGGTACGTCGCGGTCGGCAGAGAGGGTGTCGACGGAGGCGGAGTCCTGTTGGAGCGTGATGTCGCGACGGCTCCATACATCGTCGAGGTCGAAGGTGCCGCCATAGAGCTGCCGCCCCTCCTGTACGCCCTTGACAATCATGCCGGCCATCTCGGTGACCTCGCTGGTGGGGAACTTCTCGACAACTTGCTTCAGCTCGTCGACACATCCCTTGGCGTCGCCCTGGTTGAGGAGGCTAAGACCGTGGATGAAGAGGAACTTTGGACGGTTGGCCCCCAGTGGGAAGCGCTCGGCGGAGAGCTGGGCGTTGGTAGCAATGACATCGTGGCGCTCGGTCTTGAAAGCGTCGTAGGTGACGGCATAGAGGGAGTCCTCGATATGCACGCCGAAGCGGGCGTTCTCGACGAAATAGGGATCTGAGAGGAGCGTGGTGAAGTCGCTCTCGGGATAATCGGCCTTCAGGCGTGCGAGGCAGCTGTCGGCGAGGGCCGTCTGGCCGCGGCGTGAGTAGAGCAGGAAGAGATGATACCATGCCTGGTCCATCTGCTCATAGTCGGGATAGTCGGCAGTGAGTCGGTGCAGCTGTCGCTCGGCAAGTGTGAGGTTGTCGAGTTTGTCCTTGAAGATGACGCCGGCATTGAAGAGACCGTCCTTGATAATGGTGTTGCTCTCCTGTAGCTGCTCCTCGCTGAAGGGTATCTGCGCAAGGTAGTATTCGCGGTTATGGGGATCGGCGGCAAGGGAGTCGGGGGCAGCATCGTCGGCGCCGACGGCAAGGGAGTCGGCCGCCGCGTCGGTGCCGTCGGCAAGGAGGGAGTCGGCAGGCAGCTCGCCATCGGCAGCGAGGGCATCGGTACTGACGACGGTGACATTGGCGCGCTGCCAGTTGTCGGCATTCTCACGCTTGCCCCACTGGCGCTGGAAGGTCTGCTTACCCTGATTGACGGTCATGGGATTGTAGAAGTACCACTGTCCGTCCTTCGACGTGGAGGCGGCAGTCGTCTGCTGACGGTTGGTCTGATTGCGGTTGCCGACGGCTCCCTGTTGCTGCTGCACCTTCTCGACCTCTGCCTCGCGCGCTTTGTCGGCTTCCTCCTTCTCCTTCTTCTTCAGTGCCTCGATGACACGGTCGATGGCTTCCAGTCGCTGCTCTTCAGGCATGCGAGCTAGTTCCTGCAGGGAGTCCTGCAGATGGATGGCATCGGTGAAGGGAACAAGTTCGTCGAGCACTTTCGAGCGCGCCGAGAGCTCCTCGTAGCCCGGGCGCTCCTTGTCGAGCAGTCCGATAGCTTCACCGTAGCAGCGCTGGGCATCGTTGTAGCGTTCCATCGTCCAGTAGATATCGCCGAGGCGCAGCAGTAGGACGCCTTTCTCAGTGCCGCTGCGGGTAGCTTTCTCGTTGCCCTGCTCGTAGGCACCGATGGCGTGAAGGGTATCTTTCTGCGACATGTAGATATTGCCGATGGCATAGTAGACCTGGTCGAGGTAGTCTTTATTGTTGTCTGAGGCTGCCATTCTACGCAGGCGGGAGATCATCTTACGATAGTTAGAGGCCGCCATCACCTCGGTCTGGGCGATGCGGGCGTTGAACTCCAGCTCGTAAGGCGGGTTCTGCCGAGCCACACGCCCATAGGCCTTATAGGCTTCATTCTGCCGGGAGAGCGACGACAATGCCTGCCCCATAATAAACCATAGGCGCGCCTTCTGCGTGTGGCGTCGCTCGCGGCGGATGGTCTTCCTCAGATAGGGGATGGCACGTTCTAGCTCACCAGTACGGAGATAGTAGTCGGCCATCGTCTGGTCCCAGGCAGCCTGGGCGCTGAAGGGGATGGAGTCGCGGTTCTGGTTGCGGATGACGTCCTCGGCATCGTAGAGCCAGTCGAGCTGGGAATAGCAGCGGGCAAGCCAGGCACGGGCGGCACTGTTGATGGCAGGCTGGGTGGCATAGAGGCGGCTCATATAGCTGAAGGTGGCAGCTGCCTCGTCGAAGCTGCCGCTGAGGAACTGTGCCTGCCCGAGCATCAGCCAGGCTTTCCAGAGGAAGGGGTTGTACTCGCGGCGCGAGAGCCACTCGATGTCTTTGTCGGTCTTTCGGCGCGACTTGTTCCACTCAGGGCGCGCCTTGATGGAGTGCTGCTTGATGGTCTTCTCCATCTTCTCAATGGTGCGGTCGAAGTTGCCCTTGCCCAACTGTCGGCTCTGCTTGCTGGCGACAGTGAAGAGTGGCAGCAACTCGGTGTAGTCGTCGTGGTGGCCCTTCTCCTTCTCAAGCTGTCCGTCGATGAAGGCTACCTTACCGTTGTAGAAGCTGTTGTACTTGGCTGTGAACGACTGCCATGCACGGCTGCGCGCAGTGTTCTTCTGCACGGAACAGCCTGCCGTTGCCAACAGGACGGCAAGGGCGGCAAAGAGTGGCACGACCTTTCTCATTGTGTAATAATAACTCGGAAAAAGCAGATTTATTGCCTACAGCAGGCTGTTCTTTGCGACGAACAGTTCATTTTTTCTGTTTCGGTGTATACAGCAAAGTCGTTAAAGGTAGTTAAAGGCAAGAAAGAACATGGTGCTTCAGCAAAAAATGCGTATCTTTGCCACAATTATGAATGCATACAGAATAACATGTCCCGAGAGGCTGCACAACAACGTCAGGCTGCCGGCCTCGAAAAGCATATCAAACCGCTCGCTGATCATCAGCGCGCTAATTGGCGGCGAACAGCTGCCGGATAACCTGAGCGACTGCGACGACACGGAGGTCATCGTTAGGGCGCTGCGCGACATGCCACCAACCATCGACATCAAGGCGGCTGGCACGGCAATGCGCTTCATGACTGCCTTCCTGGCTGCCACCGACCACGGCGAGCACCTGCTGACAGGCACCGAGCGCATGAAGCATCGCCCCATCAAGATACTCGTCGACGCACTGCTGTACCTGGGTGCCGACATCAGCTACGAGGGCGAGGAAGGATTCCCCCCCCTACGCATCCGCGGACGGAAGCTGGAAGGCGGTGAACTGGAGATAGAGGGCAACGTCAGCTCGCAGTATATCTCAGCATTGCTGATGATAGGGCCGATGCTCAGCAAGGGGCTTACGCTCAGGCTGCGCGGGGAGATCATCTCGCGACCATATATCGACCTGACGCTATGGACGATGCGCGAATACGGCGCTGATGCAGAATGGAGCAGCGTAGACACGATAGAAGTGAAGCCCAAGCCCTATCGCGCACGAACATATATTATAGAGAATGACTGGAGCGCTGCTAGCTACTGGTACGAGATGGTGGCATTGACGAAGGACAACGACACGGAGGTGACGCTGGAGGGACTGATGGACGGATCGAAGCAGGGCGACTCGTCGGTGAGATACATCTTCAGCCTGCTAGGCGTGAGGACGGTGTTCGCATCGAAACGCCCTGGAAAGCCGACAACCATCACACTGAAAAAGAACGGGCACCGGGTGAAGCGATTGGAGTATGACTTCATCAACTCGCCGGACCTGGCACAGACAGTCGTCGTCACCTGTTGTGCACTGGGCGTGCACTTCCACTTCACAGGACTACAGACGCTGCAGATCAAGGAGACCAACCGCATCAAGGCGTTGAAGGCGGAGATGGAGAAGCTGGGATACGCCGTCAGCGACACCAACGGCAGCGAGCTCAGCTGGAATGGCGAGCGCTGCCAGCCGACAGGCGCGCCAATCGATACCTACGACGACCACCGCATGGCACTGGCCTTCGCACCGCTGTCGCTGCGTGCACCGATCACAATCAACCAGCCGCAGGTGGTCACGAAGTCGTATCCGCAGTACTGGGACGACCTGCGCGATGCCGGATTCGGCATAGAGGAGGTATAGCGGTCATGGAGTTCATCATCATCTCAGTCCTCTCACTGGCAGCACTGGGCGTCGTGGCGGCACTGGCGTCGCTATTGTCGAAGGGAGGCACGGACGACCCTATCGTCGAAGCGCACGACTGTTCGACGTGCAGTAGCGTAGCCAGTGGCGAATGCAAGATTGGATGCTTACTGGAGGAGAGAAAGCGGCAACAGGCAGCGGAAAAAGCCGTGGAAGAATGACGATCGCTTCGTGCAGAAGGGACGAAGACGACGGTTGATAAACTCAAGAAATCGTCAGGAGAAAAGCGGGAAATTGCCGTGGGAAAGCCAGGAAATCGCTGCAGAAAGTGGGAAAAGCTACGAAAAAGGCAAAAAAGTTCGGAAAATATTTGGTGGATTCAGAAAAACATTGTACCTTTGCACCCGCAAAACAGGGAGGTCATCCCGAGTGATGCAAAAGGATCGGGGCTTAGCGCAGTTGGTAGCGCACACGTCTGGGGGGCGCGAG
>CAMNHM010000166.1 GCA_946539475.1 uncultured Prevotellaceae bacterium | reverse complement strand
ATTGAGAGATTGATGGAACAACTAAACGAGATACTGACTATAGTGAGTGGTTGGCTATGGGGCTGGCCCATGATTATCATGCTATTGGGTACCCACCTGTACCTGACCATTATCCTGCGCTTCCCACAACGACGGATATTCACAGCCATCCGCCTGTCCATCAGGCGCGACCCCGATGCCAAGGGCGATGTCTCACAGTTTGGCTCACTGGCTACGGCTCTGGCTGCCACCATTGGCACGGGCAATATCATCGGTGTGGCAACAGCCATCTCCCTGGGAGGCCCCGGTGCCGTGTTGTGGTGCTGGCTGACAGGTGTCTTCGGCATCTCCACGAAGTATGCTGAAGGACTGCTGGCCATCAAGTACCGCGTGAAGACACCTGAAGGCCGGATGCTCGGAGGTCCGATGTACGCTCTGGAGCGCGGACTGGGATGGAAATGGCTCGCAGTGCTGTTCGCCCTGTTCACGGCCATTGCATCCTTCGGCATCGGCAACACAGTGCAGGCCAATGCCATCGCCACCGTGGCCTATGAGACCCACGCCATCCCGCCTTACGTGTCAGGAGCCCTCGTCAGTCTGCTCGCGGCTGCTGTGGTGCTGGGGGGCGTGAAGAGCATCGCCCGCGTGTGCAGCGCACTGGTACCACTGATGGCTCTCTGCTACGTTGTGGGATGCGTCTATATCCTCTGTGTCAATGCCGATTACCTGTGGCCTGCCCTGAAGCTGATCGTCCAAGCAGCCTTCGAGCCTTCTGCTGCCGGAGGAGGCTTCGTAGGTGCCGGAGTGATGATGGCTGCACGCTATGGCATCGCCCGCGGTCTGTTCTCCAACGAGAGCGGTCTGGGCTCTGCTCCCATCGTGGCTGCTGCCGCACAGACGCGCAACCCCGTCAGACAGGCCCTCGTCAGCAGTAGCGGCACTTTCTGGGACACGGTCGTCATCTGTGCCCTCACAGGCATGGTGATCGTCAGCAGCATCATCGCCTACCCCGACATCGACTTCAGCAACGGTGCCACGCTCACCAAGGATGCCTTCTCCAAGATTCCCGTTGTCGGCACTCCCCTGCTCACCTTCGGACTACTCACTTTCTCCTTCTCCACCATCCTCGGCTGGTGCTACTATGGCGAGCGTGCCGTGGAGTATCTCAAAGGCAGGAAGTGGGTGCTGCCATTCCGCGTAGCATTCATCGTGGCCGCATTCATCGGCAGCGTGATGAACCTGGCAATCGTATGGAACCTGGCTGACATCATGAATGCGCTGATGGCGATACCCAACCTGATATCGCTTGTCGCACTGAGCGGCATGCTGGTACACGAGACGCGGAAATACCTATGGCGAGACCGTCTCGACGCAGTCGACAACAACGACTACACCCTCTGACACTCTGAAGCGTATGTCCCATCGCCCGAAGGGCATGCCATAGATGCGCCCCGCATCGTTCTGATAGCGCGGACGAGGGTCTTGTGCCAGCACCTGTCGCAGTGCCGACAGTTCTGCAGGCTGGAAGTGTGCCGACAGCACCGCTGGTATCTCCACGTCCAGTTCCTTCCATTCCGTCTTGTCGACGAATCCGCTGCGTGCCTCGGGATGACTGTCGGCATAAGCCACATAGGGTTTGATGTCGTAGATAGGCGTACCGTCCATCAGGTCGGCTCCCGCCACATGGATGACAGGGCCCCGGGCCGCATCCTGTTCTATCCCGACGATTCTCACACACGAGAGACCCAGATTGTTGGGACGGAAGGGTGAGCGCGTGGCGAAGACCCCCATCCTGCGATTGCCTCCCAGACGGGGCGGACGCACGGTGAGACGCTTCTCCGCACTGCGATTCTCCGAGAATTCCCAGATGAGCCAGGCGTAGTCAAACTCCTCCAGGCCTCGCAGGGCTTCCTCATGACGGTACTCGGGTACCATCTCGATGGTACCCACCAGTTCACTGACGAGTCCGCTCTGCCTGGGAATGCCGAACTTCGACTTCAGCGGCGAGCGGAAATATGCTATCGGAAGTATCTCCACGGGTGCAAAATTAGCAAAAAAAAGATAAAACCCAAAAAATATTCACCATTCACTATCGACTATTCACTTATTTTTATTAACTTTGCCGCAAAATCAAACAACAACAGGTTGATCATCAATACTACCGCGACTATGAATGTCAGAACTATCCTTTTGGCAATGACCATGCTTCTTACCGCAAGCCATGCGCCGGCTGCCGACGACTATAAGACCAGTGCCGAGTATCTGGCTCTGCGAGATACCATGCACCACGCCTTCAACAACGGCGACAGTGCTGCCTTCTTCCCCGCACTCAGGAAACTGGAAGACTATCTGCTGAAGCAGGACGACATGCACGCCTACTACACCCAGCGGTGCAACGAGATTGTGTTTCTCATGAATCGGCAGCGCATCTTCGAAGCCTACAAAAAAGCTCAGCAACTCTCGAAAGAGCTCCGCGAGAAGAAACTCGACAAGGAGATGTACATGGCCGTCAACATGATGGGCCACATCAATCGCTTCTGCGGCAATAAGGAGGCTGCCAAGGACTGCTTCCGCCAGGCGCTTGACATGATGGAGAAGGCCGGCTATTGGGAGAGCATGCCCCCCATCTACATGAACATCGTCAACGTGGCGCTCAACGATGATCCCGATGAGGCCCAGCAGATGCTCTCGAAAGCTGCGGAGATAGCCGCCAAGTACTCCCCGGAACGCGTATTCGACATCGAGACACGACGCACCTTGAGCTACTTCAATAGCGGCAACCGCGAAGCCTTCATAAAGGGCTACGAGAAATACCGCGAGGGTGTGGCCCAGGGCAAATCTTCTGTCCATGGCCGCATGATGGAGATCTACCACGACGTGTATCTCGGCAAGACGGACGAAGCCCTCAAGCTTGCCCAGGAGGAACTCGGCGAGGACGGGCGCGAGGCCATCACCGTCATCTACGAGCAGGCAGGACGCTGGAAAGAGGCCTACGAGTCGCTCCAGCAGCAGTATGCCGCCAACGACTCCATTGCCAACGTGGTACTCACCAACAGCATGCAGGGCATCCACGACGAAATACAGCACTACGATGCTGAGCGCGAGATATCACGCAACCGTACCATCCTCCTGAGTGCCATCGTAGCACTGCTGCTCATCCTGCTCTTCGCTTTGATCTATATCCTGCTGGCCCGACGTCGCCACGTCAAGCAGCTCAAGCAGGCCTACGACCGTGTACTCGAGGCCGACAAGATGAAGACCACCTTCGTCCGTAATGTCACCCACGAGGTGCGCACTCCCCTGAACATCATCTCCGGCTTCGCACAGGTCATCGCCGATCCCGACCTCGTGGCAAGTCCTCAGGAGCGAAAGGAACTGGCTGCCACGATGCAGAAGAACACCAACCTCATCACCACTCTTATCGACGAACTGCTCCAGCTGTCGCTCAACGAGACCACTACCACCAAGGCCATAAAGGAAGAGGATGTCAAGGTCGACAAATTGCTGCAGGTGATGATTGACAACTGTCAGGGTCGCCTCGCTCCCGATACCCACCTGCAACTGGAGTCCAGTCTGCCCGAGGGCTACAAGTTCCACACCAGCGAGGAGATGTTCAAGCGCATCGTCTCCTCACTGCTCGACAATGCCATCAAGAACACCCCCAGCGGCAGCATCACCCTGAAGACCTCCGCCGACGAACGGCAGCTGACCATCGTCGTCGAGGATACGGGTCACGGTATTCCTGCCGGAGAGGAAGACCGTATCTTCGAGCACTTCGTCAAGCTCGATGCCTTCAAGGAGGGTCTCGGTCTCGGACTCCCCCTGGCCCGCACGATGGCAGAACGCCTGGGAGGCAGTCTCACGCTTGACTCCAGCTACCATGGCGGTGCACGGTTCATCGTCAGACTGGACTTGTGAGAGATTGAGAAATTGAGAAATTGAGAGATTGAGAGATTGAAATAATTATGAGGAAAATGTTTTTATCCATGCTCCTGGCGGGGCTTACAGCCACCCTGGGATGCCAAGCTGCTCAGAAGGTGGACGAGTTCACCACCAAGAACGGCAAGAAAGTGACCATCACGTGCATCAAGCACGCCAGTATGCGAATCCAGTACGACGGCCTCGAGATACAGGTAGACCCCGTGGGCACCTTTGTCACACCGGCCACCGACTACGCCCAGTATCCGAAGGCCAACATCATCCTCATCACCCATGAGCACAAGGATCACTGGGACCTGGAGGCCGTGCAGACCCTCCGCAACCACGCCACGAGCATCTATCTCAACAAGGCTGTGTTCCAGATGTTCAAGAACGGCATGCCAATGGCCAATGGCGACAGCATCATCTACCGCAACGACATCAAGATTGAGGCTGTGCCTGCCTACAACACCACCCCGGGACGCGAACAGATGCATCCCAAGGGCCGCGACAATGGCTACGTGCTCACACTCGACGGCCTGCGCATCTATATCGCAGGCGACACCGAGGACATACCCGAGATGGCCAACCTGAAGGATATCGACATCGCCTTCCTGCCCTGCAACCAGCCTTACAC
>CAMNHM010000165.1 GCA_946539475.1 uncultured Prevotellaceae bacterium | reverse complement strand
TCTGGCTGATGCTGAAGTGGGAGGACAATGCCGACAAACCGCACTCCGACCGCTGGCTTATCCTCATAGCCTACCTCACCGGCCTCTCCATCGGCGTCCACCTGCTGAACCTGCTGTGTCTGCCCGCGCTCGTACTTATATATTACTACAAGCGCTCAGACAACGCCACCCTGAAGGGCAGCATCTACGCACTCCTGGGCAGCTTCGTCCTTGTGGCTGCCGTGCTCTATGGCATCGTACCCGGAATTGTCAAGGTGGGCGGATGGTTCGAGCTGCTGGCTGTCAACAGCCTCAGCCTGCCTTTCAATACCGGCCTCATCTTCTATATCATCGTGCTCATTGCCGTAGTGCTTTGGGCCATCTGGGAGACCATGAGCGAACACAGCAGGCTGCGCATGAACATTGCTTATATAGTCAGTGTGGCACTCCTGGGCATTCCCTTCTACGGCTACGGCTGGACCAGCATTCTCATTGGTCTGATCATCCTCGCCGGCCTCTATGGATTGCTCATTTGGAAGCGTCAGGGCAAACTGCTGGTCTCCGCCCGTCTTATGAACACCTCGCTGCTCTGCATGCTGATGATTATGATTGGCTACTCATCCTATGCCGTCATCGTCATCCGATCCACCGCCAACACGCCGATGGACCAGAACTCACCCGAGGATATCTTCACCCTGGGCACCTACCTCAACCGCGAGCAGTACGGATCGCGCCCGCTCTTCTATGGCCAGAGCTACAACTCACAGGTAGCCCTGAAGACTGAAGGCGGCTACTGCGTACCTGTCTCCAAGCAGGGCGCTCCCGTCTACCAGCGCAAAGAAAAGGCCAGTCCCGATGAGCCCGACCGCTACGAGATCCAGCGCTACGATATCGAATACGTCTACGCTCAGAACATGCTCTTTCCGCGTATGTACAGCGACCGTCCAGAACACCAGCAGGCCTACGAGTCGTGGCTGGGAGGCGTCGTCGGCAGACAGATTCCCTTCGACCGCTGTGGCGAGCCCATCATGGTGAAAATGCCCACCCAGCTGGAAAACATCCGCTTCTTCCTCTCCTATCAAGTCAACTTCATGTACTGGCGCTACTTTATGTGGAACTTCGCCGGCCGGCAGAACGACATTCAGGGCAATGGAGAACTGGAGCACGGCAACTGGCTCACGGGCATCTCCTTCCTCGACACCCTTCGCCTCGGCGACCAAAGCCGCATGCCCAGCGAACTGCGCGAGAACAAGGGACGCAACGTCTTCTTCTGCCTGCCACTGCTGCTGGGTCTGCTCGGACTCTTCTGGCAAGCATGCAAGAACTCCGCTGACGGCTCCCCCACAGACACCGGCATCAAGCAGTTCTGGGTGGTCTTCTTCCTCTTCTTCATGACCGGCATCGCGATCGTCGTCTACCTGAACCAGACACCCTGCCAACCGCGCGAACGAGATTATGCCTACGCAGGTTCGTTCTACGCCTTCGCCATCTGGATTGGACTCGGTGCTGCGGCTATTGCCGACTGGCTCGGACAGAAGACCGGCAAGGCACTGCCCATGGCACTCCTCTCGCTGATCTGTCTGCTCGTGCCCCTGCAGATGGTGTCTCAGACCTGGGACGACCACGACCGCAGCGGACGCTACTGCTGCCGTGACTTCGGACAGAACTACCTCCAGAGCCTGCCGCAACAGGGAAATCCCATCATTTTTACCAACGGCGACAACGACACCTTCCCGCTCTGGTACAACCAAGAGACTGAGGGCTTCCGCACCGATGCACGCGTCTGCAATCTATCCTACCTGCAGACCGACTGGTACATCGATCAGATGAAGCGACCCGCCTACGACTCGCCCAGCGTCCCCATATCATGGACGCGCCTGCAATACGTTGCCGGCACTCGAGAGGGCATCCGAGTCAGCCCGGGCACTCTGGAACAAGCCATCGAATACTACAAGGACGACCCCATCACCTCACGTCAGCTGCTGGGCGAGAATCCCTACGAACTCTCGACCATCATCGACAAATGGATCCTGAACGACAATAAGGACATGCAGATCTTCCCCACCGACAGCCTCGTCATCACCATCGACAAGGAAGCTGTCAAGCGTTCGGGTATGATGATTGCCGGCGACAGCATTCCAGATGTCATGCACATCAACCTCCGCGGCAAGCGTGCCGTCTACAAGAGCGAGATGATGATGTACGAGATGCTGGCCCGCTGCAACTGGGAACGTCCCCTCTTTGTCGCCATGACGGTAGGGCGCGACAACTACGGCAACCTCGGCGACAACTTCGTGCAGGAAGGACTCGCCAACCGCATCACGCCCTTCAACACCAAGGCCAGCGGCAAGACCATCGACACCGAGAAGATGTACGACAACCTCATGAACCGCTTCAAGTTCGGAGGCATCGACAACCCCGACATCTACCTCGACGAGACCGTGATGCGCATGTGTCAGACCCACCGACGCATCTTCGCACAACTCGCACGACAGCTGCTGGCAGAGGGTAAGACAGACAAGGCGCGCGCCGTGCTGGAGAAAGCCGAACAGGTCATCCCCGCAACCACCGTGCCCCACAACTACCAGAGCGGCTCGCTCGAAATGGCCCAGTCATGGCTCAGCCTCGACAACAAGGAGAAAGCCACAGAACTCGCAGCGGCCGTGGCACAGAATGCATCCGAATACTGCGAGTGGTACACCGGACTCAGCGACGCCCGCCTGCAGGCCAGCGCCGACGAGTGCTACTACTACCTCATCCAGCTCTCCAACGCCCTGAAAGTCCTCGATCAGTCGGCTCCCGAGAAGAGTGCCACCTATGAACTCGCGCTCCGCAATTACTTTGCGGAATTCCAGGCAAGAGCCAACTATTAATTAAATGTGTAATGTTTAATGTATAATTGATAATGTATAATGTATAATTAGGCTGGCGCGTAAACCGATGCGATGAAACCTAAACGCCGGAACGGCGTAAAAAATTATACATTATACATTATCAATTATACATTATATATGACGCTTCAATGATCATCGAGCAGCCAGCCCGCTTCCTGCGGTGGATATACCCACACGCCATCTGGCGAATGGATCCGTCTGAGAAGGCCGTCTACCTGACCTTCGACGACGGACCCATACCAGAGGCGACACCCTATGTGCTCGAAGTGCTGGCACGCTTCAACATCCGAGCCACCTTCTTCGTCGTCGGCGACAACGTGCGCAAGCACCCCGACATCTTCCAACAGGTTGTGGACGCCGGCCACCGCATCGGCAACCACACCTACAACCACATCGGCGGCTTCCGCTGGCTCTCGTGGAAATACCTCGAGAACACCCAGAAGGCAGAAGAAATCATCGGGAAATACGATTCGCGCGCTGTCCACTCCTTCCTCTTCCGCCCCCCTCACGGCTGGATGCGACCCCTGCAATACCGGGCCATACGCCGCCAAGGCTACCAAATCATCATGTGGGACCTCGTCACCCGCGACTACAGCTGCCGTCTCACTGCCGACGAGGTGCTGGAGAACGTGAAGCGCTACGCCCGCAACGGCAGCATCATCACCTTCCACGACTCCCTGCGCAGCATCGACAAGCTCCAGAAGATCCTGCCCTCAGCCCTCCAGTGGCTTATCGACCAAGGCTACCAGTTCCGCGTCTTCGACTGACATCCAAACTCACAAATACTCACGGATTATCTTACTCACTAATACTTACCCTACAATGGAAACTACCGACAACCCCAAGAAAGCTGAGCGCACCTACCGCTGCAACGACTGCGGTGGCGTCATCTACAAACACGAAGTATTCTGCTCCAAGTGCGGCAAACTCCTCGACCACTACGACTTCGAGGACTGACCACCCCTACTCCGTATTTTAGCGACTATTGTATCGTCAGACGTTTGCATCGTCATGGATGCCGATGGCTGATGCCATGCCACGTGCCCGACTCCCATCAGTAGAAGAATGAATAGGGCACCCTATTGATAGATGAGGGTCGTGAGGCGGTCGGGGTTCATGATGTCCCGTGCAATGACGAGGAGCTGGTCGGAGGTGAGGGTGTCGATTTCGGCAAATCGCTGTTCGAGGCTCTTGACGTAGTGTGTGTGGAGGTATTGCTTGGCGGCGCTCAGCGCCACGTTCTCGGAGTTGTCGGCAGCTATGCCGAGCTGTCCTTTCAGCTGTCGTTTAGCGGCAGCGAGGGTGCGAGGGGTGACGGGCGCATCGATGAGGCGGCGGAGCTCCTTGTTGACAAGGCGCAGACAACGCTTCACGTCGGCGTGGTCACAGCCGAAATAGATGCTCCAGACACCCGTGTCGGTGTAAGCGGTGTAGTTGGATTCTACGGTGTAGACGAGTCCTGTGCGTTCGCGCAGGGCGAGGCTGAGGCGGGAGTTCATGGCCGGGCCGCCCAGGATATTCGAGAGTAGGGCCAGACCGACATGGCGGGGATCGGTGACACCGTAGCCGCAGGCACCGACCATGACGTGAGCCTGATGGGTAGAGCGGTTGTAGGTGTAAAGGGAAGTGGTGGACGGAGAGGGAACGGAAAGGGAAGCGCCGAGATTGCTGTCACTCAGAGGCGGCTCCTCGGTCTGCGAAGACATCCTTGAATGTTCATTTTTCAGCAAGCTCTCTATCTCCTTCTCGCTCACTCGCCCTTTGACGAAGAGGACGGCGCGCGAGGGATGGTAGTTGCGG
>CAMNHM010000164.1 GCA_946539475.1 uncultured Prevotellaceae bacterium | reverse complement strand
CAGCAGATTGACGCCCTCGACATCATGGGTGTCAACTCTGCCTGCTACCTCATCCTGCCGAAAATCCTGGGACTGCTGACGATCATGCCCTTCCTCGTCATCTTCTCGTCGGCAATGGGTGTGCTGGGCGCTTATGGCACGGCCTACATCGGGCATATCATGCCCCCTGACGACCTCACCGTGGGCTTGCAGCACGACTTCGTGCCCTGGTTCCTGTGGATGTCGATCATCAAGAGCCAGTTTTTCGCTTTCATCATCAGCAGCGTGCCTGCCTTCTGCGGATATACCGTCGAGGGCGGCAGCGTCAATGTCGGTAAGGCCTCTACCAATGCCGTCGTGTCGTCGAGCGTGCTGATTCTTTTTAGTGACGTGTTCTTAACGCAGCTGCTGTCATGATAGAGGTAAAGAACCTGTGCAAGAGTTTTGAGGAGCACTCGGCCGACGGTCGGCTCCTGGGCACGAAGGATGTCTTGAAGGATATCTCAACGACGTTCGAGGACGGCATTACCAACCTCATCATTGGGCGCAGCGGCAGCGGAAAGACCGTGTTGATGAAGAATCTCGTGGGGCTCCTCGAGCCCACCAGCGGACAGGTGCTCTACGACGGTCGCGACTTCGTGGCGATGACGAAGCGCGAGAAAGTGCTGATGCGGCGTGAGATGGGAATGATCTTCCAGAGTGCCGCCCTCTTCGACTCGCTGACAGTCCTGGAGAATGTGATGTTCCCGCTCGACATGTTCTCGTCGATGACGCTACGCGAGCGGCAACGGAGGGCTCAGGACTGTCTCGACCGTGTGAACCTGGTCGAAGCCGAGGCGAAGTACCCCGGCGAGATTTCGGGCGGCATGCAAAAGCGTGTGGCCATCGCCCGCGCCATCGCCCTCAACCCGAAGTACCTCTTTTGCGATGAGCCAAACTCTGGCCTCGACCCGAAGACGAGCCTCGTCATCGACGAGCTGCTCCACTCCATCACTCACGAGTATCGCATGACAACAATCATCAATACCCACGACATGAACTCCGTGATGGGTATTGGCGAGAATATTCTCTTCATCCATGAGGGTAGGAAGGAGTGGCAGGGCGTGTCCAGCGAGGTGATGAACTCGCCCAATCAGGAGCTCACCGACTTCATCTTTGCCAGCAACCTGCTGAAAGAAATGCGACAGGCAACGCTGGCGCATCCCGGCAACTCGTAAACGCCAGCATCCTACGGGAGGCTATCCCAGCAGTTCATACGTGCCATAAAGGATGATGGCAACCAGCAGTAATAGCACTGCCCAGCGTAGCATCCGCTTACTCTTGCCCACGGGGGCTTCCGACGTCGTCGGCGTCGGTTTCGGCTTCGGCGCTGCCTTGCGTGCCCTGATGACGACGGGACGCCCGCAATGGGGACAGTCGACGTCGGAGCTGCTCACCTCGCGTCCGCAATGAGGACATATCTGAATTTTCTCTTCCATATCAACGCTGCATTACACTTTGAAACTATTTCATGCGCCAACGGCCGTCGCCATCGACTATCATCGGTACGACGACCTCCTCATGCTGGCCGTCGGCATAGGTGAAGGACAGGAATACCTGCATGAGGCCTAGCGACAAATCCATCTCTGCACGCACCACGTCGACGGCCTTCACCCCCTGGTGCTCGCGCTCCACCTGACGACGGTGGTCCTCATAGTCCTCCAGGAGCTGTTGGCGGAAGTCGGCGGGCATCGCGTGCGCGTCTGCGCGTCCATTAAGGAATGTCTCCGCCCGATTGCCGACGTAGAGGGCCTCGTAGTATTGCTTTGCTGCCAGCGATGCCTGGAACTCGGGCGAGTTGTCCTCCTTCGCACCTCCCCCGCATGCCGTCAGCAGCAACAAACTCACAAGGCCACACATCACTCCGCCCAAACTCCTGCCACGGACTATCACGGACTTAAGCGGACTGTATAAGCTGCTGCGCATATCGCAAAGGTGTCCGTAAATGTCCGTGGAAGTCCGTGGCCCCAAAAGCCTCCGACGCGCCAAAGTCCGTAAAAATCCGTGGCTCATTTCTGGCGGATGAAGACGTTGATGGGCGTGCCAGTGAGCGTCCAGTTCTCGCGAATCTTATTCTCGAGGAAACGCTTGTAGGGCTCCTTGACGTATTGCGGCAGGTTCGCATAGAAGATGAAAGTAGGAATCTGCGTGTCGGGCACCTGACTCACGTACTTGATCTTGATGTACTTACCCTTAATCGAAGGTGGCGGCGTGGCCTCGATGATAGGCAGCATCACCTCGTTGAGCTTCGTCGTGCCGATGCGCGCCTTGCGATTCAGGTAGACCTGCTTCGCCGTCTCGATCACGCGGAAGATGCGCTGCTTCGTCAGCGCCGAGGCAAAGATGATGGGGAAGTCGCGGAAGGGTGCCATACGCTCGCGGATGGCCGTCTCGAAGGTGTCGATCACCACCTGCGACTTGTCCTCCACGAGGTCCCATTTGTTCACTACTACCACCAGCGCCTTCGAGTTCTTCTGGATGAGCTGGAAGATGTTCAGGTCTTGCGACTCGATGCCTCGTGTAGCGTCGATCATCAGGATGCAGACATCGCTGTTCTCGATGGCGCGTATGCTGCGCATGACGGAGTAGAACTCAAGGTCCTCCGTCACCTTATTCTTACGGCGTATGCCAGCCGTGTCGACGAGGTAGAAGTCGAAGCCGAACTTGTCGTAGCGGGTATAGATCGAGTCGCGCGTCGTACCGGCAATATCCGTCACGATATGGCGCTCCTCGCCGATGAAGGCATTGATCAGGCTCGACTTGCCGGCATTGGGACGCCCTACGACAGCGAAACGGGGGATGCCCTCCTCAGCACCGTCGTCCTTCTTCTCGGGCAACATCTCCAACACCTTGTCCAGCAGGTCGCCCGTGCCGCTGCCGGTGGCGGCACTCACGCAGAAGGGGTCGCCAAGCCCCAGGCGATAGAAGTCGTACTGCCCGTAGAGATCCTTGCCGTCGTCGGCCTTGTTTGCCACGAGGATCACCGGCAGCTTCGAGCGCCGGAGAATCTGAGCCACGTCCTCGTCCCAGTCGGTGACACCGTTCTTGATGTCGCAGAGGAACAGCACCAGGTCGGCCTCCTCCGTGGCGACAAGCACCTGCTTGCGGATTTCCTCCTCGAAGATGTCGTCGCTGTTGACGACCCATCCTCCGGTGTCGACCACCGAGAACTCGCGTCCGTTCCAGTCACACTTGCCATATTGACGGTCGCGTGTCGTGCCCGCCTCGTCGCTGACGATAGCCTGCCGGCTCTTCGTCAGACGGTTGAAAAGGGTCGATTTCCCCACGTTGGGACGACCCACGATAGCTACTAGATTTGCCATAATGTTACATTTTTGCTGCAAAGATACAAAAAAATTGTAAAACAACAGCCTCTTTACGGATTTATTTGTAACTTTGTCCCGCTAAATACGACCAAAACGACAACAAGATGAGAAGACTACTCCTTCTGCTTGCACTAATGCTCAGCATGACGGCAGGCGCACAGAACATTGAGACGCTCTACACAGAGGGCAAGGCGCTCTACGACGCCAAGGACTACACCGCAGCCATCGTCAAGCTGCGCCCCGCTGCCGAGAAAGGGCACAAGAAAGCGCAATACCGCATGGGCCGTTGCTACGACAAGGGCCACGGCGTTGCCGAGGACAACAAGGAAGCCTTCAAGTGGTACAGCAAGTCGGCCGACCAGGGCTTCTACAAGGCTGAGTACCAGATGGCGCGCAGCTACATCAAGGGCAAGGGCGTCGCCGTCGACGAGAAGAAGGCCAAGATGTGGGTCAAGCGTGCCATCGGCGGCAAGAAGCACGGTGCCGAGATGCTCGAGGACATCAAGAAGGGCGCCGCCGAGGGTGATGCCACCGACAAGAAGCTGCTTGAGCTCATCGGAGGCTGAAGGCGTTAAACAATTCAAAGAAATGTCGATTTCTTTTGATTTCTCTGAGTTAATTGCTAACTTTGCAGCCAAATTGTAACTTATGAGCATGGAAGAGAACGACATCGTGGCTCCCGCCACACCCGTCGACGATACGCCGACGGCAGAACCCATTGTGCTGCGCAGCGAGGGACTCATCAAGCGTTATGGCAAGCGCACCGTCGTCAACGACGTCAGCTTCAACGTGCGCCAGGGCGAGATCGTAGGACTCCTCGGGCCCAACGGCGCCGGCAAGACCACCTCCTTCTATATGACGACGGGCCTCGTGCTGCCCAACGGCGGACACATCTACCTCGGCGACAAGGAGGTCACCGACTTTCCCGTCTACAAGCGCGCCCGCGCCGGCATCGGCTATCTTGCCCAGGAGCCTTCCGTCTTCCGCAAGATGAGCGTCGAGGACAATATCCTCTCCGTCCTCGAGATGACCGGCAAGCCACGACCCTATCAGCTGCAGAAACTGGAGAGCCTCATCGCAGAGTTTCGCCTGGAGAAGGTGCGCAAGAACAAGGGCGACCAGCTCTCTGGCGGCGAGCGACGGCGCACCGAGATTGCCCGCTGTCTGGCCATCGAGCCGAAGTTCATCATGCTTGATGAGCCTTTCGCCGGCGTCGACCCCATCGCCGTTGAGGATATCCAGCAGATCGTCTGGAAGCTGAAGGACCGCAACATCGGCATCCTCATCACCGACCACAACGTCGACGAGACGCTCGCCATCACCGATCGTGCCTACCTCCTCTTCGAGGGCCGCATCCTCTTCCAGGGCACCCCCGAGGAGCTTGCCTCCAACCAGATCGTCCGCGAGAAATACCTCACCGACTCCTTCGAACTACGCAAGAAGCAGTTCCAGAAATAGTACGCCACCGTCAACCAGCCCAATTTTGGATCGGTCCTAAAACCCAGTTGCAGACAATCCGCATGGAGCTCCCCTCCCTTGTAGGGGAGGGGAGCTGCAGCACCAACAGTCAACCAAGTTTTCGGACTGACCCGGATTCCCCCAAAATCGCGCGCTCATGGTATAAACACAGGGGTTCCGAAAGATTTGCACCTTCAGCAAAATGACGAATTGACGAATTGACGATATGACGTTAAGGCCTATTCTGAACTTG
>CAMNHM010000163.1 GCA_946539475.1 uncultured Prevotellaceae bacterium | reverse complement strand
CAACCAGCAGATGGGCGGTTCGACGTGGGTCTACCTCGGCACGTTCGACTTCGACGCCGGCCTGTCGCCAGCCAACCGCGTCGTCGTGTCCAACCTCAGCAGCAGCCGCGGCATGGTCACCACCGACGCCGTGCGCTTCGGCGGCGGTATGGGCAACATCTCGCGCGGAGGCAGCGTCAGCGGCTATCCGCGCTGCCTGGAGGGAGCGCGCTACTATGCCCAGTGGGCAGGAATGCCCTACAACGTCTACAGCTTCCGCGAGGGACAGAACGACTATGCCGACGACATCAACGTCCGCTCCTACATGACCAACCTCCTCGCCGGCGGCTCCTGCTATGCCCCCGACTCGGCAGGGCGTCACGTGCCCATCGAGCTGTCGCTGGCAATACACAGCGATGCCGGATACACCGACACCGGGCTCGGTGTCTACGGCACGCTCTCTATCTGCACCACCGGCTACGGCCCCAGCACGCTGGCCACGGGACTCAGCCGCGAGGCATCGAAAGAGCTGGCCACCGACCTGCTGAACAACACCACCAGCGACCTGCAGTACCGGTTCGGCGAATGGAAGCTGCGCAAGCTCTACGACCGCAACTACTCCGAGACGCGCCTGCCCGTCGTGCCCAGCGCCATCCTCGAGACGATGTCGCACCAGAACTTCGGCGACATGCGCTATGGGCAAGACCCCAACTTCCGCTTCTGGATGGCCCGCTCCATCTACAAGACGCTGCTGCGCTACGTTGCCTCCCACCACGGCGACAAATATACCGTCACGCCGCTGGCGCCCGACCATTTCCACATCGAGTTTACCGACAAGCGGGGCGAGGTGCGCCTCAGCTGGCAAGGGCTCATCGACGCTCAGGAGAAGTCGTCGGAGCCGACGGGCTACATCCTCTATATAGCGCAGGGCGACGGCGGCTTCGACAACGGGACGATGCTGCGCGGCACGTCGTGCAACGTACGCCTGCAGCCCGGCGTGCTCTACAGTTTCCAGGTGAGGGCCGTCAACGAGGGCGGCAGGAGCTTCCCTACTGAGGTGCTGTCGGCCTACTACAACCCCGACGCCCCCTACAGGGCCATGATCGTCAACGGCTTCCACCGCCTGGCCTCACCCGCCATCAGCCGCCACGGACAGGGCTTCGACATCGACGAGGACCCTGGCGTCACCTACGGGCGCACCGCCGGATGGCTGGGCCGCCAGCTCGTATTCGACACCACGAAGATTGGCATCGAAGACTCCACGGGACTGGGATTCTCCAGCAGCGAGCTGGCAGGAAAGATCATCGCCGGCAACGACTTCAACTATGTACGCACGCATGCCGAGGCCATCGCTGCCACGGGGCGCTTCAGCCTGGTCAGCACATCGGCACAGGCCGTGGAGAGCGGACAGCTGCAGCTGAGCCGCTACGCCGTAGTCGACCTCCTGCTGGGACTGGAGCGCAACGACGGCTACAGCCTCGTCGGCTACAAGACGTTCCGCCCGGCCCTGCAGCAGCAGCTGCGGCAGTACGTCGCCGCCCACGGACGCCTCTTCACCAGCGGCGCATATATCGGCACCGACATGCGAGAGCCGGCCGAGCGGCAGTTCCTGGCCGACGTGCTGAAGGTGAACAGCCCCGCCGACTACCGCGAGCCCAGCGGACTCGTCACCGGCCTCGGCACGTCGTTCAGCTTCCACCACCAGCTCAACGAGCAGCACTATGCCGCCACACGCACCGACGTGCTCATGCCGTCAGACCAGGCAGCATTCCCCGCCATGGTCTATGCCAACGGCACCAGCGCAGCAGTGGCCTATGGCGGCCAGGACTATCGCGCCTTCACCATGGGATTCCCCTTTGAGTGCATCACCGACAAGAGTCTCAGGGCCTCCCTCATGAACGGAATACTCAATTATTTAATACCGAACTAAAAACATCCGAACACTATGGCAAAGATTCAAGCGAACCCCACAGGCACAAGAAGCATCGAAGTGACCGAACGCCATCTGCAGACGCTGGAGAAATATCAGCTGCTGCGCGACCTCGTCGACTCCCACGGATATATCGACGAGCAGGTGCTCGACAAGCTGAAGCTCAACATCCGCTCGCTGCTGGAGTCGGATGCCGGGCGCGACAAAGACTTGCTCGACCTGTGCCTCGACGTCGTCTACAATCCCAACATGAAAGCCTTCGGCCTGCAGCAGCTCTGCCAGCTATTCGTAGAAACTTACTCAGGGAATGAGGAATGAACATCTACTGACCGACTTCCTCCCGACGACGAAGAAGGAGCTGGAGCTGCGACGATGGGACAGCGTCGACGTGATCCTGTTCTCGGGCGACGCCTATGTCGACCACCCGTCGTTCGGAGCGGCAGTCATCGGGCGGACACTGGAGGCAGCTGGCTACCGAGTGGCCATCGTGCCGCAGCCCGACTGGCACGGCGACTTCCGCGACTTCCGCAAGCTGGGCCGACCGCGACTCTTCTTCGGCATCTCACCAGGGTGCATGGACTCGATGGTCAACAAGTACACCGCCGCGCGACGGCTGCGCTCCGAAGACGCCTACTCGCCCGACGGCCGACACGACATGCGGCCGGAGTACCCAACCATCGTCTATTCACGCATCCTCCGGCAGCTATTCCCCGACGTGCCCATCGTGCTCGGAGGCATCGAGGCCAGCCTGCGACGGCTCACCCACTATGACTACTGGCAGGACCGCCTGCGACCCTGCATCCTCTGCGACGCGCCCGCCGACATCATCAGCTACGGCATGGGCGAGAAGACCATCGTAGAGCTCGCCCGCCGGCTCAGCGAGGGCGAGCACATCAGCGACATCGACGACCTGCCGCAGACCGTCGTCCTCAGAAGCGCCGACCGCATTCCGGGGGGCATCCGTCCCGACGACATCGTGCTCCACTCGCACGAAGAATGCCTCCGCGACAAACGCGCACAAGCCGAGAACTACAGGCACATCGAGGAGCAGTCGAACATGATCCACGCCAGCCGACTGCTGCAAGAAGTCCCAGCCCCCCATTCTGCCCCCGAGGGGGCTACAATACCCACCAGCAAAACAATTGAAGCCCCCTCGGGGGCCGTAGGGGGAGCTTATGTCATCGTCAACCCACCCTACCCGCCGATGACCAGCGCCGAGCTCGACGCCTCCTTCGACCTGCCCTACACCCGCCTGCCACATCCCAAGTACAAAGGCAAGCGCATACCCGCCTACGAGATGATCAAGCACTCCGTCAACCTCCACCGCGGATGCTTCGGCGGATGCGCCTTCTGCACCATCTCAGCCCACCAGGGAAAGTTCGTCGTCTGCCGATCGAAGGAGAGCATACTCCGCGAGGTGCAACAGGTAGCACAGATGGCCGACTTCAAAGGCTATCTCAGCGACCTCGGAGGGCCCTCGGCCAACATGTACGGCATGCACGGGCGCAACCCGAAAGCCTGCGAGCGATGCCGCCGCCCCAGCTGCATCCATCCGCAGATATGCCCCAACCTCGACACCAATCACCAGCCGCTGCTCGACGTCTACCACGCCGTCGACGCCCTGCCCGAGGTGAAGAAGAGCTTCATCGGCAGCGGCGTGCGCTACGACCTGCTGCTCCACCACAGCAGCGATGAGCCTACCAACCGCGCCGCCGAGCAGTACACCCGCGAGCTCATCACCCGACACGTCAGCGGACGACTGAAGGTGGCACCCGAGCACACCAGCGACAGCGTGCTGCGGCTCATGCGGAAGCCGTCGTTCAGCCTCTTTCAGCAGTTCAAGCGCACCTTCGACCGCATCTGCCGCGAGGAGGGCCTACGACAGCAGATCATACCCTACTTCATCTCCTCACACCCCGGCTGCCGCGAGGACGACATGGCACAGCTGGCCGTACTGACCAAGCAGATGGACTTCCAGCTAGAGCAGGTGCAGGACTTCACACCCACCCCCATGACCATCGCCACCGAGACCTGGTACACCGGCTACGACCCCTACACGCTGGAGCCCGTCTACTCGGCCCGTACAGCGCGCGAGAAGCTCGCACAGCGCCAGTACTTTTTCTGGTACAAGCCCGAGGAGCGCCGCGGCATCGAGCAGAGCCTGCGGCGCATAGGGCGCGCCGACCTCATACCACGGCTGCTAGGCTCACCCCGACAGCCCGACAAACCTCAACCCCCGACCCATGACCATCATCGAGCAGACCGTCATACCGAAGGACCCCGCGAAGAGAAGCGAGGACGGAATCGTCGTCACCGCTGACTTCATAGCCGTCATCGACGGCTCCACGTCGAAGAGCCAGCGCCAATGCCACCGCGACCTATCGCTCCGACGCCACTCCAACGGCGAGCTGGCCATGCTCACCATTGCCGACTACATACGGCGGATGCCCGCACAGAGCAGCGTCAGCCAGTTCTGCAAAGGAGCGACGCAGGCCATCCGCCGACGCTACCGCAAGGACTGCCTCGACCACCTGGCCCTTCACCCCGAAGACCGCCTCACGGCCAGCTGCATCGTCTTCTCACGACTGCGGCGCGAGATATGGATGGTGGGCGACTGCCAGTGCCTCGTCGGCGACTGCCACTACGACAACCCCAAGCCCTACGAGCAAGAGCTGGCCGAGGCACGCGCAGCCATCATCGCCGCCAGCCCCAAGCCCTGGGACCACTTCCTCACCGACGACACCGCCCGACAGGCCATCATACCACGCATGCTGCAGACCATGCGGCAGCAGAACCTGACGTACAGCGTCGTCGACGGATTCCCCGTGGCCGAGCGCCACGTGCGAACCATCACCCTCAGCTTCCAGCCCTGCGACATCGTGCTGGCCTCCGACGGCTACCCCTTCCTCTGCCCCACCCTCGACGAGAGCGAGCGGCGACTCGAGGAGCAGCGCATCGCCGACCCGCTGAACATCCAGGCCTTCAAGGCCACCAAAGCCTTCGCCCGCGGCTATAATTCCTTCGACGACAGGGCATACATCAGATTTAAGGCCTAAAAATTTGGCCATATCGCAAAAAATGACTACCTTTGCACCCGCCTAGCGCAAGAGCGCAATTTTTCGCCCTTGCACCCAGGCAAAGGGGTTCCGTAGCTCAGCTGGATAGAGCAACTGCCTTCTAAGCAGTAGGCCTTGGG
>CAMNHM010000162.1 GCA_946539475.1 uncultured Prevotellaceae bacterium | reverse complement strand
CATCTGTTTTGTTAGTATGTCTGTTAAAGTATTCCTCTTTTTGCCGCAAAGATACAACAAATTCCTTAATCTGCCAAACAATAGCGGCGGAATTCTTCCGAACTTCGCCGCTGCATGCAAAAAATACGAGACACCCTTGGAAGTTTAAAGGAAATATAGTGAATTGGAGTTCATTTTACAGAAACAGAATAACATTTAAGTCCCATTACATTCATCACTCACCGATATCAAAATTCTCGATGCCCATCCACACGACGGTTCCGTCGGCGGTGCACCGGTAGGCACGAGGGATAGTGCTGAGCGCGAAGAGGTTATAGATGCTGCGGTCTGGCTGGGGGGAATAAGGGATGGCGAGCTGATGAGCCTGCCAGAAGGCGGCGATGCTCTCCTCCGACTCCTCGCGGGCGATGGCAATCATGCTGAACCCGGGGTCGGACCGGTGGCGCAAGTAGTAGTCATTGAGTTCTGGCAACTCCCGCTGACAGTCGATACACCCGGTGTTGAAGAAGACAATCACCGTGGGGCCTCCGAGACTGACGGAGGAGAACTGCCAGCGCATCAGACCGTCGGTCACCTCGACGGAGAAGCGGGGCAGCTTGTCCCCCACCCTGACGACTGATCCTTCGTCGGAGCCGGCGTCCCGTTCGCCCGACTCGTCGACGACGCATCCGCAGAGCAGGCTGACGACCGCAAATATGTACAATAACCGTTTCATCCCTGCAAAATTAAGATATTTCGGCCAATAACCAAAGAAAAAAGCAAGATTTTTTCACCAATTCAAAAAAAATACCTATCTTTGTCGCCAATTACAATGACTATATTATAAATAAGGTGTATGAAACAGTTCTTTAAAATGACACTCGCCACCATCTGTGGCATCGCAATCTTCATCACGCTCAGCGGCCTGTTCATGGTCATCTCCCTCGTGGGGATGGTGGCCAGTGAGTCGGCCTCCACGAAAGTCAAGGACAACAGCGTCTTCGTCATCTCGCTCTCCGGCACCGTCGACGAGCGTGCCGAGGGAGGCAGTCCGCTGGATGCACTCATGGGAGCCGCCGACATGAGCGCCATGGGTCTGGACGACCTCGTCAAGGCCATCCGCAAGGCCAAGGACAACGAGGACGTGAAGGGCATCTATCTGGAGGGCGGTACCGTCACCTTCGACTCGCCCGCCACGGCCCAGCAGTTGCGCGACGCCCTGAAGGACTTCAAGAAGAGCGGCAAGTGGATCGTGGCCTATGCCGACCAGTACCTGCAGGGTGCCTACTACGTGGCATCGGTGGCCGACAATATCTACCTGAATGCCGAGGGCATGATCGACTTCAAGGGTCTCGGCGTGAAGGGCGAATACTATAAGGGCCTGTACGACAAGCTCGGCGTGAAGTACCAGGTGGCCAAGGTGGGCAAGTACAAGAGTGCCGTGGAGCGCAACATCCAGACCAGCATGAGCGACTACGACCGCGAGCAGCGCATGGCCTACACCAGCGGCATCTGGCGCTACTGGCTCAAGGAGATGGCCGAGGGCCGCAAGGTGAAGGCCGAACAGCTCGACCAGCTGGCCAGCGACAGCATCATGGCCCTGGCCAGTGTCAACGACTACGTGAAGGCCAAGCTCGTCGACAAGGTGCTCTACCCCGAGGAGATCAAGGCCGAGATCAAGAAGCGCCTGAAGCTCGACGATGACGACGACATCCCCCAGCTGACACTCTCGGAGATGCTCAACGTGAAGTCGAAGGACAAGAGCGACGGCGAGAAGATAGCCATCTACTACGCCTACGGCAGTATCGTGGACAACGAGGCCCTGAACCTGCTCGACGGCGGTGGCCACAGCATCGTGGGCAAGACCACGGCCCAGGACCTGAGGAAGCTGGCCGACGATGACGACGTGAAGGCCGTCGTCTTCCGCGTCAACTCCGGCGGCGGCAGTGCCGTGGCCTCCGAGCAGATCCGCCACGCCGTGAAGCTCGTCAAGGCCAAGAAGCCCATCGTCGTCTCCATGGGAGGCGCAGCCGCCTCGGGCGGCTACTGGATCAGTTCGCCCGCCAACTACATCTTCGCCGAGCCCACCACCATCACCGGCTCCATCGGTATCTTCGGACTGGTCCCCAACTTCAGCGGACTGGTACAGGACAAGCTCGGCGTCACCTTCGACGGAGTGGCCACCAATAAGTATACCCATTTCGAAGAAGACCTCATATTAGGCAAGGACAACGAAGAGATCATGAAGTACCTGCAGACCCACGTGGACCGTGGCTATCAGGACTTCCTCCGCATCGTCTCCGAGGGCCGCGGCATCAAGCCCGCCGATGTCGACAGCATCGCCCAGGGCCGTGTATGGCTGGCCTCCGACGCCCTGAAGATCAAGCTCGTAGACCAGCTCGGCAGCCTCGACGACGCTGTGAAGAAGGCCGCCCAGCTGGCCAAGCTCAAGGAGTACCACACCGAGACCTACCCCGGCAAGAGCGACTGGACAGACCAGCTCTTCGGCAGTAAGCAGAAGGGCACCTACCTCGACGGCAAGCTGCAGGCCGAACTCAAGGCCCTGCTCGGCGACCTCTACGAACCCTTGATGCAGGTGCGCAGCGACCTCCAGAACAGCAGTCGCATCCAGGCCCGCCTGCTCGACGATATCCGAGTCAAGTAACAGATTAGAGAGAGAAACGTGTCAGAAAGTCTCATCCGTCTCAACAAGAAGCTGCTGCCGCTGAGTTGGCTCTACGGCGCCGGCGTAGCCTTCAGGAACATGCTCTTCGAGGCAGGTGTCCTGAAGAGCCGGACGTATGCCGTACCCGTCATCTCGGTGGGCAACATCACCGTGGGCGGTACGGGCAAGACCCCCCACGTGGAGTATCTCGCCGCCCTGCTGAAAGACCGGCTGAAGGTGGCCGTGCTCAGCCGGGGCTACAAGCGCAAGAGCCACGGATTCCTGTTGGCCACGTCCGACACTCCCATGCGGCTGCTGGGCGACGAGCCGTGGCAGATCAAGCATCGGTTCCCCGACATTGCCGTGGCCGTCGACAAGAAGCGCACCCACGGCATCGAGACGCTGCTCAGTACCGATGAGACCAGCGGCACCGACGTCATCCTGCTCGACGATGCCTTCCAGCACCGCTACGTGAAGCCCGGCATCAACATCCTGCTCGTAGACCACCACCGACTCATCATCCATGACATGCTGTTGCCTGCCGGACGACTCCGCGAGCCCCTCAAGAGCAAGGACAGGGCCGACATCGTCATCGTCACCAAGTGTCCCAAGACGCTGACGCCCATGGACTTCCGCGTGCTGACCAAGCAGATGAACCTCTACCCCTACCAGAAGCTCTTCTTCACCACATTCAGCTACGACGCCCCGCGACCCGTGTTCAGTGAAGGCTGCCCCCTGGCAGAAGATGCCGAAGCACCCCTGGACTGCCTCGCAGGCCGCCACGTGCTGCTGCTCACGGGCATCGCCTCGCCCAAGCAGATGCTGCTCGACATCCAGAACGAAGCCACGCCGGCCTCCATCACCCCCATGGCCTTCGCCGACCACCACAGGTTCAGCCGGAAAGATATCCGCCGCATCAACGAGGCCTTCGAGGCCCTGCCCCAACCGAGGCTGGTCATCACCACCGAGAAAGACGCAGCCCGCCTCTACGAGGTAGAAGGACTTAGCCCCGCAGTCAGGCAGGCCACCTATGCCCTGCCCGTCAAGGTGAGCTTCATGCTCGACGGCGAGGAGACCTTCAACGAGACCATCAGAAACTACGTGCTGAAAAACTCCAGGAACAGCATCCTGGCCACCGGCAAGAGCGAGACCAAGGTACGCCGTGCCGACAAGTCGGAGGAGAAACCTCTGACCATCAGCTTCAAATAATCCCCAAAAACAGAAAGAATCGTGGAAATATCATCATTAGGCGAGTTCGGACTCATCGACCGCCTCACCAAAGACCTCGTCGCCAAGAACCCCTCCACCCGGAAAGGCGTGGGCGACGACTGTGCCGTACTCTCCTACCCCGACACCGAGGTGCTCGTCACCACCGACCTGCTCATGGAGGGCGTACACTTCGACCTGACCTACACCGACCTGCGCCACCTGGGCTATAAGTCGGCCATGGTCAACATCAGCGATGTCTTCGCCATGAACGGCACACCCCGACAGATCACCGTCTCGCTGGCCATCAGCAAGCGCTTTAAAGTGGAGGACATGGAGGAGTTCTATACCGGACTCCGACTGGCCTGCGAGAAATGGGGCGTCGACATCGTCGGTGGCGACACCACCAGCAGCTACACCGGACTGGCCATCTCGATCACCTGTATCGGCGAGGCCCGACACGAGGATATCGTCTATCGCAACGGTGCCCGTCCCACGGACCTTGTCTGCGTCTCCGGCGACCTGGGAGCCGCCTACATGGGCCTGCAACTGCTCGAACGGGAGAAATCGGTCTACTACGGACAGGTGGACGACCTGCAGAAAAAGATTGCCGAGGCCAAAGCCAAGGGTGACAGCCAGAAAGTCGGAGCACTCAACACCCAGCTCGCATCCCTGAAGGATTTCCAGCCCGACTTCTCCGGCAAGGAGTACCTCCTGCAGCGCCAGTTGCAGGCCGAAGCCCGAGGCGACATCATCCAGCGGCTCCGCGAGGCAGGCATCCGTCCCACCGCCATGATGGACATCAGCGACGGCCTCTCCTCCGAGCTCATGCACATCTGCCGACAGTCGGGCGTGGGTTGCCGCATCTTCGAGAACCGCATCCCCATCGACTACCAGACCGCCGTAATGGCTGAGGAGATGAACATGAACGTCACCACCTGTGCCCTCAACGGCGGCGAGGACTACGAACTGCTCTTCACCGTGCCCATCGGCGACCATGAGCGCATCGGGCAGATAGAGGATGTACACCTCATCGGCCACATCACCGAACCAGCGCTCGGCGTGATGCTCGTCACCCGCGACAATCAGGAGTTTGAGCTCAAAGCGCAGGGGTGGAACCCGCTGTAAAAGACTATTTTCTACTTTTTTTGAAAAAAAACACGAAAAAGTTTGGTGGAACGGAAAAATGTTCGTACCTTTGCACCCGCAAACGAAAGGAATGCAACCTGACAATGGTGCCTTAGCTCAGTTGGTAGAGCATCGGACTGAAAATCCGTGTGTCC
>CAMNHM010000161.1 GCA_946539475.1 uncultured Prevotellaceae bacterium | reverse complement strand
CACCTACGACCTGAAGCCCGAGATGAGCGCCTACGAGGTGAAGGACAAGCTCGTCAGCGCCATCGGCACACAGCAGTACGACTTCATCGTGGTGAACTTCGCCAACGGCGACATGGTGGGCCACACCGGTGTCTATAACGCCATCGCCAAGGCTGTGCATGCCGTCGACAACTGCGTACGCGAGGTCATCGAGACTGCCAAGGCCAACGACTACGAGGCTATCATCATTGCCGACCACGGTAATGCCGACAATGCCATCAACGCCGACGGCACGCCCAACACGGCTCACTCGCTGAACCCCGTGCCTTTCATCTATGTGACGAACAACAACTCGGCCACTGTTCGCGACGGCCGTCTGGCCGACGTCGCTCCCTCGATCCTCCACATCATGGGATTGGAGCAGCCGAAGGACATGACAGGCGAGTGCCTGATCACGGACTAAGGGGCTTTCGGGGCCTCGGGATCTCGAACTTTTGAAATTATTTCGCTTGCAGCAGATGCTCCAGCAGGGGAATCACGATTCGCCCGCGGTGCATCTGCAGCATGTTTTCTGAGGCTAGCTGATGGAGCATGCGCGACACGTTGAGACGGCTGTCGCCAAGCTCGTCGGCCAGGCGCTGCATCAGGATGCGCAGCTCCTTCCTTCCTGCCGGATAGACGGTATGGGCGAGCACGAAACGCACGAAGCGCTCACGAAGCGTCTGCGGCGTGCTGCGCCAGGGGAGATGCGAGTGCCGCTGGGCGATGGTGGACAGTATGTTCAGCATGTTGATGCGGATGACGAGGAAGTCGTCGACGAGGCGCAGCACCTCGTCTTTCGACAGCGTGATGAAGTGGCAGGACGACGATGTGCGGTAGGTGCTGCTGTAGCGGGGCTCTGCGCCGAAGAGGGCCTCGGGCTGCAATGCCCATGGTGCGGCGAGCTGCTCGCTGACCTCATAGCCTCCGTCGTCGCTACGTGTGCTGACCGTCAGGCTGCCGCTGACGAGGAAGTGCAGCTGTCGGCAGGGCGTGCCTTCGCGGGCCACCTCCTTCGCACTGTCTTCCTTGAGAAAGCCAAACTTCGTGTTGCCAGCCATCTGCAGCAGCTCAGCACGGCTGAGCCCCTGGAACAGCTGGAAGCGCAGCAGCTGCTCGTAGATCTGCAGCTGGGCCCTTGTCGCGTCAGGTCGAGTCATCGTTACAGCCTTTATCCTGTCAGTCCTCGATCTTCAGTCCCGGCGAGTGCCACACGGCCAGCTCGCCCTGCTGATCGGTATAGATGAGGTAGGCCATCATCTCTGGGTGACGGCTGAGGAGCGCCTTCGACTTCTCCAGTCCTAGCACCATGAACGACGTGGCATAGGCATCGGCAACGGCACAGCGGTCGGCGATGACCGTTGCCGAGAGCAGCTCGTGCTGCACGGGGTAGCCCGTGCGAGGGTCGATGGTGTGGGCATATTTCCGTCCACCCTTATAATAGAAGCGGCGGTAGTTGCCGCTGGTGGCCATCGCCATGTCGCCGACGGTGAGCACTGTCTGCAGCTCGCCTTCCACGGCCAGGCTGTCGTCGGTAGGTTTGGTGAGTCCTATGCGCCAGAGGGCGTCTTTCGGGTTGTGCCCCTTGGTGACCACCTCGCCGCCGATCTCCACCATAAAGTCTTTTATGCCATGCGCCTCGAGCGTGCGTGCCGCGACGTCGCTGCCATAGCCTTTGGCAATGGCGCTGAAGTCGAGCTGCGAGCGTATCTTCAGCAGGCTGTCGACCTGTTCCGGCGTGGGCATCTGCTCGTGCTTAAAGCCAAATCCCCAGGCATTGACCAGTGGTGCCACGGTGATGTCGAATGCCCCGTCGGTATCGGCGTTGACCTGCTGTGCCAGCTGATAGACCTCGTTGAACATCGGGCTGCGCTCGGGGTCCTCACCACGGTTGATGGCAGCCACGGTGCTCTGCTCGTTGAACATCGAGAACTCCTGGTCGACCTGCATCAGCGCTTTCTCCAGCTCGTCCTTCAGACTGTGGTCGTAGCGGTAGGTGAAGCTATAGACGGTGCCGAAGACGAAGCCCTCGTCGTGCTGGTAGACGGTATTGCCGGTGCTGTTGCCGCCATGCTCCTGTCGGGCAATGAACCAGGTGCCTACGATGAGCAGTACGAGCAGGGGCAGCTGCCAGTAGAGGCTGCCATGCTTCCGGCCGGGCTGTGGGCTGTGTGGTGTGGTGGGTCGTTCGTCGCTCATAGGGGGGGATGGGTTAGATGTCGATCATTATGTTGAACGTGTATCCTAGCCGGGTGCTCTCCTGGATGCCATAGCCAGGGACGTACCAGGTCTTCTCGGTGCGCCCGTCGTCGTGCGACAGGCGTTTGCGGTAGCGCACGGTCCAGCCCATGTGCAGCGGTCCGAATACCTTTGCGTCGATGCCCGCCACGAGCTCCGCCCAGTGCTGTCGGCACTGCTCGTCCCTCACGCCGTAGGACGTGTCCCACTGCCATACGGGGTCGGGGAACGGCTGCCGCTCAAGGTCGATCTTGTAGGAGGTGAAGGCATAGCGCAGTCCTACGAAGATGCGGTTGCCGGTGTGCTTCTTCTTCATCATGTTGACGTCGGCTCCTATTCTGAAGTAGGGCGCCTTGGTGTGGTAGCTGATGCCCGTGACGACGTCGTCCTCGTGGCTGGCCTTGCCAAAGCCCACCTCCAGCGTGGGGAAATACTGGTCGTGGAGGTTCACCTTCAGTGCTGCCTCGTACTGCCCGTAGTCGCTGAGCTGCATCTGCAGTGCTCCGGCGACGTCTACTCCCACGGAGATGCCCTGGAAGAAGGGTATGCTGTCGCGCTCGAACTTGAGGAATCCCTGTGCCGTGGCCGACACGGTCACGAGCACGGTCATCAGCAGGCTACTGACGATCCTTGAAAAAGACGTGCAGGTGGGTTCTGTTCGTGTCATAGTCAACGAGTGAGTTTGCGATAGTGATGCTGTCGATGCGTTCATGTGTGGAGCGGACGGCAGTGATGCGGTGGAAGAAGTGCGCGCTGCAGTCGACGCTCTCGAAGTGTGGGATGTCGTCCTTCTTGATCCATACGGTGTCGAGGGAGTAGTTGTCGTCCTTGTCGCCAATGAAGAAGAGGAGCACGTCCTCGGGGTGAGAGTAGCTGATGGGCAGCGAGAAGGACTTGAAGTCGACGGCGCGGTTGAGCAGCAGCGTGTCGGTGTCGTCTTTCCGTTTTGAGAACACCCACAGCGTATCGCCGAACGTGGCCTCACCCTCTGCGTCGTAGACGGCATACTGCACGCTGACCGTGTTCTGCACTGGGCAGTTGATGCTGGAGCAGGAGAGGAAGAATCCCACCCCGACCCCTCCGCAAAGGAGGGGGTTGACGAGTCTTTTTATGCTGTTTCTGATGCGTTCTCGCTTCATGCTGTTTACATTGTTAAGTTCCTCTCCCTGTGGAGAGGGCGCTCCACTATATCTTCTCCTCAATCTGATAGTCGTTGCGGTTTGTCGACGAACGGCTGATGAGGTCGCCGAGGAATCCCGTGAGGAATAGCTGCGTGCCCAGGATCATCATCGTCAAGGCGATGTAGAAGAAGGGTGAGTCGGTGATCCATAGCTTGCCCATGATCTTGCCTACGGCCAGGGCGATGGCTGCCAGGAATCCGATGAAGAACATCAGCGTGCCGAGGAACCCGAACACGTGCATGGGCTTCTTGCCGAAGGTGCTCAGGAACCATAGCGTGAGCAGGTCGAGGTAGCCATTGACAAAGCGGTTCCATCCCATGAACTTCGACACGCCGTACTTGCGTGCCTGATGCTGTACGACCTTCTCGCCGATCTTTGCGAAGCCGGCCTGCTTTGCCAGGTAGGGGATGTAGCGGTGCATCTCGCCGTAGACCTCGATGTTCTTCACCACGTCACGACGGTAGGCCTTCAGCCCGCAGTTGAAGTCGTGGAGGTTCTTGATGCCGCTCACACGGCGCGCCGTGGCGTTGAAGAGCTTTGTGGGCAGCGTCTTCGACAGGGGGTCGTAGCGCTTCTGCTTATATCCGCTGACGAGGTCGTACTTCTCCTCGCGGATCATGCGGTAGAGCTCCGGAATCTCGTCGGGCGAGTCCTGCAGGTCGGCGTCCATCGTGATGACTACGTCGCCCTGCGCCTCTGCGAATCCACAGTACAGGGCGGGGCTCTTGCCATAGTTGCGACGGAACTTGATGCCCTTGACGTGCTCCGACCGTTGGCGCAGCTCGCTGATAATGTCCCACGACCGATCCGTCGACCCGTCGCTGATGAAGATCACCTCATAGGAGAATCCGTGCTCGGCCATCACTCGCTCTATCCAGCCGAAGAGCTCGCTGATGGATTCTTCCTCATTATAAAGAGGTATGACTACTGAAATATCCATATTCGTCGGGAAAAAAAGATTAATTCTGATTGATATTCGTATTGCGCTTGCCGGAGGCGGCGAAGGCGGCTATCGGCAGCCCCAAGAGGCATCCGGTGAAAAGATTCGAGAGCAGCACGCTGAACACCAGGTCGATGGGGCGCAGCTGCCGCATCATCTCCAGCGTCTCGTTGACGGAGGCTCCCATGCCCATCCACCGCATGGCCTCGATCGTCTCGGGGGCTGCGAGCATCTCGCTCATCTCGTTGACGAACGCCCCCTTGTCGATGTACGCGAAATAAATGAACTGCGCCACCGCGAAAAGCAGGCTGGCGTAGAAGAACTGGAACATCACGTAAAGCCAGCCACGCAGGAAGGAGATGGAGCCGTCGAGGGCTTCGTCGCGAAACTTCCTCAGCAACCGGTAGGACAGGAAGGGCGTCGCCAGGACCAGTACCATCGCCAGCAGGCCTAAGCCGGGCGAATGCAGCCCCTGCATGTAGCAAAGGAAGCTTGCCAGCCATAGCGCGAACAGCTTCAGACCGTCGACGCGGCAGAATGCCCTGAGTTGTATGTATTCGGGAACAGTCATAATTGGGTGCAAAATTACAAAAAAGTTAGGAGTTAGATGTTAGCTGTTAGGAGTTTTTCAGGATTAAATGCTTAAATAAAGTTAATACCGACCAAATAACTCCTAACTCCTAACTCCTAACTCCTAACTTTTTATTACCTTTGCAGCCGCAAAAAGAAAATGGGCAAGTCCTGTACGGCCAGCTCCTAGGGAATCCTCCAGGACGGGAACGTAGCAAAGGCACTTGGTTGTAGCGGCGCGATGCAGACCGCTTGCCCCCCCGCCTCTTTAGCTCAGTTGGCCAGAGCACGTGATTTGTAATCTC
>CAMNHM010000160.1 GCA_946539475.1 uncultured Prevotellaceae bacterium | reverse complement strand
TACCTGCGCTCCTTCACCAAGGAGCTCTTCACCAGCTTCGAGGAGAAGAGCATCGTCGCCCAGGGCGAGATGATGTCGACCAACATGGTGGCCAACTACATGAAGGAGCAGGGCATCAATGCCGTGCTGCTGAACGCACTCGACTTCATGCGGACAGACAAGAATGCCGAGCCCGATCCCGTCTACATCAAGGAGAAGCTGACCGCCATCATCGAGCAGCAACCCGGCGCACAGGTGTATATCACGCAGGGATTCATCTGCCGCAATGCCTATGGCGAGGTCGACAACCTGCAGCGCGGAGGCAGCGACTACACGGCATCGCTCATCGGAGCAGCACTCGACGCTGAGGAGATTCAGATATGGACCGACATCGACGGTATGCACAACAACGACCCGCGCGTGGTGTCGCACACGCAGCCCGTCCACCAGCTGCAGTTCGAAGAGGCAGCCGAGCTGGCCTACTTCGGAGCGAAGATCCTCCACCCCACCTGCGTGCAGCCTGCCAAATACGCTGGCATTCCCGTCAGACTGCTCAACACGATGGCCCCCGACGCTGAGGGAACGACCATCAGCAACGCCACCGAATACGGGAAGATCAAGGCAGTAGCCGCAAAGGACAACATCACGGCCATCAAGATCAAGTCGAGCCGCATGCTCCTGGCAACAGGCTTCCTGCGCAAGGTGTTCGAGATCTTCGAAAGCTATCAGACACCCATCGACATGGTGTGCACCTCAGAGGTGGGCGTCAGCATGTCAATCGACAACTCGGCCCATCTGGGAGAGATCATGGACGAGCTGAAGAAGTACGGCACCGTCACCGTCGACACCAACATGTGCATCATCTGCGTCGTCGGCGACCTCGACTGGTCGAACATCGGCTTTGAGACGCGCGTGATGGACGCCATGAAGGACGTCCCCGTGCGAATGATCAGCTACGGAGGCTCCAACTACAACATCTCCTTCCTCATCCGCGAGGAGGACAAACGGCGTGCCCTGCAGAGCCTGAGCGACCACCTCTTCAAATAATCGAGCACAACACACAACACAAAACGTATGAAAGGAACATTCCCGGTAGAACGGTTTGCGCAGCTGCGCACTCCCTTCTACTATTACGATATGGACCTGCTGCGCGCCACGCTCGAGGCCATCAACCGCGAGGCGCGGCGCTATGAGGGATTCTGCGTCCACTACGCAGTGAAGGCCAATGCCAACCCGAAGATCCTGCGCGCCATCCGGCTGGCAGGACTGGGAGCCGACTGTGTCAGCGGAGGCGAGATCGAGGCATCGCTGCAGGCAGGATTCCCCGCCTCGAAGATCGTCTTTGCCGGAGTGGGAAAGAGCGACTGGGAGATCAACCTCGGCCTCGACAACGACATCTTCTGCTTCAATGTCGAGAGCCTGCCTGAGCTGGAGGTCATCAACGAGCTGGCGGCCGCCAAAGGCAAGACGGCACGCGTGGCTTTCCGCCTCAATCCGAACGTTGGGGCTCATACCCACGCGAACATCACCACCGGTCTGGCGGAGAACAAGTTCGGCATTGCGATGCGTGACATGGAGACTGTCATCAGCCGCGCGCAGGAGCTGAAGAACATACGCTTCGTGGGACTTCACTTCCACATCGGATCGCAAATACTCGACATGGGCGACTTCCAGGCACTCTGCAACCGCATCAACGACCTGCAGAACCAACTGGAGCGCAGCCACATCTGCGTAGAGCACATCAACGTCGGCGGCGGTCTAGGCATCGACTATCAGCATCCCAACCGCGTGGCCATACCCGATTTCAAGGCCTACTTCAGCACCTATGCCCGCCGGCTGAAGCTGCGTCCGGGACAGACGCTGCACTTCGAGCTCGGTCGGGCTGTCGTGGCACAGATGGGAACACTCCTCGCGCGTACATTATATATAAAGGAAGGCGCGGTAAAGAAGTTTTGCATCGTCGATGCCGGATTCACCGACCTCATCCGCCCGGCACTCTATCAGGCATATCACAAGATTGAGAACATCTCGAGCGACGAGCCCATCGAGGCCTACGACGTCGTAGGGCCCATCTGCGAGTCCACTGACGTCTTCGCCAAGCAAGTCGACCTCAACCGAGCGCATCGCGGCGATCTGATAGCCATCCGCTCGGCAGGTGCCTATGGCGAGATAATGGCCTCCTGCTACAACTGCCGCCCGCTGCCCAAGGGCTATACCAGTGACGAACTATGATCAGCATTCTACACGTTTACGACGAAAACGACATGCCATCGGCCAACTATGTGTCGATGCTCACAAAGGCGATCGGCGACAAAGCCAGCATGCAGGCTGCCACCAATGCCAAGGACTGCAAGAGCAGATGTGCAGAAAGACACTACGACATTCTGCACCTGCACGCCCAGCCGACCTTCGAGCTGCCTCCAGGCCATCGGCTGGTGGTCACCCCGCACGGACGACAGCTGGGCCCTATCAAGGCTTTCGTCGTCATTGCACGCAGCCAGCTGGAGCGCAACCGGCTGGCCGAGCAGTTCACGCGCATCGAGACGGTCAGGAATCCGCTGATTACCCGCACTACCACTCCCGAGGCTTGCGCCCAGCAGATGATGGCCATCTATCAGCGGGTGATGGACTCCAGCGTCTACGAGCTCATGAACGACGCTACGCGACGCCTGCTGCCCATACTGCTCTCGGCGGCCATCGGCGGCGACAGCCGATGGGTCGACGCCACGGAGCTGAAGACACTGCTGCCCGAGGTGAACTTCCGGCAGCTCTATCTCTATGCCGAGCACGAGGGCGTGCTGCCACACGTAGAGCGTGGCCTCAGACTGCTCAAGATCGATGCTCCTGCCTACGAGCCCGTCAGCAGCTATCTGCCAGCAAGTTTCAGCCTGCCACAGCCGCTCTCGGGAAGCAGCATCGCCACCCTGCTGGACGACATCAGCAAGAACGGGCCCTCGCTGCTGCGACTGGTGGAAATCAGCGAAGCACTACACCAGGACGACCTCGACGAAGGACAGCTGCTGGAGAGAGTCGACGACGCCAAGCTGCAGCCCTTCCTCTCAGCCGTCTTGCAGCTGCTCGCCGAGCAGACACTGCTCACAGAAGGCTTCATGCCCTGCCCGCCGGCTCAGAGCCGCGAGACACAGCTGCTGCGCGACATGCTACTCTCACGACAGCAGATTTAAGATGGGAAAAGCCGCCGAAAGCCCCTTTTTATAAAGGGAACAGTAAAAAACTGCCGAGAAAATTTGGCCGTTTCGTTTTTTTTCCATACTTTTGCACCCAGTAAACTTATTAATAACTCACAATTTAAACATTTATTGCCTATCGACGAGAAATTTACTTCATAACAAAACAAAACAGATATGAAGAAATTTGAAGGGATGACCGACGAAGCGTTGGCCCTACTTTACGTTCAAGGCAATAACAGTGCTTTCGATGAGCTTTTGGCCCGTACGCAGAGCAAGCTGTTCACCTATATCATGTTTGTAGTTCACGACGAAGACGTTGCCAACGACATCTTCCAGGAGACGTTCGTAAAGGTGATCGTCAAGTTGCAGAACGGCCAGTACACCGACACGGGGAAGTTCATGTTCTGGATTACCCGCATCGCCCATAATGCCATTATGGACTGGTATCGACAGCAGCAGAGCCGGCATATCACCGAGCCCAACCCCCAGAACGACCTCCAGAACCTCAGCATTGCCTCAGTGCTCGACACCTTCCGCGAGTCGGAGCTGGTCAACGAGCAGGTGCTCACCGACGTCAAGCGCATCATGGAGGCGCTGCCCGCACCCCAGCGCGAGGTGGTCTATATGCGATTCTTCCAGCAGCTGTCGTTCAAGGAGATCGCCACGCTGACGGGCGTCAGCATCAACACTGCTCTGGGCCGCATGCGCTATGCGCTGCTCAACATGCGCCGCATGGCAAAGGAGCACAAGATAGAGCTTGCCCTGCAGGCATAGTGTCATAAGCCTAAAGATACCAACGACTTGCTGCCGATAGCGCCACTTCATCGCCGACCCAAGTGACGCTATCGGGCAGCAATGAAGCCGAGCTGCTTACTGCCAAGAGGGCGCCGGAGCCGGCCAAAGAAGCCGTGCACACTAATAATCTTCCGATTTTGTTTGCTGTTCTCCATTTTTTTTCGTAACTTTGCGGGCAAAATTACACATACGACATTTCAGACATTGATAGAGAAGCATATAGTCTTAGAAGATATCGACCCCGTGATGTTCTACGGAGTGGGAAACAGCCATCTGACGATGCTGAAGGCGCTGTTCCCGAAGCTTCGCATCGTCGCTCGCGATAATGTCCTGCGCATACTGGGCGACGAGCAGCAGATGGCAGCCTTCGAGGAGAGCGTGGAGAAGATGCGGCAGCACGTGCTGAAGTTCAACTCGCTCAAGGAAGAGGACATTCTCGACATCACCCGCGGCCGACGCACCAGCGACGATGTACCCGACGACGTCGTCGTCTACTCCATCGCTGGACGGGCTATCAAGGCTCGGAGTATCAACCAGCAGCGGCTCATCGATGCCTTCAACAACAACGACATGGTGTTCGCCGTAGGACCAGCGGGCACAGGCAAGACCTATCTCTCGATAGCGCTTGCCGTGAAGGCGCTGAAGGAGAAGACGGCAAAGAAGATCATCCTCTCAAGGCCTGCCGTGGAAGCCGGCGAGAAGCTGGGCTTCCTCCCTGGCGACATGAAGGACAAGATCGACCCCTACCTGCAGCCGCTCTACGACGCGCTGGAGGACATGCTGCCCCAGGTAAAGCTGCAGGACATGATGGAGAAGCACGTCATACAGATAGCCCCCCTGGCCTTCATGCGTGGCCGCACGCTGTCTGACGCCGTCGTCATCCTCGACGAGGCGCAGAACACCACCCCCGCCCAGATACGGATGTTCCTCACCCGCATGGGCTGGAACACGAAGATGATCATCACCGGCGACACCTCGCAGATCGACCTGCCACCGAAGTCGAAGAGCGGGCTCATCGAGGCCCTCCACATCCTCAGCGGCATTGAAGGCATCGGCGTGGTGAACCTGACGCAGAAGGACATCGTGCGCCACAAGCTCGTCACGCGCATCGTCAATGCCTACGAAGCCTTCGACAAGGAAGCGAACAGCCCTTCCTGAAAGCGACAAGGGCGAACCCCAACAGAGACAGAATCCGAAAATCATAAACAGAAGAAATGAACGCATTAACAAACACAGATTTCCACTTCGAGGGACAGAAGAGCGTTTACCACGGAAAGGTGCGCGACGTGTATAACATCAACGACGACCTGATGGTGATGGTGGCCACCGACC
>CAMNHM010000159.1 GCA_946539475.1 uncultured Prevotellaceae bacterium | reverse complement strand
GAATCTTCATGCGGCCCGTCTTCTGCACATTCAGGTAGTTGACGAAGATGCCCTGTGCCGTCTCAGGACGGAGGTAGATCTTCATCGAGCCGTCGGCCGTAGAGCCCATCTCTGTGGAGAACATCAGGTTGAACTGGCGCACGTCGGTCCAGTTCTTCGTACCGCTGATGGGGCAGACGATTTCCTCGTCGAGGATAATCTGCTTCAGCTCCTCCAGGTCCGGACCCTGCATGGCAGCGGCATAGCGGGCGTGCAGGGCATCGCGCTTCTCCTTCAGCTCGAGCACGCGGGGCGAGGTGGCCAGATACTGCTCCTCGTTGAATGCCTCCTTGAAGCGCTTGCGGGCTTTCTCCACCTCTTTCTGAATCTTCTCGTCGTACTTGGCTATCTGGTCCTCGATGAGCACGTCGGCGCGGTAGCGCTTCTTCGAGTCGCGGTTGTCAATCAGGGGGTCGTTGAACGCATCGACGTGTCCTGAGGCCTTCCAGATAGTGGGGTGCATAAAGATGGCGGAGTCGATACCCACGATATTCTCGTGGAGCATGGTCATCGCCTTCCACCAGTACTGCTTGATGTTGTTCTTCAGTTCCACACCCATCTGTCCGTAGTCATAGACTGCGCCCAGACCGTCGTAGATCTCACTCGAGGGGAACACGAAACCGTATTCCTTGCAGTGGGATACAATTTTCTTGAAAACGTCTTCTTGTGCCATAAGTCTTTATAAATGTTGCAAATTTGCGTGCAAAGGTACAACTTTTCGCGCATATATGGGCAAGGCAGTCGAAAAAAAATCCTAATTTATCACAAAATAAGCCCCAAAATACTAACTTCTTTGTACCTTTGCATTTCCAAATCGTAAATTGAAGAACGTAAATGGTTGTTTGCATAGCAGAGAAGCCCAGCGTGGCACGCGACATTGCCCGGATTATCGGGGCTACGGCCTCACGCGACGGTTATATGGAGGGCAACGGCTATCAGGTGACGTGGACCTACGGACACTTGTGTACACTGAAGGAGCCTGGCGACTACACCCAGGCCTGGCGCCCGTGGGCACTGACCCAGCTGCCCATGATACCGCCACGTTTTGGCATCAAGGTCATCAACGAGGACCACATCGTCAAGCAGTTTGCCATCATCGAGCGACTGATGCAGCAGGCCGACGGCATCGTCAACTGTGGCGATGCCGGGCAGGAGGGAGAGCTCATCCAGCGGTGGGTGATGCAGAAGGCGGGTGCCAAGTGCCCCGTGAAGCGGCTGTGGATATCGTCGATGACTGATGAGGCCATCCGCGAGGGCTTTGCCCAGCTGAAGGACCAGAGCCAGTACCAGCCGCTCTACATGGCAGGCCTCTCGCGTGCTATCGGCGACTGGCTGCTGGGCATGAACGCCACGCGTCTCTATACGCTGAAGTACGGTCAGAACCGTCAGGTGCTCTCCATCGGCCGCGTGCAGACGCCCACGCTCGCCCTGATCGTCAATCGGCAGAAGGAGATCGACAACTTCAAACCCGAACCCTACTGGGTGCTTGCCACCATCTATCGCGATACGACGTTTACCGCCACCGCAGGGAAGTTCACGTCGAAGGCGGAGGGCGAGCAGGCCTTCTCCACCATCGAGGGGAAACCTTTTGTCGTGACGAAGGTCGAGAAGAAGGAGGGCAAGGAACAGCCGCCGCAGCTCTACGACCTCACCTCGCTGCAGGTTGACTGCAACCGTAAGTTCGGACTCTCGGCTGAGATGACGCTCAACCTCATCCAGGGGCTCTACGAGAAGAAGTACACCACTTATCCGCGCGTCGATACGCAATACCTCTCCGACGATATCTACCCGAAGTGTCCCCAGACGCTGAACGGCCTCTACCAGACGAAGTTTGCCGGCGAGGCTCCCTATGCCGAGCTCATCCGGCCCATCGGCGGCAAGCCGCTGAAGAAGACGAAGCGCGTCTTCGACACATCGAAGGTAACCGACCACCATGCCATCATACCGACGGGCGTCGTCCCGCAGGGCTTGAGCGACCTCGAGCGAAAGGTGTTCGACCTCGTGGCGCGTCGCTTCATCGGAGTCTTTCTGCCCGACTGCCGATTCTCTACGACGACGGTCTTGGGAGAGGTCGACAAGGTGGAATTCAAGGTCACGGGCAAGGAGATCCTCGACCCCGGCTGGCGCATCGTCAGGGAGAAGGCTCCCGAGAAATACGAGACCTCCGAGACCTCCGAGAAAGCTGAAAACTCCGAGAAAGCCGATAACGCCGATGAGGAGCGCACGCTCCCAACCTTCGAGAAGGGCGAGCAAGGCCCTCACAAGCCAACCCTGACTGAGAAGTGGACCACCCCGCCACCTTATTATAATGAGGCATCGCTGTTGCGGGCGATGGAGACAGCAGGCAAGTTCGTCGAGGACGAGACGCTGCGCGCTGCGATGAAGGAGAACGGCATCGGTCGTCCGTCGAGCCGTGCCTCAATCATCGAGACACTCTTCAAGCGCCACTATATCCGGCGCGAGGGCAAGCGCCTCAAAGCCACTCCCACAGGTATCGAGCTCATCGACCTCATCCACGAGGACCTGCTGAAGAGCTGTGAGCTGACTGGCATCTGGGAGAAGAAGCTGCGCGACATCGAGCACCAGACGTACGATGCCCAGCAGTTCATCGAGGAACTCAAGCAGCAGGTGTCGGAAATTGTCCGCCAGGTGATGCAGGACGCCAGCAACCGCCACGTGACGGTCACTACCGACGACGATCTGAAAAAGAAAAAGAAGAAGGCTCCTGCCGAAGCAAAGACTGCGGCTGCAAAGCCGAAGGGCACTGCTGCCGCCAAGCCGAAGAAATCCGCTGACACCTCGAAGGCCGCTGACGCCTCCGACCCGCTTGTCGGCAAGCCTTGCCCCCTTTGCGGCAAGGGCCACATCATCCGCGGTAAGGCCGCCTACGGCTGCTCCGAGTGGAAGAACGGATGCAAGTGGCGCCAGCCTTTCTGAAGTTAGTAGCAGAAGAGTGCGCTTTTTCGCATCCATCTTCTGCTACTATCCATACCACGCACCGAGACTTTGAGATGCAAAGTGGGCTTCTCGCGCTACCAAAACAAGTTGTTTTGGTCTTCAAAGAAGCCGACTTTGATCACCAAAGTGGCCTACTTTGCTTACCAAAACAACTTGTTTTGGTGTCGCGGGTGGCCTTCTATGCAGACCAAGGACCCAAGGGAGCATCATGCAAGTGCCTGTCAGACGTGTACAAAGCGGCGTATTAAGGCTGCTTCCCCTAGTTGCTTAACGACCGATTTGAGTTAATAGCGTTTTGCTCCGTCACTCTATCACCAGCACGGTGATGGAGTAGGGGGCCAGCGCGATCTTGAACTGCTTGCCCACCTTCTGCGTGCTCTCCTGGGGCACGATATTGCGAGGCTGGTCGATGCTGTTCGTATCCTCCGGACGAGCACTCTTCAGCTCGATCTTCTTGGCTTTCGACTTCACCTTCTTTGCGCCCTCGAGCTTCACGGTCAGCTGCTGGGCCTCGCCCACGGCGTTGGTCAGCTTCAGGTAGGTCTTGCCCGTCTGTGCGTCAGTCGTGGCGGTATAGAAGACGGCATCGGCCTCATCGTTGCGGTCGAGCTTCTGCTTGGGGATGTTCGTGGCTTCTACGGGGACGATGTGGTCGCCTAGGTTCTGGGCGAACATCACCTGTGCCCAGTAGGACGGCGAGCCATAGGCGTTCAGCACGTCGTAGCCGATGAGGTCGCTCGTCCACTGCATGGCTCCCGGCTCGACATTGACGAACAGCGGCGCGTAGCACGACATGATGCAGATGTCGCTGTTGCGCTCCATACAGCTCATCCAGGCGGCATCGCCAAGGGCGGCATTCATGTTGGGCGTGGGAGAGCCCTCGCGGGTGGCCCACTCACCGCAGAAGATCTTTGGGCCATTGCGGTCGTAGCGGTCGTACTGGAAGGCATTGCGGTACATGTCGTGCGCGTTGCGGTAGTAGTGCTCGTCGATGACGTCCACCACAGGCGTGGGGATAGCCCTCGACTTCAGGGCGTCGTAGCCCACGGTCGATACGATCTGCAGCTGGGGATAGCGCGCCTTGATGGCCTCGTAGAACATCTTGAAACGGTTGGGATAGCTGCCGCTGCGGTCGAAGAAGTCCTCGTTGCCAATCTCCACATAGTGCAGGGGGAAGGGCTCCGGATGACCGTCGCGGGCGCGCACGGCGCCCCACTTCGTCGAGGCGTCGCCCATGATGTACTCTATCTCGTCGAGGGCATCCTGGATGAAGGGCTTGATGAAGTCGCCGTCGAGATGGTCGCCGTTGAGCACGTAGCCGGCAAAGACGCCCACGACGGGCTCGGCGCCGATGTCCTCAGCCCACTGGCAGAACTCGAGCACTCCCAGTCCGTCAGTCGAACGATAGCCCCAGGGGCTCTGGTGACCGGGCCGCTGGTCGGGGTCGCCGATGGTCTGCTTCCAGTCGAAGCGGTTGGCGAAATTGTTGCCCTCAAGATAGTTGCCACCCGGGAAGCGCAGGAACTTAGGACGCATCTCGGCCATCATCTCCATCAGGTCGATGCGCAGTCCGTTCTTGCGGTTCTTATAGCTGGGAGCAAACAGCGTGACGCGCGTCAGCTCGATGCTGCCAGCCTGGCCGGCGGTGATGAAGAGGCGGGCATCCTTCGTGTCGGCCTGCGTGGCGGTAGTGGTCAGCTGGTAGTCGAACTTCTTCCAGTTGCTGCTGAAGCCGCTGACCTTCGTCTCGGCATAGGTGGTCTTGCCGTCGCTGCTCTTCAGGGCGATGGTCAGCTGGCGCACGGGAGTGCTGCGCTCGTTGCCTCGGGCTGCCGGCTGCCGTACATAGAGGCCGCCCTTGAACGTGGTGTTCTTGCGGATGGGGAATCCCCAGTAGCCCTCGCTGGCGATGGCGAGGCCTGCCTGCTCGAAGTCGACGATGAGCGATGTGGGGTTGGCATCGTTGATGCCGTTCTGGCGGTTCTGGCGCACGCGCACCTTCACCGTGTCGCTGAGCTGCCAGCGGTCGGGGCGCACCGTCAGTCGTGGGGCATTAGCCGCGGGGCGCCCGCGTCGTCCGCCGCGTGGATTGTTCATGTCGGCAAACGAAGGGTTGGCCACCAGCTGCGTGTAGAGTCCGCCTTCGTAGGAATAGTTGATTTCCTCGGTCATCAGTCCGTAGAGCATCGGGCTGACTGCTGTCTGAGCCTTGTCGAGGCGCAGCGTTAGTTGCTGTGCGTTGAGCAACAGGGCACTGGTGCTCAGCATCGCGACGATAGTGAGAAGTTTTTTCATGATCTTTTAGTTTAATGTTGATTTGTTTGATGGTTGTGGGTATTTGTTCGTTCTAGGTACATTTCAGCTGCAAAGATACTAATAATCGTTCATTCAACACGCGTTTTAACATTTTTTGTGTGCTAGACTTCGTTGGGTAGCTGTTCGGCGAAGC
>CAMNHM010000158.1 GCA_946539475.1 uncultured Prevotellaceae bacterium | reverse complement strand
AGGCGCTCTCGAGGACGACGCTGTGGGTCGTCTCGTAGGTGCCGCTACCCTTTCCGCCGAAGACGCCGGCGATGCACATCGGCTCCTCGGCATTGCAGATGGCGAGGTCGCGGTCGCTCAGGCGGTGCTCTACGCCGTCGAGCGTGACGAAGGGTGTGCCCTCGGGCATGGTCTTCACCACGATCTTGCGTCCCGTCACCATGTCGGCATCGAAACAGTGGAGGGGCTGGCCATAGGCCATCATGACGTAGTTGGTGATGTCAACGATATTGTTGATAGGCCGCAGGCCGATGATGCGGAGCTTCTCCTGCAGCCACTCCGGCGACTCCTTCACCTCGCATCCGGTGACGCTGACGCAGGCATAGCGGCGGCAGGCCTCGCTGTTCTCGATGACGACATCGATGGGCAGGTCGTGGTTGTCGACGCTGAAGGCCTCGCAGGAGGATCGATGGAGGCTCGTGGGATGTCCGTTGCGCAGCAGCCAGGCATAGAGGTCGCGTGCCACGCCCCAGTGTGACAGCGCGTCGGCGCGGTTGGCGGTGATGTCGATCTCGATCAGCCAGTCGCTCTCCAGATGATAGTATTCAGCTGCGGGGGTACCGACGACGGCATCGTCGGGCAGTACGATAATTCCGTCGTGCGACGTGCCGACGCCAATCTCGTCCTCGGCACAGATCATGCCGCACGACTCCACGCCGCGCAGCTTCGACTTCTTGATCTGGAACTCCTTGTCGCCATCGTAGAGGACGCAGCCCAGGTCGGCCACGACCACCTTCTGGCCGGCAGCGACGTTAGGGGCGCCGCAGACGATCTGGCTAGGCTCTCCATGCCCAAGGTCGACCGTCGTCACATGGAGATGGTCGCTGTTGGGATGGGGCTCGCAGGTCAGCACCTGACCTATGTACAGGCCTTTCAGGCCTCCACGTATGGATTGCACTTCTTCGAGAGAGTCGACTTCGAGTCCTGTCGAGGTCAGTGCGTCGCACACCTGCTGCGGAGTAAGGTCGAAGTCAACGTATTCTTTCAGCCACTTATAAGAGATGTTCATCTTACTGTTTTTGACTTTGTTAAATTTCTACTTTTCTCAATTTGCCTGCAAAGGTACGAATAAGCGAGCGAAAAACAAAGGAAATTCTCGTTTTTCTTTGATTTTCCGGGCGAAAGTGCCTTCGTGCGAAGCTCAGAAGTACGAATCAGCGAGTGCGAGACAAGGAAAATCATGTTTTTCTTTGCTGTTTCATTTTTTTTCCCTAACTTTGCAAGCGTCAAAAACGGAAGAAGACAAGCAATGGGAGACAATGTCAAGGAACTAGAAATCATCAGAGTAGACTACCAGCACCAACTTAACTATGCCATGCAGCAGGGCGGCGAGCAGTGCCTGCGCTTTGTAGAGGTTGCCAATCCCACCGACGACGACTGGCACGAAGTCAGCGTGCAGCTGGGCGGCGAGCTGCTGAAGAACGTCACGGAGCACATCGAGATCATCCCCCGTGGAGAGGTTGTCAGACTTACCAGCCTCGCCATCGAGCCCGACCTCGACATGCTCCGCCAGCTCACCGAGAGCGTCGTCACACACTTTGAGCTGACGGTCAGCGTAGGGCTGTCGATCGTCAGCGAGACCTCGCACGAGTTGCGTCTGCTGGCTTTCGACGAATGGAGCGGCACGCAGTCGTCGCCCGAGGTGCTCACCGCCTTTGTCACGCCCAACGCCGAACGTCTCTCGCCAATCCTCGTACGCGCCGCTACATTGATGGAGGAGCTCACCGGCTCGAGCTCGCTCGACGAGTATCAGACGCAAGACCCCAACCGCGCACGTGCACAGGTGGCCAGCATCTATGCCGCGCTACGCGAGGAGGGCATCGTCTACAGTGCCCCACCCTCGAGCTTCGAGAAGACAGGCCAGCGCATACGGCTGGCTCCCAGGGTGCTCGACCAGAAAATGGGCACCTGCCTCGACCTGTCGCTGCTGATGGCCTCGTGCCTGGAGTCGTGCGGCCTGCACCCCCTGTTGGTGCTGCTGAAGGGGCACGCCATGGTGGGCTGCTGGCTGACGAACAAATACTACCAGCACACCGTCGGCGACGATGCCTCGCTGCTGCTGAAGAGTGCCGCCAACGGCATCAACGAGCTGGTGATGGTCGAGACGACGTCGCTGACAGCCACGGATGCCGTCAGCTTCGAGACGGCCGTCGACAAGGCCGAGCAGCGCCTGCTGTCACACCCCGACGATTTCCACCTCTTTATCGATGTCCATCGCTGTCGGCTGGAAGGCATCCGCCCCCTGCCGCTGACGAGCGACGGCACGCTGACGGCAGACGGCCTGCACCGCGAGACGGCCGCCGACATCCTCGACGTGGCGCAGCAGAGCACCGTCAGCATCGGCGATGCGACTGCCGAGACGCCTGCCGACCGGCTGCAGATCTGGGAGCGCAAGCTGCTCGACTTCTCGATGCGTAACAGCCTGCTGAACCTGCGGCTGACGAAGAAGGCCGTGCCCTTCATCTCCTTCGACCTGGACACGCTCAAAAACCGTCTGCTGGCAGGCGAGAGCTACGAGATGCAGGCCACGCCGACGAAAGACAAGCTGCCGCCCGACGAGGCAGCACACTATATCTCGCGCCTGCACCGCGACGAGCTGGAGGCTGTCGTCACCGACGGCCTGAAGCAGAATCATCTCTATGCCTACCTCACCGACGACGAGCTCTCGGCAGCCGTAAAGGCCCTCTACCGCGAGTCGCGCACGGCGATGGAGGAGAACGGTGCCGACACGCTCTTCCTGGCGATGGGCATGCTGAAATGGTACGAGACGGAGAAAAGCATCCAGCCCCGCTACGCCCCGCTGGTGATGCTCCCCGTCCGCCTGGTGCGCAAGGGCGGCGGCAACTATCAGCTGCGCGTGCGTGAGGAGGAGGCGACCTTCAACGCCACGCTGATAGAGATGCTCCGCCAGACGTTCGCCATCGACATCACCGGTCTCTCACCCCTGCCGAAGGACGATGGCGGAGTCGACCTGCGCGCTACGTTCTCAATTGTTCGCGCACATATCAAGGAGCATGCCCACTGGGACGTCATCGAGGAGGCCATGCTCGGGCTGTTCTCGTTCAGCAAGTTCGTCATGTGGAACGATATCCACAGCAACTCACAGCTGATGCGCCGCAACCCGATCGTCGACGCGCTGCTGAAAAGGCAGTTCGCCCGCGATGAGAGCACCGAGGAGGCCATCGACATCAGGAAGGTCGACCGCGAGCTGCGCCCCTCAGCCTTCGCGCTGCCCGTCGACGTCGACTCGTCGCAGCTGGAGGCTGTCATGGAGTCGGACCAGAATCGCAGCTTTATCCTCTACGGCCCTCCCGGCACGGGCAAGAGCCAGACGATTACGAACATCATCTCGAATGCCTTCTACAACGGCAAGAAAGTGCTCTTCGTGGCCGAGAAGATGGCGGCCTTGCAGGTCGTGCAGGCACGCATGGAGCGCATCGGCCTGGCACCCTTCTGCCTGGAGATGCATTCGAACAAGATGACGAAGAGCCACCTGCTGCACCAGCTGAAGAACGTGCTAGAGATAGCCCGCACAAAGGCGGCGCAGAATTACCAGCAGACAGAAGACAGCCTGATGAAGCGCCGACAGGAGCTGCTCGACTACGTAGAGAAGCTTCACCAGCGGCGACCCTGCCAGCTGTCGCTCTACGACTGCATAGCGCGCTACGAGGCGCTCGGAGACGTAGAGCCCCTGTCGCCCTCAGACGCTTTCATCGACGGCATCGGCGAGGAGCAGCTGCAGGCTGCCAGTCAGGCGCTGCGCGAGCTCGACACCGTGGTCAAGCTATCGGGCCATCCCTGCGGCCATCCGCTGCTCGGCCTCGAGATCAACGAAGTCTCGGAGCTGGCGCGCCAACAGATCACCGAGACGCTGCCGACGCTCTGTCAGCAGATTAAAGAGGTGCTCGACACATCAAATAGCAAGGCGCTGACGATGAGCGGACTACAGCAGCATATACAACTTGCCGACATGCAGGCACAACTGCTATCAGAATACACCGACGACGTGCTGACACTCCACCCGCGACAGCTCACCGCCGAGTGGCAGCTGATCGAGCAGAAATGGTTCCTGCCAAGGTTCTTCTCCAAGCGCTCGTTTGTGAAACGCATGCGACAATACAAGGCAGACTTCGTCGCCGAAGAGCTGGCGGCGCTGTGCCAGCAGCTGGACGACTGCCAGCAGCAGGCCGAGGTGTGCGGCTACGAGCGTCATGCCGTCGTCAGCGCAGCCCACGGCAGAGCCTGCCACGACCTGAGCGACACGATCAGACGCCTGTCGCCGTCGGCCTGCAGCTTCGACCTGGGCGACGACCCCACCCTGGCGCTGCTGGCAGAGCGCGCCGCCGGCTGGCAGCAGCACGCCGACAAGATGCGCAGCTGGGCATACTGGTGCGTGCGCCTGCCCGCCCTGCGCAGTCAGAAGCTCAACTTCGTCGTCAGGCTGATGGAACAGGAGCAGCTATCGGGCAGCGACGCTGCCGACCGCATGCTCCGCGGCGCCTATCGACGCCTGGCCCTCGACATCATCGATACCGACCCCTCACTGGCTATGTTCAACGGCCTGCTCTTCGACAGTGTCGTCAGACACTATCGCGAGTTGGCTAAAGAGTTTCAGCAGCTTACCAAGAAAATGCTCTACCACAAGCTTGCCGACCAGCTGCCCTGGCGCGTCAGCGACCAAGTGGGCAACCACGAGCTGGCACTGCTCAAGCGATGGATATCATCGGGCGGTCGGGGCGTCACCATACGCCGTATCATGGACCAGCTGCCCACGCTGCTGACACGGCTGTGCCCCTGCATGCTGATGAGCCCCATCTCCGTGGCACAGTTCATCGACCTCAACCATCCGCCCTTCGACCTCGTCATCTTCGACGAAGCGTCGCAGATGCCTACCAGCGAAGCCGTCGGAGCCATTGCCCGCGGAAAGAACCTCATCGTCGTCGGCGACCCCAAGCAGATGCCGCCAACCAGCTTCTTCAACGTCAACGCCATCGACGAGTCGGAGGCCGACATCGACGACATGGAGAGCATCCTCGACGACTGCATCACCCTCTCGCTGCCCGAGCACTACCTCTCCTGGCACTATCGCTCGCGCCACGAGAGCCTCATAGCCTTCAGCAACGCCCTCTACTACGACGGCCGGCTGCTGACCTTCCCGTCGGTCGACGACCGCCATTCGAAGGTGCGCTTCGTGCCCGTCAAGGGTGTCTACGACCATGGGCGCACACGTAGCAACAGGGCTGAGGCAGAGGCCATCGTCGAGGAGGCACTGCGCCGCATCCCAGACGGAGCGTCGATAGGCATCGTAGCCTTCAGCAAGGTGCAGCAGAACCTCATCGAGGATATCCTTACCGACGAGCTGGCCAAGCATCCCGACCTAGAGTACATGGCCTACAACGCCGAGGAGCCCATCTTTGTGAAGAACCTGGAGAACGTACAGGGCGACGAGCGCGACGTCATTCTCTTCTCCGTGGGCTACGGCCCCGACAAGA
>CAMNHM010000157.1 GCA_946539475.1 uncultured Prevotellaceae bacterium | reverse complement strand
TCTCGCTGAAGGCCGAGACCCACAACTTCCCCACCACCGTAGAGCCCTTCAACGGAGCCGCCACAGGCACCGGCGGCGAGATACGCGACCGCATGGGAGGCGGCACGGGCTCATGGCCCATAGCCGGAACGGCTGTCTACATGACGGCCTACCCACGCCTGCACGACGACAGCGATGCCACCCGCGACTGGGAGGACATACTGCCCGTACGTGAATGGCTCTATCAGACGCCGGAGCAGATACTGATCAAGGCCTCCAACGGCGCCTCAGACTTTGGCAACAAGTTCGGGCAGCCGCTCATCTGCGGCTCTGTGCTCACCTTCGAGCACCAGGAGCGTCCAGTATGTTGCGATGCCATCGCAACACCCCCCACCAAGTACGCCTACGACAAGGTCATCATGCTGGCAGGCGGCGTCGGCTACGGCACGAAGCGCGACTGCCTGAAGAAAGAGCCTCAGAAGGGCAACAAAGTGGTGGTCGTCGGTGGCGACAACTACCGCATCGGACTTGGCGGAGGCTCCGTCTCCTCCGTCGACACGGGCCGCTACTCCAGCGGCATCGAGCTGAACGCCGTACAGCGCGCCAACCCTGAGATGCAGAAGCGCGCCTATAACCTCGTGCGCGCACTATGCGAAGAAGATGTGAACCCCGTCGTCTCAATCCACGACCACGGATCGGCAGGCCATCTGAACTGCCTCTCAGAGCTCGTCGAGGAATGCGGTGGCGAGATCGACATGACCAAGCTTCCGATAGGCGACAAGACGCTCTCATCGAAGGAGATTATTGCCAACGAGAGCCAAGAGCGCATGGGACTGCTCATCGACGAGAAGCACATCGAGCACGTCCGCCGAATCGCTGAGCGCGAGCGTGCACCGCTATACGTCGTAGGCGAGACAACGGGCGACGCCCACTTCTCGTTCCGTCAGGGCGACGGCGTGAAGCCCTTCGACCTCGACGTGGCACAGATGTTTGGACATTCGCCAAAGACCATCATGCGCGACAACACCGTAGAGCGGCACTACGCCCCTGTCGATTATCCTAACCACGCTGACAAGATACAGGAATACCTCGAGCGGGTGCTACAGCTAGAAGCCGTCGCCTGCAAGGACTGGCTGACGAACAAGGTCGACCGCTCCGTCACGGGAAAGATTGCACGACAGCAGTGTCAGGGTGTGCTACAGCTGCCGCTCTCCGACTGCGGAGTGGTGGCACTCGACTATCGTGGCGTGAAAGGCATCGCCACTGCCATCGGACATGCGCCGCAGGCAGGACTGGCATCGCCGGAGGCAGGATCGGTGCTCTCCGTCGCCGAGGCCCTGACCAACATCGTCTGGGCTCCGCTGGCTGACGGCCTCGACTCGCTGTCGCTCTCCGCCAACTGGATGTGGCCCTGCCGCTCGCAGGAGGGTGAGGACGCCCGCCTCTATGCCGCAGTGAAAGCCCTGAGCGACTTCTGCTGCGAGCTGCACATCAACGTTCCCACGGGTAAGGACTCGCTGTCGCTCAGTCAGCAGTATCCCAATGGCGAGAAGATCATCTCGCCGGGAACGGTCATCGTATCAGCCGGAGGCGAGGTGAGCGACATACGCAAGGTCGTCTCGCCAGTGCTCGTCAACAACAAGCGAGCCTCAATCTATCATATCGACTTCTCCTTCGACCAGCAGCACCTGGGAGGTTCGGCTTTCGCACAGAGCCTCGGAAAGGTGGGCGACGACGTGCCGACGGTGAAGAATGCCGAGTACTTCGCCGACGCATTCATGGCCGTGCAGAAACTCATCGAGAAGGGATGGGTGATGGCTGGTCACGACATCTCAGCCGGAGGACTCATCGTCACGCTGCTAGAGATGTGCTTCGCCAACAACCAGGGCGGCATGCACGTCAACCTGCACGACCTCTGCCACGACGGCGACATCGTGAAGGCGCTCTTCGCAGAGAACCCCGGCGTAGTCGTCCAGATCAGCGACGACCACAAGCAGGAGTTCCGCGAGATGATGGAAGACCTGGGCATCGGCTATGCCAAGATCGCCTACCCCGTTGAGGACAGCCGCGAGCTAGCTGTAGTATGTCCAGTATGTTGCGATGGCATCGCAACAGAACAGACGACAACCGTCACCTTCGACATCGACCACCTGCGCGACGTGTGGTACAAGACCAGCTACCTGCTCGACCGTCGGCAGAGCTTCAACGGCAAGGCTCGCGAACGCTTCGAGAACTACAAGCAGCAGCCGCTGGAGATGAAGTTCCCACGCAACTTCAAAGGCACGCTCGCACAATACGGACTCGCCTGGAGAAAAGAGGGAGGAAAGAGAGATGGGGCTCCCAAGGCTGCCATCATCCGAGAGAAAGGAACGAACGGCGAGCGTGAGATGGCCTACTCGATGTATCTCGCTGGCTTCGACGTGAAAGACGTGATGATGACCGACCTCATCACTGGTCGAGAGACGCTCGACGAGGTCAACCTCATAGTCTTCTGCGGCGGATTCTCCAACAGCGACGTGCTGGGATCGGCAAAGGGATGGGCAGGCGCCTTCCTCTACAACCCGAAGGCAAAGGAAGCCCTCGACCGTTTCTACGCCCGCGAGGACACCCTGTCGCTGGGCATCTGCAACGGCTGCCAGCTCATGGTCGAGCTGGGACTCGTAGGGGCAAAGGATGCGAAGATGCTGCACAACGACTCACACAAGTTCGAGAGCGGATTCATCACCCTGCAGATTCCTCAGAACGAGAGCGTCATGTTCTCATCGCTCAGCGGATCGAAGCTGGGCATCTGGGTGGCTCACGGAGAGGGAAAATTCTCACTACCTGCTGCTGAGAACCAGTACAACGTGGTGGCAAAGTACAACTATCACGGATACCCCGCCAACCCCAACGGCTCAGACTACGACGTCGCTGGCATCTGCTCAGCCGACGGGCGCCATCTCTGCATGATGCCGCACCTAGAGCGTGCCATCTTCCCCTGGCAGAACGCATGGTATCCCCACAACCGTCGCAACGACGAGGTGACGCCCTGGATAGAGGCATTCGTCAATGCACGCAAATGGATTGAGCAGCGATAACCGCACATCAACCGATTGGACAGCGATGAACATCTACTGGCAGAGCTTCACGACATTCTTCAAGATTGGCATGTTCACCCTCGGGGGTGGATATGCCATGATTCCCATTATCGAGGCAGAGGTCGTCGACAGGCATAAGTGGGTGTCGAAGGAGGAGTTCCTCGACCTTATCGCCATCGCACAGAGCTGTCCGGGAGTCTTTGCCATCAACATCAGCGTGTTCATCGGTTACAAGCTGCGCAAGGTGAGGGGGGCAATGGCTACGGCGCTGGGGACGGCGCTGCCATCGTTTGTCATCATCCTGCTCATCGCCATGTTCTTCCACCGATTCCAGGACAATCCAGTCATAGCGGCAATCTTCCGAGGCATACGACCTGCCGTCGTAGCACTCATCGCCGTGCCGACGTTCAACCTTGCCAAGAGTGCCAACATCACGCTGGCAACATGCTGGATTCCTATCGCAGGAGCACTGGCCATCTGGCTCATGGGCGTCTCGCCAATACTCATCATACTCATCGCAGCACTAGCAGGCTACATCTACGGTGTGCTCATAAAACCCACAGAATGATCTTCCTCTACCTGTTCATAACGTTCTTCCAGATAGGGCTCTTCGGATTCGGAGGCGGCTATGGGATGCTCTCGCTGATTCAGGGAGAGGTGGTACACCACTGGCATTGGATGACGACACGTGAGTTCACCGACATCGTGGCTATCAGCCAGATGACACCCGGACCTATCGGCATCAACTCGGCCACCTACTGCGGATATACCGCCGTCCACAATGCCGGAATGAGCGAGGGAATGGCAATCCTGGGGTCGTGCGTGGCAACGTTCGCACTCGTACTGCCATCGTTCATCCTGATGATCCTCATCGCAAAGCTCTTCATCAAGTATATGCACACACCCACCGTGCAGTCCATCTTCGCCGGCCTCCGACCTGCCGTCGTGGGACTCCTGGCAGCTGCCACGCTACTGCTCTGCACGAAGGAGAATTTCTCCACCCCGGCAGAGAACCCCTGGCAGTTCTGGATCAGTGTATTCCTCTTCCTGGCGACGTTCATAGGGACAAAGGTCTTCAAGGTCAACCCGATCAAGATGATCCTCATGGCAGGATTCGCCGGCTTGCTTCTCCTATATTAAAGACTCACAATTCACTTAAATACTAACACTTAACTCAAACAAAAATATGAAAAAACTAATCGTACTAATGTTCTGTATGGTGGCATGTCATGCCACCCAAGCCCAGCCCGGTCGCCGCCAGTTCCGTCGCCAAATGGCTTATGCCACCGACACAGTAGGCGTCCACGATCCAGTAATGGCCTACGAGCGAGGCACCTACTATCTGCTCTCGACGGGCAACGGACTACAGTGGGCAACATCGACCGACCGCAAGACATGGGTCATGCAGCCGTTCCCATTCATCGAGAAGATTCCAGAGTGGACCACCGACTCAGTACCTGGCTTCCGCAGCCACGTATGGGCACCCGACATCATCCGCTGGCACAACCGTTGGTGGCTGGCATACAGCTGCTCCACCTTCGGAAAGAACACCTCAGCCATCGGACTCATGTCGGCTGACCGTCTCAACGGCAGCTGGAAGGACGAGGGATGCCTCGTGGCATCGAAGGAGAACCGCAACAACTGGAACGCCATCGATCCTGCCTTCGTCATCGACGAGAACGACCAGCCGTGGGTGACATGGGGCTCCTTCTGGGATGGTATCCAGCTGGCTCGACTCGACACGACGATGCACCTCGCCAGCAAGCCCGTCACCATCGCACGACGTCACGGACAGTTCGACCCCAATGCGCCGGAGAATCCCACGTCGCGCTTCGCAGGGCGTAACGCCATCGAGGCTCCGTTCATCCTCCGCCACGGCGACTATTTCTACCTCTTCGTCTCCTGGGACTACTGCTGCCGGGGCGCCCAGAGCAACTACCGCGTGGCTGTAGGACGCTCGAAGAATGTCGCAGGACCCTATGTCGACCGCAAGGGAAAAGCGATGACCGAAGGCGGGGGAGAGCTATTCCTCGAGGGAGACAAGAAGGAGTATGAGGCTGCCGGACACAGCGCTGCCTACGACCTGCCCACAGGCGAGTCGATCTTCATCTGTCACGGATATTCCACCAAACGCAACGGAGCAAGCATCCTCGTCCAGCGACCCATCACCTGGACCGCTGACGGCTGGCCGGTGCTGAAATAATGAAAAAAAAAGGCCTCAGCTGGTTAAATTATTCTAACTGAGGCCTTACTTTTTGCGTTTTCTGCCGTCATATCATTATATTTGCACTCGAATCATTCATTAACAAAGCAGACAATTATGAAAAAGAACACAGTATTAATGGTAATGGCAGCAGGACTGCTACTGAGCAGCTGCGTCTCGAAGAAGGAGCTAATAGGGTGCCGCGAAGAGAACAGGTCGCTCACCAGCTCGCTGCAGACCACCAAGGAAGACCTCGCATCGAAGAATGCACGCATCACTGCCCTCGAAGAGCAGCAGAGAGGCATGCAGCAGGCACTGAAGGCTGCAGAGGCCAAGTACAACAAGTTGCAGGAGTCGCTCAACCAAAGCCTCCAGAACGCCAATCAGAACAATGTCTCCATCGAGAAGCTCGTCGACCAGATCAACGAGTCGAACCAGTACATCCGGCATCTCGTAGAAGTGAAGTCGAAGAGCGACTCGCTCAACATGGTGCTCACCAACAACCTCACGCGCTCGC
>CAMNHM010000156.1 GCA_946539475.1 uncultured Prevotellaceae bacterium | reverse complement strand
AGATCTGCAAGAAGCAGCTCTACAAGGTGATGGACCAGATAGTGAAGACCGACGTCGACGACGATGAAATCGCACCTTTCATGCAGGACATCAGCCGCTACTTCGAGTACATCGACAAGGAAGAGATCATCAAGAAGATCGTCTCGCTGGAGTTCGGGAAGTTCCTGGCCTACTATGCCGACGCACCGGAGATAGAGAAGGTTAAGGAGGAGAGAGGAAAGAGAAAAGAGGAGAGAGGACAGACCGACCGCCAGAAGCGCATGAACAAGGCCCAGGCGGGCTATCACCGGCTGTTTATCAATCTTGGCAAGCGCGACGGTTTCTATCCCGGCGAGCTGATGCAGACGCTGAACCGCTACGTGGGCGGCCGGCAAGAAGTGGGACATATCGACCTGCTCGATACCATCAGCTACTTTGAGGTGCCTGAGAAGGACGCCCGGAAGGTGATGACCCAACTCTCGGGCATCCGCTATCACGGGCGTATCGTGCGCTGCAACTCCGAGGACGACAAGTCTGCCGTCCAGGAGGCTCAGACCATAAAGAAAGGGAAGGACAACCATGGAAAATCGTCAAAAAAGCGCGATTCCATCGAAGAAGGAGGCAAACGACATGCAAAGTCGAAGCACGTCAAACACGACGACTGGCGCGAGCTGATGAAGCCTCGCAAATGGGAGCTGAAAGGCAATGAGCCCGACTTCGCCGAGGAAGGTTGGGCACGGCGCAAGCCTAAGAAGAAGGGTTGAGAGTTGAGAAAACAATCTGCCCGCTGTCTTGTTTGGACGGCGGGCAGATATTGTTTATAGGGCGTAGCTACTACTCCTGTAGCTTCAGAGTGAGCTGCGACTCCCAGTCGTTGTTGTCGTTGTCGGTGAGCGACGTGTCGAGCTTCATATTACAGCGGTTGCCGTTGAAGGCGACGTCGACCTTTGTATCGTCAGAGATGAACTTGTTGCCCATCTCCTCGTCCATAAGCTGAATCTTGATGGCAGTCTTCTCAGCGTTTGCCCATTCCCACTTTGCCACGTCCTCCGTATGGTTGACATAGTTGATGATGAAAAGTCCCGACTTCGTGATGGTGACATTCTTCACCACGCGCTTGAACTCCTCCTGCTCCTCGGCTGTCAGCTTCACGTCCTGTTTGAGTGCCTCCTGGAGCACATCGTCAAGATAGAACAGTCCGCCGCGGCTTGTGAACTCCTCATAGGCCTTCACGTTCTTCGACTTGCTCTTCAGGTCGAGGATGGCACCCAGCACGTTCCATGTACGACACAGGTTGTCGGCTTGTGTGTTGCTCGTGGCAGTGTTAGCAGCCGGAGTGGTATAGCTGACCGTTTCGTCCTTGGTGTCGAAGTTTACCTCTTCCTCGTCGGACAGCTTCACGGTGATATCGACCGTGAGCTTATCGTCGGCCCGCGTGCGGGCATTTGCGCCCACCTTGATCGTACCCTTCACCTTCGAGCCGTTCATCGTGTAGACATTGCCGGCTACCGTGGCGTCGTCCATAACAAATTTGCTGATTTCATCGGCGGGGAAATAGATCTCGAGCAGGATCTTACCGCTCTCGCTGAAGTCGATGGCCTTCAGCTCAGGAGCGCTGTCACTGAACACCAGCGCCGAGGAAGCCGTGAGGGCAGGTGTCAGGTCATAATGGATTGCCTGGTCGGCATAAGACGGTGTCGACAGCGAGACAGGCACGACGGCAGGATCGTCGTTCTTCTCATCGTCATCGCTGCTGCAGGCAGCTGTGGTAAAGGCAGCCACGAGGGCCATTGCCATGTAGAAGAAATGCTTTTTCATGTCGTTGTTGCTATTTGTTGGTGATTAGAATATTCGACCGTTAATACGGATGTTGATGACGGGCCACACCTTGAACTTTGAGGCGATTTCCAGCCCGTCGCGAAGGTCTTCGTCGTCGTACTCGTCGAGCTCGGTGTACTCAAACTTATGATAGGTTTCCTGGTCCCAGTCGTCCTTCGTCATGGCTCCAAGCCTCGGAGTGCCCCACAGCTGTACGCCCAGGTCGCACGACACGCTGATGCGCTTCTTGGGGATGGCCCGTCCGATGCCGATGCCCAGATAAGGCTTTACGCTGTTCACGGTAACGTCGGCGTGGGCATAGCCATTCTTATCGGTGGTGACGCGGTAGTCGCCCAGCTTGAGTCCCAGCTTCCCATATTTTGCCGGATCGGTGATAAACATCGAGGTATTCTCAGCCGAGACGAGGTTCTCCTTTCCGAAAAGGATGCCCGCCGTCAGGTGGAAGCCTGAGCTCTTGAAGGGATAGATGTCGGCCAACAGCTTGACATCGAAGAAATTCAGGTTGCCCTTCACGTCGACGTTGTTGGCGATGTCAGGATTGCGGTCGTTGAGCTTGAAGTTGTCCTCGTAACTGATCTTTGGAAAGAACGAGACGCCTGCACGCAGTGCAAAATAGTCGGTAAGAGGCGTTGCCACCTCCACCCCGATACCGTCGGAACCTACCGACACGCCTACTCCCAGGTGGTTTGCGAGCCCATATTCCACGCCGTCCTGGGCAATGATGCCCTGCGCGGAGGTCAACGCTGCAAGAATAACGAGCCAAAGTTTTTTCATTGTCATAGTGGTTTTGTGATTTTGGTGAATTGTCAATGTGTGATAACCGTGCCATGCTGGCCGTCGATAGCTTTCGAACTAGTGATGACGACCCTGCTGACGCCGGCATCGATTGCCTGCAGCGCATTATCGATCTTGGGCAGCATACCTCCGCTGATGGTGCCGTCAGCCTTCAGACGGACGTAGTCGTCGTGGGTGATTGAACGAATGACTGACGCATCGTCGTCGGGATTGGCAAGCACGCCTGGTTTCTCGAAGGCAAAGATGAGTGTCACGTCGAAGAAAGGAGCCAGTGCCTTCGCCACCTCTGAGGCTATCGTATCGGCGTTGGTATTGAGCATCGAGCCCTGCCCGTCGTGCGTCAGCGGAGCGATGACGGGCACGAGTCCCATACCGATGAAATCGGCGATTTTTGCACCATTTGTCTTATCGACGTCACCCACGAAGCCATAGTCGATGCCATTCTTCAGCGGACGGCGATGCGAGCGTATCACGTCGCCGTCGACGCCCGTCAGGCCGACAGCATCGGCCCCCAGCGCCTGCAGCGAGGCAACGATATGCTTGTTGACCAGTCCGCCATAGACCATCGTCACCACCTCGAGCATCTCTGCGTCGGTGATGCGGCGGCCGTCGACCATCTTGGTCTCAATGCCGAGCTTTTCAGCAATCTTCGTAGCCCGCCTTCCACCGCCATGAACCAAGATCTTTGGCCCGTCGATAGCGATGAAATCGGCCAAAAGCTGCCGAAGCTGCCCTTCGTCTTCGACGACGGCACCTCCCACCTTCACGAGCGTCAGGCCCTTCTTCGCGGTAGGGGCTGGCACGGGGTTACTCAAGATAGGTGTATCCATAGAGTCCGCTGCGATAGTTACTTAAGAATTCCTTTCCCTCCTCGAGGGTGATCTTTCCACTCTTGACACTCTTCGTGACCCACATCTCCAGCTGGCGCACCAGCTTCTTCGGGTCGTACTGCACGTAGTCGAGGACCTCGGCTACGGTCTCGCCGTCGATGATCTGGTCGATGTGGTAGTGATTGTCCTTCACAGAGATATGTACGGCCGTCGTGTCGCCGAAGAGATTATGCATGTCGCCCAGGATCTCCTGATAGGCCCCCACGAGGAAGACGCCGAGGTAGTAGTCCTCGTTCTTCTTCAGCGTGTGGACGGGCAAGGAGTGCGAGTTGTGACGATTGGTGACGAACGACGCGATCTTTCCGTCGGAATCGCAGGTGATGTCCTGCAGTGTGGCATTTCGCGTGGGGCGCTCCCCCAGGCGCTGTATTGGCATGATGGGAAATATCTGGTCGATGGCCCACGAGTCGGGCAGTGACTGGAAGAGCGAGAAGTTGCAGAAATACTTGTCGGCCAGCAGCTTGTCGATATTCATCAGCTCCTCCGGCACATGCTTGAGGTTCTTTGCCAGCGCATTAATCTCGTGGCAGACGCTCCAGTACATCGCCTCGATCTCAGCTCGTGTCTTGAGGTCGACGATGCCGTGAGCGAAGAGGTCGAGCACCTCCTCACGAATCTGCTCAGCGTCGTGCCAGTCCTCAAGGACATTGCGTGGCGAGAGGTTGTCCCAGATCTCATAGAGGTCCTTCACCAGCTGGTGGGAGTTCTCGTCAGGTTCAAACTCCTCTGGCATCTCTGGCAGCGAGGCCGTCTCGAGCACATCGATGACGAGCACAGAATGGTGGGCCGCCAGCGAGCGTCCGCTCTCGGTGATGATGTTAGGATGGGGAATGCCATTGCGATTGGCAGCGTCGACAAAGGTGTAGATACAGTCGTTGACATACTCCTGTATGGAGTAGTTGACGGAGCTCTCCGACGAGGGCGAGCGCGTGCCGTCGTAGTCGACGCCCAGCCCACCGCCACAGTCGACGAAATCGACGTTATAGCCCATCTTGTGCAGCTGCACGTAGAATTGCGAGGCCTCACGGAGGGCAGTCTGTATGCGTCGAATCTTGGTAATCTGACTTCCGATATGGAAATGGATCAGCCGCAGGCAGTCACGCATGTCTCTCTTGTCGAGCTGCTCCAATGCCTCCAGCAGCTCAGCGCTCGTCAGTCCGAACTTCGAGGCATCGCCTCCGCTCTCTTCCCACTTGCCTGCTCCACTGCTCGCCAGCTTGATGCGGATGCCGATATTGGGGCGCACGTCGAGCTTCTTCGCCACGCGGGCGATGGTGTCGAGCTCGTTGAGCTTCTCGACGACGATGAATATCTGCTTACCCATCTTCTGTGCCAGCAGGGCCAGCTCGATATACGACTGGTCCTTATAGCCGTTGCAGACGATGATCGAGTCGCTCTGGCACTGAACGGCGATGACGGCATGCAGCTCAGGCTTCGAGCCTGCCTCTACGCCCAGGTTGAACTTCCGCCCATGCGAGATGATTTCCTCGACCACAGGCTGCATCTGGTTCACCTTGATGGGGTAGACCACGTAGTTCTCGCCCTTATAGTCATATTCCTCAGCAGCTTTCTTGAAGCAGCTCCATGTCTTCTCGATGCGATTGTCGAGGATATCGGGAAAACGCAGCAGCACTGGCGCAGTGACATCGCGCAGCTGTAGCTCGTCCATCACCTCGCGCAAGTCAATCTGCGTGGAGTCTTTGCAGGGAGTGACATACACGTTACCGGCATCGTTGATACCGAAATAGTTAGTGCCCCAGCCACCGATATTATACAGCTCACGGGCGTCGTCAATGGTCCATTTCTTCATATCGGGTGCAAAGTTAGTGCAAAGCGAGCGAAAAACCAAATTTTATCAGGACTTTTTGCGTGAGCTGCATCTTCAGCAGCCTTCCGCAGCATCCATTTTTCCATGCCTTGCCAAGAAAAGTTCCCTTTGTCATCCAAGACGATCCCCTCGCCCGCTTCTTCTACGAAACAGAGTATTTGTCACATTTGTCACAATTGTCACATCTGCAGAAATACTGCGGAAGTCAGCGATTTTGCGTGACATTGTGTGACATGCATCTGTCACACCTTGTTTTTTTTGTTTTTGTTATGTTTTCCTCAAAACCCCAGTAAAATACGTGGGAGCCAGCGATTATGGCATAACAAATGCATAACATGTTTCGTCTGACTATCTCTGACAGAAATTTTGTAACTATGTGCACTGGCATTGGTGTAATGAGTCTTTCTGAGTCCACTTGAAAAAGTAACATACCGATGAAATGGAGTGAAATTGGACGC
>CAMNHM010000155.1 GCA_946539475.1 uncultured Prevotellaceae bacterium | reverse complement strand
GCCGCTCCCCTCCCTTCAAGGGGAGGGGTGCCCGAAGGGCGGGGGGGGGGCTGTATATAATTAGCCGCCAAGAAGTTACAGACCCCACCCCAACCCCTCCCCTTGAAGGGAGGGGAGCGGCTGCGCGTCCAATTTCACTCCATTTCATCGGTATGTTACTTTTTCAAGTGGACTCATATTTTGACTTTTTTGGGAGGAGTTTGCAATATTTTTTGTATCTTTGCAGAGAACTTTTTCGTTGAACGAGAGAAAGTATGAGTAGTAACAATACTTAGTGATATAGCAGACTATGGATCAAGACAATCAGAAGCAGACCAGCGGTGCTCAGCCGACCGACGAGCAGGAGGGTAAGATTATCAGCACGACCTATGCGCCGTTGGCACCGCCCTACCAGGTGATCAAGTGGAGCGGCGAGGTGGGCATGCAGATAGGCACGTTCATCGTCACCGTGCAGAAGCCGGGCAACATCAACGGTCTGGGCTATCATATAGAGACCCACTCGCACCCCGTGGTGGCCTATGAGAACAAGCAGCTCTTCGACAAGAGTCATCAGGGGTTGTTCAACAGCGATCCTCAGCTTTACTCAGCACAGGTGATGGAGGGCACGGTGTGGGACTATGTGGAGCTGAAGGACGTCCGCACCATCTGCCTGGCTGGCTCTACGCTGTCGTGGGACTCCTACGTCGAGTTCCTGCGGCGCGAGGTGATGGATGCCCCTCCCGGCAAACTGCCCAATGCTCCGCTGGTGCTGTGGCTTGAGCGGCTCGGAGTCAAGGTGGAGCCCATCGGTGCGTACAAACCGGGCAGTCGGAAGCCCGACCTTACGGTGTGGCTCGACCAGGTCACAACCGACAGGTGGGGCGGGCGCAGCATGATGTGTACACGGCAGGGCAGCCCTATCGTCCTGCGTGTCGATGACAGGCAAGGCATACGTGATATGATGATCTTTCTTGCCGGCCAGCTTTACAAGTGGGGAACGCTTTTCCTCGGCCGCCCCGACCTGGGTGGCGAGTTGCTGAAGCAGCCTATCCGATATGCTACGGAGGTGGACAACGCGGATTATCGTTTCGTGGTCGACGAGCTCAACCGCCGTTACGGCACGCTAGGCGACATCATCAACAGTCGCGGCAACTATAAGTGGAAAGAGAATGGAGGGAAAATAATGGCCGGTTCGTTCTATGTCGAAGTAGACGACTCTCCGACCGACAGTTCCAAACTGCCTAAAGACCCGACGACGGACAAGTGATGACTGGGATACTGGTTGTTTATAAAGGAAGAAAGCGCCCTGCTACTGACGTCGTTTATGACGTCGGGTGGGACATTGAGCATGGAGCCCGTGCCTCAGCACAAGAAGGGCTCAATGCCTTGCTGTTGGCTGCTCTGAAGACTGGTGACGAGCAGCTAAGGAGCGAGTGTTCCCGACTGAGCGCCATGCTTGAGCGAGAACAACCTCCTCGCTCATATTACGCTGGCCAGCCGGCGTCATCGCCCAACAACCTACCTACTCTGCCGCCTCTCGCCTTGACAGCTCAGCAGAAGAAGCTATATATGCGAGAGGCCGTCCGTGAGGTCATGGAGCTTCAAAATGGCGGAAGCGGAGCCTGGACGTTCACTAGCGGAAGTCTCTGGAAGGCTGTCTTCCGTATCTTCCAAGAGAAAGGACTTTGCCCCAAAGGGACTGCCGAGTATTCTGAATTCGAAAAACTGGCAGTCGAACTGGGATTCGACTTAGCCGATACCTGCCGCATACCCTTCACAAAATCCTACATCGAGGATATAAGCAAAGAACAATACAAGCAGTTCAGGGAGACTCCGTCCGCGTGGTCCGCCAATGGGCTGACAGGGAGGAGCCTGTCCTTTGCCAAAAGCATGATTGCAGTGAAAGATGAGCTCCTGAAACGCCTTGAGGCAATGGGCGTATGCTAACTAGTGAGTAACTGTCGGGCTAAAATCTGCTGTCCTTCTGACAAGACCTCATCTTCCAACACTTCTGCTGACATTTCCCTGGCAGTAGTCCCATCTTCCAACACTTTTAATGACATTTCCCACCGCCAGCCCCTTTTTGCCACGTTGGCAGGATGTTTGCATCGTCTTTAGTATAATAATATTGTACTATGACTGTTGACGAACGCAAACAACGCCTGTACGATGCCACCCACCAGGGTGCCGACATCATCCGCATGAGTCACTCCGGCGCAGCCGCAGTGATCGGGACCAACCGGAAGTTCAAGCTCCGCGACGAGCGGAATGCCTCGGCATGCGTCGAAGCGCCGAAAGGCAACCGCACCTATTGGCGGGTGGCTGACTATGGCGACCGGAACTTCAACCCCATCGACTTCTACATCCACACCAGCGGCCTTGACCCTGAACGCGACTTCATGCTGGCGCTGGAGCAACTGGAGAGGGAGTTCAACTGCGGCGACACCCTGTCGAAGCAGGACAACCGCTACGACTTCCTTCAGCACTCGCCCACCGACGAGCAGCGCCGCCAGGGCTACGGCTTCGACATCATGGACGGCTTCACAACGAAGGGGCTCGAATGCTGGGGACAGGGCGTTATCGCCGAGGTGCTCGGGCAGCTCGGATGGCAGCAGCTGAAGGGATATTGGTGGTATAGTAAGGAGAAAGACCTTGTATATGAAGTGCGTGCCAGCGACAGCTTTGTCGTCTTCGTGCAGCGCTGTGAATACTACGACCAGCAGCACCGCTGCCACAGCGAGTTCTTCAAGCTCTACCAGCCCCAGCACTACGACAAGCAGTGGCGCTTCCGCTACTTCGGCCAGGTCCAGGCAGGCTACGTGTTCTGCCTCGACGCCGTGAAGCAGGCGCTGGAGAGCATGAAGAGCGTAACGGCAGGCAACGGCGAGGAAGGCAGTCAGGAGCAGAAGACCAAGAAGCTGACGCGCATCCTTGTCGTCTCGGGATGCAGCGACTGCGTCAATGCCTGGGCCATGGGGTTCCCTGCCGTCTACGGCATGAGCGAGGTAGGGGGCATCAGCAAGGAGACGTTCACGGAGCTCTCGAAACTGGCCTGGCAGGTGGTCTGCATTCCCGACATCGACGAGACCGGCACGCGCGAGGGCAAGCAGCAGGCGCTGCGCCTGCCCGACCTCTACACGGCATGGCCTACAGAAGAGGACATGGGATTCCTCCTGGACAACCGCGGCAACAAGAAGAAAGACCTGAAGGACTATCGCAGCCTGCACCCCAAGCGCGAGGACTTCCAGCGACTCGTCAACCGTGCCCTGAAGGCGCGCTTCTACGAAACTCTCTACGATAAGAACGGAAAAATCTGCGGATACAAACTGTCGAACGAGAACATCGTCTATTTCCTATGGTTGCATGGCTATAGCACTCTCCGACAGGACAGCCAGAAAGATCCGGCCTACGTACACATCGACAACAACCACGTGGTGCGCAGCCTCTCGGCAGAGGCCGTGCGCAACGAGCTGATGGAGATATGCCGACAGGAAGCATTCCCTAAGGAGGTGCTCAACATGCTTTACAGTTCGGCGGCCTTGCCTACCGACAAGAAAAGCATGTTGCAGCGGGTCGGCGGACTGGACTTCAGCAAGGCTACCGAACGGGAGCAGCTGTTCTTCTTCCGCAACCATTGCTTCGTCGAGGTGACGGCCGATGCAATCCGCCTGCGCCGCATGACTGAGCTGAGCAACCGCCACGTATGGAGCGACAGCATCATTCAGCACGACGTCCGCCTGTTGCCCGCCATGTTTAAGGTGGACACTACCGACGACGGCAACCCCGTCGTCACTATCACCCAAGAAGGGCAGAAGTGCAAGCTGCTGACACTGCTCTGCAACACCTCGCGCCTGTACTGGCGAAAGGAAGACGAGCGACACGAAGCACTCACCGACGAGGAGAAAGCCGAGCAGACGCAGTGCCTGCTGGCCAAGCTGGTGAACATGGGCTACCTCTTCTACTCCCAGAAGCTCCTCTCAGAGGCTTATCTCACCGTCTTCATGGACTACAAGGTGGGCGCCACCACCCGCGAGGCCAACGGCGGAACGGGCAAGTCGACGCTGCTGAAGTTCATAGAGGCCGTCAGCAGTCATCACACCATACGCACCTACAATCCCAAGCTCTTCGAGAGCAACTTCTTCTTCGCCGGCGTCAGCGAGAGCCACGACCTGCTCATCCTCGACGACTGCGTGGAAGACCTGCCGTGGGCCTACCTGAACAATGCCGTCACCGACGGCCTCACCGTAGAGGCAAAGCACCAGAACCCCTACACCATACCCTTCGTAAAGTCGCCAAAGATGGTGGCGGCCACCAACTGGGTCGTCAAGGACGAGTCGCCCAGCATACAGCGCCGACAGTGGCCCATCACCTTCTCCGACTACTATCACCACCGCACGCGTCAGAACGACTACCTTGAGGAGCGCCATGTCTCCGACACCTTCGGGCAGGACCTCTTCGGTCCGGAGTATGCCGAGGACGACTGGGTGCGCGACCTGAACCTCATGATGCAGTGCGTGCAGTTCTACTTGTCGCTGCCCAAAGGCCAGCGTAAGGTGATGCCGCCGATGCGTGTCATCGAACAGCGCATCGACCAGGCCCTGATGGGCGTGCGCTTCGTAGAGGTGGCTGATAGCCTCCTTGACGTCGGGTCAGAGCTGCTCGACAAGAATGTCTCGCAAGCATCGATGATGGCAGCATTTGCCAAGCAGAAGTACGAGGCAAGCAGCAAGACCACGTTTACGCAGAAGCTGAAAGCCTACTGCCATTCGAAGGGATATGTCCTCAACCCCGCCCGCGTCACCCACAAACCGAAAGACGGCTGCTCCTGGCAGGTGAAAGAGAACGGCGTGCTCGTCAATTACTACTATATCCAGTCATCGGAACCCGCAGCGCCCGTAGACCTGACCATCTTCCAAGGCGATGATGCACCGCCCTTCTGAGTCAACGAAGGGTGCCGCCTTGACGCGCCGGACTGGTCAAACGGGCTCTCGCCTCATGGCGACACTCCCTCTGTCGAAGAGCTCTACTATCTCTGCACCCATCGCGGCCTGAACATCCCTGAAAAGAGCGGACTTGTTATCGCAAAAAAAGTTTGGAAAACACTGAAAAAAGTTGCGAAAATGTTTGGTAGTTTCAAAAAATTTTCGTACCTTTGTACCTAGAAAGGAAGCATTAGAGAATGCCTGTTACGGAGCAGTAATTCCGACAGTAATCTTCAAAAAATTAACCATTAAAACGTGTACCATTATGTCACAAAAAGTTCAAAAGTACCGTAACACGAATGAGCAGTCGAAGACGTTTGGGAAGTACTACGTACGCCCTGTCTACGACAAGAAGTTCATCACCACGCAGGAGCTGGCCGACTTCATCCAGACGCAGTGCACCGTGAAGCGCTCCGACTGCAAGGCCGTGCTCGACGAGCTGGGCTCGGCCATGAAGCACTACTTCGAGCTGGGTCAGAAGATCCGCATCGACTCGATCGGCATCTTCAAGGTGGGCATCTCGTCGGCACCTTCCGACACCGAGGAGGGCTGTACGGCTGCCTCGGTGAAGAAGAGCCGCGTGCTGTTCCAGCCTGAGTCGGCCACGATCCCGACTGGCGAGACGGCCACCGTGCAGCGTCCGCTGATGGTGAACGGCGTGCCCAAGCTGGTGTCGTACGAGGTGACGACCTACAACCATCCTGCCACGATGTTGAAGGACGTGCGCTTCGAGCTTGCCCAGGACTCGGTGAGCTGGGTCTCCGGTGAGGAGAGCGGCGAGTCGGGCGGCGACGGCGGCTCTGACGGCGGCGACGAGCCCCGTCCGTAGGCGATACCTGGC
>CAMNHM010000154.1 GCA_946539475.1 uncultured Prevotellaceae bacterium | reverse complement strand
AGTAGTCGGCGATGACAGCCGTAGAGGCGTGCTTGCGGTGAGCGGTGCCAAAGGCGTCCATCACGTAGCAGTCGGCATACGAGGCCAGCGTCTTGGCAAAGTCCTTCTGGCGCTGCTTCATCTCCTTCTTGGCAGCGTCGTAGGCGGGATCCTCCTTGTCGATGCCGACGGGCTTGCCCTCTTCCTCAGGATAGTAGCGCAGGTTCTCCAGCAGCAGGGCCTCGCCCATCTTCAGCTGGGCAGCCTGCTCCTGAGCCTTGGCGCAGTCGGGAGCGAAGGCCACGGGCACGCCGAGGGCCTTCTCGACAGCCTCGCGGATCTGTCCGAGCGACAGCTTCGGGTTCACCTTTCCCTTGGGCTTGCCCATGTGGCTCATGATGATCACGGCACCACCGTCAGCCAGAATCTTCTTCAGGGTGGGCAGGGCACCACGGATGCGGGTGTCGTCAGTGATCTTACCATTCTCGTCGAGGGGCACGTTGAAGTCAACGCGCACGATTGCCTTCTTACCGGCAAAGTTCATTTCGTTGATTGTCATAATTTGGATGTTGTTATTTTAAAAGATGTAAATGTTCTCTTGCAATATCGACCGCAAAGTTACAACTTTTTCTTCATATTCTGCTCGCGCGAACATTCTTTTTTAGCTTTTTTATTATTCTCCCCATCTTCACCTCCCTGCGCTGCGACAGCTCGGAGGGATTTGAGCCCGGGGCACCCTCCGGCACCTGCATCTGGTGGCGGCCGTAGAGCTGCTGCCAGTACGCGCCTATCTGCCCCATAGAGTCGCGGAAGGTCATGGGCACCTGGCGCAGCAGCTGGCGGCCTCGGCGGTCGACGTAGCTCAGCACGACGAGCTCTGAGCAGTAGACGGCCTCGTTGCCCTCGAGATAGAGCGAGTCGTAGGGGCGCTGCAGGTAGCCCATCGCCCGCTGAAGTGAGCGGCGGCTGTCGGCTCCCCGCACGCGTCCGCGGACATATTCACCTCCTTCGCGGCTGAGCACCTCGTGGAGTGGGGTAGTGGTGACCCCTTTCCGTGGCAGCGCCTCCACCACCGAGTCGCCTCCCAGGCAGATGGCCACGTGGTCGATCATCCCCGGCGTGACGTCGGTAATGGCGTTGCCCTCTGCCACCACATGGAAGAGCAAGTCGCCCCTGCGCAGCGTCTGACAGCCGCTCAGGGCAAGGACCTGTATTATAAGGAGGATAAGTCGTTCTCTCATCGTATTGCCTATTTGGTGCCTATATGGCAACCTGTACCGCTGACGGCGGTGTTAATGATTAAAAACGCCAGGAGGAAATCCGCCTGTGTTGTCATTGGTCTCTACTGCTATGTGGTCATAGGAATAAATGGAACTCTTGTCTGTTGCGATTGCACCCTCGCTGTTGAATGTGTATCTATAGGTGTATTTGCTTGAATATGTGCTTGAGGATTCTCCGCTTCTCACCTCGATTTTCGAGGGCAGGCAGGCGGGGCCCTTTCCGAACAGCCCGACATAGGCTAAGGGGGTTAACACATAACATACGTCTTCCCAGAAATCGGCATATTGAAAGTATTTATTCACATAATTGGTCATCGCCTTGTCGTCGTAGAAGAAATGATATTCAGTTACATATTTTTGGGGGCCGGAATGCCTCGGGTCAATTTCATGGGTGTCGTATAAATATTCGGTTACGTTATCTTCCGTCACTACAGTGATTCTCTGCAGCAAAGAATTGTTCCAGGTAAGAGTGTACTTCGTCGTTCCAACTTCATCATAGGTGATGTCTCTGGGAGATCTTCCTTCTACAGAATACTTGTGGTTGTCTTCAATTGTTGTAAGCCGTCCGCTTCCATCATACGAGAATGAATAGGATACGTCGGAATTACTGAAAGCATACTGGGACTGCGTAGTGGATGATTCCGTAGCTGCGGAAATGTATCCGCTGCTGTTATAACTCACTGTGTACTTTGTGTTCCCATCGCCAGAAATGATGGTGTTAGGGTTGTAGGAGAGCAGAAGGTCGCCTGCTTTCAACAAGCGTCCGTCGTCTCCGTACACATATGTGTTGCCCCCTGCTCTAGTGAGGCGCAAGCCAGACATCGTGTCGAGGACTCCCATTTTTGCGGAAGGACTTCCGTCTTCATCATCGCCAGAACACGCAGCTGTAAGTGCTGCAAGAAGAATAATCTTAAGATGTTTCATAGTTGAAATAATTTTATGTTTGTTCGATATGCGTTAATCAAGAGAAACGAGGACGTCAGTGCGCTTTTTCATAATCGCTATGCAAAGGTAAGTAAAATATTCATGAAGTCACCTTGCATATATGTACAGATATACTTATTTAAAGTATTTTAACGGAAAGGGCGCGCAATATAACGTCTATGTCAGTATAGCCTTTTGCCGTCTCAGGTGCAAAGATAAGCATCTTTCACCAAATGACAAAGTCATGATTTACACCCTTTAACGCGGCGCTGAATTTACAAAACGGACTCACGATTTCCCCTGCCTTTATATGTTATTCGGCGAGTGGCGCAATTTTTTTTGGTTTCTTCTTCTTTATTCCCTGAAAAAAGAGTACCTTTGTAGGCGATTCGCACTAACTGCGGGTCGCCTGCAATTGTTATATGAGACTTACTGATTCAAACACAGCACTAAACAACCGTCTGATAGCTCATTCACAGCTCATCAGCAGCCATCATATACGCAAGGTACCAAAAGCAGTAGTCATCAAAGAAGAAGTATTCGACAATCTTTCTTATTCAGAGACAGCGAACCATTCAGAAACTATCGCAACAACTATCTCCAGCCATGAAGCAGCAAGCCACATCCCACGACAACAGCATCAGTCCTGCAGAGATTCTGCAGGGCTTGGAGGCTCACGTCGATGTGGTGGGACTCCAGCAGGCTCTTGCCGACTTCCGGGCGATGGAGGGCATCCTGTCGGGACTCAGCCAGTGGTCGGAGGTGAAACGGCTTTGCATGGAGTTCTTTGCCAAGGTGCGAGCCAGGGAGCGACAACGCGAGCAGGAGGCCGAACTGGAGCGTCTGCGTGCTGCGGCACCCAGTATTTACCAGATGCTGCCCACGGCTCAAATAGGCGTAAACGTCGACGGCGGACTTCGTCCCGGTGCGCTCACTCAGGAGATTTCCGACAGCCAGGTGTTCAATGGGCCAATCACTAATTCTGAGCTTAACAACGGTGGAGGAAAAGACGATGAAGAATAAGAAGATTGTGAAGAGTGGCAGCGTGACGATGTGTCAGACGGCCGAAAACTGCCAGGTGTTCAACGGCCCTATCAGCGGCAGCACGTTTTCCATGACGGGGGCTACGGTCGGCCAGGCGCCGGTGCAGCCCGTGCATGCTCCAGGACCCGACGGGCAGCCCGTGCAGGCTCCGGGACCCGACGGGCAGCCCGTGAAGAGCGGCGTATGCCTGAGCCAGGCAAAGGGGATGAAGATCGACTTCATCCGCGTGATGAACGCGCTCTACGAGCTAGGCTTCTTCCAGTCCGGCCAGGGCGGGCGGCTCACGAAGAAGGAGTTCTTCACCACGATAGGCCAGGCAGTGAATGTCGACCTGTCGAACTACGACAAGGACCTCTCGCGCTCTACGGCCGACTCTACGGCTCTGGAGAAGCACTTGCGCGTGTTCGACGACATGCGGCAGAAGATGACTGAGATTTTCAACTCGAAGTAGCCGGAGAATCATCATAGGGTAAACATAGGGTAAACGAAGCGGTCGGAGCATTATCCGTAACTTTGCATCATCAATCAACCTTTTCAACGATTATGATGCAACAGAAACTAAGTTTATTCCAGTGTCTCAACTCCATGTCGAGCCGCGCGGTGGGCATGGAGGAGATTGTAAGGCTCATTCAGTATGACAACGACGTCAACGGCAAGACGGCGAGGTATCGTAACATGGCTTCCGTGCTGGGCAAGCGGAAGGCCGACGAGGAGGTGAAGCGCAAGACGCTCCCGGCCTGCTCCGTCGGGGTGCTCTTCGACGGTAGTGGGCGCACTGCTGAGAATGTGCTGGGGTTCACGGGGCTGGCGCTGGTGGATATTGACGGCCTCACCCCCGGCCCCAACAGCCTCACCCCCGACCCCTCTCGCGGGGGAGAGGGGAGTGAATACTCTGCTGGTGAGGAGGCGTGCCCGAAGGGAGAGGGGAGTGAATACTCTGCTGTCGAGGAGGCGTGGCCGAAGGGAGAGGGGCGTGAATGCTCAGCCGTCGAGGAGGCGTTCCGGAAGGCGAAGGGTGATCCGCATACGATGCTGGCCTATCGCACCATCAGCGGCCGAGGGCTGCGGGTCATCTATCGGTACACCCGAGGCTTTTCAACGGAAGGGCTGTCTGCTCCCCTCTCCTCCGCGAGAGGGGTCGGGGGTGAGGCTGTTGGGGGCGGTGGAGAGGCTTCCTATGTCAGCTTCCCCGCAGCCTTCCTGAAAGGCAATCGCTACTATGCCGAGCTGGTGGGACATGAGTACGACGCGCAATGTGCCGACTACACCCGCCTCAGCTGCCTGGCCCACGATCCTGACGTGTACGTGAACTGGGATGCCGAGCCTTTCGTCGTCACCGACGAGGAGATCCTGGCAGCCAACTTCGCGTCCGAGAAGGACCGTGGGAGGGCGCGACGCGAGTATGCGGCGGGCACCCATACGGTCAGCGTGGAGGAAGCCTGGCCACGGGTGGAGAAGACGCTCTCCGGACGCAAGCTGACGTTCCGGAGCGGCCACCACCACGACTACGTGATGCACGCGGCGTTCCTGATGAACCGCTACGGCGTGGATCTCGACGAGCTGCTACAGTGGGCCTCGCAGGAGTGGAGCGCCTATAATAACAAGGAGTGCGAAGCCACCATCCGCAGCTGCTACAAGCATACGCAGGAGCACGGCACGTGGCGCCTGATGCGACAGGGACGGAAGGCGAAGGAGACGTCGATGATCACCCTTCCGGAGATCAAGGACTGGCTGCGGCAGCATCTGGAGGTCATCTACAACGTGGTGACCGACATCAGCATGTGGAGGCCCCCCCTTTCGTCCACCCAGGGGGACACTATAGCCACTTCGCTTCATGACAAAACTATAGAAGCCCCCTCGGGGGCCGTAGGGGGGGCTTCCTGGCAGCAGCTCGACGAGCGCGTGGTATGCTCCATACGCTCGCAGATGGCGGCAGAGACGGGCAAGCGCGTGCTGAAGTCGGACGTGATGGACGTGCTGCGCTCCGACTTCGCACGCCTCTACCATCCCGTGCGCGAGTATATCGACGCACTGCCACCGTGGGACGGCAAGGATCGCGTCATGGAGCTGTGCAGCCATGTGGCCTCGCCAAGCCCTTCCGAAGGAGGGGGCATCGAGATACCAGAGGCTTATTTCCGCTCGTCATCCAGCCAGGCATCCCCTCCTACGGAGGCACTCGGCAAGGCCTCTCCGTGCTTCTACTGGGCTCTGCACAAGTGGCTGGTGGCCTGCGTCGCTACGTGGATGAGCGACCGCTCGTCGAACCACGAGATCTTCGTGCTCATCGGCCCGCAGGGCATCTACAAGACCACCTTCTTCCGGCACCTGCTGCCACCCCAGCTGCGCATATACTTCTGGGAGAACGCCCACAACTCGTTCGCCTCGAAGGACGACCACCTGACCCTGGCCGAGAACTGCCTCGTGGAAATCGAGGAGATCGACCTGCAGAACCCACGCGACATCTCGGAGCTCAAAGCCCTCGCCACCTCGGAGAAGGTGAAGGAGCGACGACCCTATGCCCGCTTCCGCGAGGAGAAGCACCGCCTGGCCTCCTTCTGCGCGTCGGGCAACCAGCAGCGCTTCCTCAGCGACGACACCGGCAACCGCCGATGGCTCTGCTTCAAGGTCAGCCACATCGACGACCCCCGCACGTGGACGCTCGACTACGACCAGCTCTACGCCCAGCTGCGCGACGAGCTGCGGCGGGGCTTCCGCTACTGGTTCGATTCCGGCGAGCAGCGCCTCGTGGAGCTCCAGAACCAGGCGTTCCGCGTCGAGAGCGACGAGGAGCAGCTCATCCGCACCCGTCTGCGCCCGCCAGGCCCTACCGACAAGATCACGCTGATGAATGCCGCCTCGATCTGCCAGTTCATCAACGGTGGCGTCGTGGGACG
>CAMNHM010000153.1 GCA_946539475.1 uncultured Prevotellaceae bacterium | reverse complement strand
CCGGGTTGTTGTCGATGCCGGCCTGATGGTCGAAGCCGAAGTTCTCGACAGTCCAATAGAGTGTCTCTCCGAAGCGTCCGCCATCCTGTGTCTCTGGCGTACGGGCGAAGTTATCGGCCTCGTGTAGCACCTTGACGGTCCAGTCCTCATAGCCGGACTCTATGGGTGCGCCACCCACGTTCTTGCCGTTCTTCAGAAAGTCCTCCAGAGCCTGCAGCAGGTTCTCATAGGCGGCATCCACCTCATCGCTGGTGCCATCGATATAAGCCTCGGCCTCTTCGAGAGCAGCCATCAGCTTGTCGGCTGCATCACGGCGATAAAAGCCCGTGTTGTCGTTGATTTTGGCAATGTCGAGCGTGAGCCATGCCCGCTCGATGAGGTTGAACAGGGCATCGTTGTTCACCGTGCCATAGCTGAGCAGTTTCACTTCCTTCACACGAAACTCCTGCTCAGTGCTTCCACTGGTGAGGTCGGCCTGCCATCCGAGCACCACATCCTGCTCTTCATCGATATAGAAGCTTAGTCCGAACCATTTCCCTACGCTGGCCTGACTGATGTGCGCGAAGGCAATGGCCTGGTCCTCGACCTCGGAAGTGGACAACGTACGTGTGGCAGCAAAGAGGTAGTTGGCCTCAGGAATATTGTAGTGAGTCTCGAGCAGCTGACCGAAGTAATAGGTGCCAGGCTGCAGATGCACGGTGCGGTAGATGCGGGCATTGGCAATGTCGCTCTCGATGGGCTGCACTTCCTCGCTGGCCCAGCGGCCCAGCATCAAGGTGTTGTGGCCGGGATAGCCGTCGATGCCGTTCTTCGTGTCGCCATTGGTCATCTGGATGGCATAGTTCTCCACGGTCCAATATTGCGGTGTGCCGAAGCGGGAGCCCTTTTCAGAGGCCGAGAAGCCGCTGGCCTCAATGAGCTGGTTGACGGTGATGTCAGCCTCCCATCCGTCGCGGGGCACGTCAGGCTGATTGCGGCCGCTGGTGAGCAGGGTGTTGTAGGCATCGTTCAGTCGTGCAATGACGATCTGCTGATCGGCTTCGCTGTCGCCTAGATGCTGACGGGCCTCCGCAATGGCCTCGGCAAAGGCGTTGACACCGTTCTTGCTGAAGCGGCCGGTATTGGTGCTTACCTGTTCGCGCAGTTCGACGAGCAGGGCCTCGTAGCCCTCGATGACTTCCAGGAGTGTGGCTGGAGCGTCAGTGCCAGGCACGAAAGTAATCTCGAAGACGGGAGCAATGTCGTTGGGCTTCACTGCGGGCAGCTGCACAGTGACACCATTGATGGCCTGCGAGAAGCTGACATCGCCATAGCCCAACAACTTGACGCTCTTCACCTGTCCGCTGAAATAGGGCGAGCTTTTGCCCAAGCTCTTGAAAGTGAACGAACTGGTTGCCGGCCAGCGCATGATGGTGGCATAGAGCACATCACCTTTCTGCACGTAGCGCACGTCTTTCGACGAGTAGTTGTTGCCCTCGTTGAAGCCTTGCGCACTCAGGGGATTGGATGCATCAGCCATCGGACCCTCGCCGTAGGTCTTCCAGGGACGAGTGCCGTAGATGCTGACTGAATTGACGTCCATCCAGGCCTTGATGCCTTCGAGGATGGCCTGCTCCTTGTCGTCTATCGTGCCATTGCTGCGAACGGGAATGCTGAGCAGCAGGTTGCCGTTCTTCGAGACGATGTCGACCAGCATGTCGACCACCTGCTGAGCGCCTTTGTAGCCACCACGGTTGTAGACATTCACATCGTAGTGCCACGAACCGATGCAGGTGCACGTCTGCCAGTACTGCTCCTGAATGCGGTCGGGTATGCCGCGCTCCACGTCCCAGAGCATGTACTGCTTCTGCTGGGCGTTGAGCTGCTTGCCGGTGACCACCACATCGCTCTGCTTGTTATAATAGTGTGCGAGGATGTTCTTGCCTATCTGGTCGTCGCAGCCATAAAAGGGCATGGCGGTATCGTCGAAATAGATCATCGAGGGCTGATAGTCGTTGATGAGTTCCAGCACCCGGTTCTGGAACTTCTGCTTATACTGCTGCGAAGGCAGGTTGGCACCGTTGCCCCAGTCCCACTGGCTGTGTATCGTGCCGGAGTTGTCCCAGCCGGTGCTGTGCTCGTGACGCTGGGCGTAGAGCTCCTGCGGGTCCATGCCTTCCCACCACTTGCCTTTGCCGTCCTCCTTGGTCAGGTTGCCGTCGTACTCCTGCGAGGGCTCCAGCCATGTCCAGGCATGCGAGGCATGAATACTGACGCCCAGGGGCAGGCCGGCCTTCTTGCAGGCATCGCTCCAACCCTTGATGATGTCTTTCTTCGGACCGACATTCACTGAGTTCCACTCCTGATAGGGCGAGTTCCATAGGTCGAAGTTGTCGTGGTGATTGGCGAGGGCCATGAAATAGCGGGCACCCACACTCTTGTAGAGATTGACCAGCTGCTCGGGATCCCAGTTCTGGGCTTTCCAGTCGTTGCAGAGGTCTTTCAGCCCGAACACTGCAGGGTCGCCAAAGTGCTGCCAATGCCACTGGTTCTGGCCGGAGCCATCGTAATACATAAAACGGGCATACCAGTCGCCGTCTTCGGCATGGCACTGCGGGCCCCAGTGGGCCCAAATGCCGAACTTGGCATCCTTAAACCATTCAGGACATTCCCAGGCTCCGAGCGACTCCCAGTCAGGAGTGTAGGTACCTTGCTGAACAGGCACGTCTGACAACTGTGCATTGACTGTCATGCTGACAGCCAAAAGCAAATAGGTTAGTGATTTCTTCATGAGACAAATTGTACGTTGAATTGTTAGTTGTTAATTTGACGGTGCAAAGGTACAAAGTATTTCCTCTTTAAGGTTTCATTATTTTGCACAGAAATAGGACAAAAGGAGCCAAACATTCCTAATATCCTATCAAAATAGACATATTTTGACATCAAGAACAATATTATCCTATAAAATATCAATAATATCATATGGCAATTCAAATAATTATTCGTACCTTTGCACCATCAAAACTCACCATCAGCCATCCACCAATATGCAGATACCCATCGAATCGATGAACCTGATGATGCTCAACGTCGGCATAGCCCATCACGATGCCGACTGGAACTGGCAAGACGTCAGCTCCCCTTTCACGCGTATCTACTATGTCGTGGAGGGTGAGGCACGTCTGCTGCTGCACGACAGCTGGATAACGCTCCGCCCCAATCATCTCTACATCATCCCGGCCTATACGCTCCACTCGTATGCGTGCAGCGGACGCTTTATACATTATTATCTACACGTGTGCGAGGGATTCAAGAACGAGCTGGACGTGATGGATCAGTACCACTTCCCGACCGAGGTAAGAGCTGAGGAGAACGATGTCATGCTTTTCGAGCGCATGTGCCGCCAACAGCCACAAACCAGTCTGCCGTCGAGCGATCCGCAGACCTACGACAATGCCACGCTGTTCTCAAGCTACGTACAGCGCTACCAAGCCATGGAACTCTGGGAGAAGATGGAGTTGCGAGGCGCGATGCTGATGATTTTCTCGCGTTTCATGCGAGAGGCCGTGCAGCGTGTATGGGCACATGATGAGCGAATGCAGAAGGTGCTGACGCATATCCACTCGCACATTAGCGACATGATCGACGTAGAGGAACTGGCCGACGTGGCATGTGTGACGAAGCCCTATCTCATCCGATTGTTCAAGCGGGAGTTTGGTACATCGCCCGTGCAGTTTATCAACAAGAAGAAGACGGAGCGCGCCCAGCTGCTGCTCTTCACCACGGAGATGCCCGTGAAAGAGGTGGCTTACGCCCTGGGCTTCAGCGACCACAGCTACTTCATCCGCCTGTTTCGCAAGCTCACAGGCGTCACGCCACAGGAATACAGAAGAAACATCAAACGATAGATCATTATGAGATACACAGAACTTGGAAAGACGGGGATGAAGATTTCCCACCTGAGCTTTGGGGCCTCATCGCTGGGCAGCGTGTTCCACGCAACGAAGCTCGACGAGAGTATCAGCGCTGTTGAAACGGCCATCGAGGGAGGCATCAACTTCATCGATGTAAGTCCTTACTATGGGCACTACAAGGCTGAGACCGTGCTTGGAGAGGCATTGAAGCATATCCCCCGGGAGAAGTACTACCTCAGTACGAAGGTAGGACGCTACGGACAGGACGGCAAAAACACCTGGGACTATTCGGCCGAGCGGGTGACACGCAGCGTCTACGAGAGCATGGAACGGCTAGGCATCGACTTTATCGACCTGATCAACGTGCACGACATCGAGTTCCAGGCCAGCCTGCCGGGAGGCCTGCAGAAAGTGGTCGACGAGACATTGCCTGCGCTGGTCGAGCTTCGCAAGAAGGGCGTCGTGGGGCATGTGGGCATCACCGACCTGCAGCTCGACAATCTGCGATGGGTGGTGGAGCATAGCGAGAAGGGCACGGTGGAGAGCATCCTGAACTTCTGCCACTACTGTCTCTGCGACGATGCGCTGGTCGACTATCTGTCGTTCTTCGAAGAGCACGAGATCGGCGTCATCAACGCCTCACCACTGAGCATGGGCCTGCTCTCGCAGCGTGGCGTGCCCGACTGGCATCCCGCTCCGAAACCATTGGCAGAGGCCTGTCAGCGGGCCGCTGACTACTGCCGTGAGCAGGGCTATCCCATCGAGCGGCTGGCCATACAGTATGCCGTGAGCAACGAGCGCATCGCCTCGACACTCTTCTCGTCGGCCAACCCCGACAATGTGGCCCGCAACATCGAGTGGGCCAACGAGGAGCCCGACTGGCAGCTGGTGGACGCGGTAAAGACAATCATTGGCGACCAACAACGAGTGACATGGGCAAATACATAATCGACGCACACAGCCATCTATGGCTGCGACAGGACACCTGGGTCGACGGACGAAGGGTGCTCACACTGAAGGACGGACGCAGCATCTTCCTCGACGAGGAGGTGCAGATGTTGCCGCCATTCATCATCGACGGGCGAAACACGGCAGAGGTGTTCCTCTCGAACATGAACTACGCACAGGTGGCAGCTGCCGTCGTCGTGCAAGAGATTATCGACGGCAACCAGAACGACTACCTGGCCAAGGTGCAGCAGCAATATCCCGACCGCTTCCTCTGTCTGGGAATGGCATGGACGGCTGACGAGGCGCAGGATGCCATCGACGCCGGCCTGAAGGGCATTGCCATACCCGGCCACCGCTATAAGGAAAGCCTCGAACAGCTGATGCCGGTGTTCAAAATGCTCGAAGAGCACGACCTCATCCTCTCGATGTGCCTGGCCGACGACAGCCGACAGATAGCCCAGATGGCCGAGGTCGTCCAGGAGTGTCCGCGGCTGAGGGTGGCCATCGGTCATTTCGGAATGCCCACCACGTCGTCGTTCGAGCAACAGGTGAAGCTGGCCCTCGAAGGCGAGCACGTGATGATCGAGTCGGGAGGCATCACCTGGCTCTACAACCCGGAGTTCTACCCCTACCCCACCGCCGTGCGACGCATTCAGGAGGCTGCCGACTGGGTGGGTTGGGACCGGCTGATGTGGGGTTCCGACTATCCGCGCACCATCACCGCCATCACCTACCGCATGTCGTACGACTTCATCTCGAAGTCCACCCTCCTCACCGACGCCCAGAAAGCGGCCTTCCTGGGAGGCAATGCCGAGCGCTTCTACCGTTTCCACGACCTGCCCGACCTGCCTTACATCAAGAACATGTCGGAATAGGACACACACAAGCATCTCCAACCGTAAAAAAACAATCTATCAATAAAACACATGGAAAAGAAGAAATCACTCATCACGAAGGACGGCGTCAGCTATCTGCTGCCGTTCATCCTCGTCACATTCTGCTTTGCCCTCTGGGGCTTTGCAAACGACATCACCAACCCCATGGTGAAGGCCTTCTCGAAAATTTTCCGAATGAACGTCACCGAGGGAGCACTCGTACAGGTGGCCTTCTACGGAGGATATTTCTGCATGGCATTCCCCGCGGCCATCTTCATCCGCAAATACAGCTACAAGGCAGGCGTGCTCATGGGGCTCGCACTCTACGCCATCGGAGCACTCCTTTTCTTCCCTGCCAAAGGCATCGGCGTCTACGGATGCTTCCTCGTGGCCTATTTCATCATGACCTGCGGGCTGTCGTTCCTGGAGACGTCGTGCAACC
>CAMNHM010000152.1 GCA_946539475.1 uncultured Prevotellaceae bacterium | reverse complement strand
TCTTCGACGTGATGTCAGCCTCGCAGAGCGTCATCAGGTCGTCGATGTCGTCGCCGGCGTCGTTAAGCAGGCGTCTGACAGCAGAATCGGTCACGATGTCGTCGGCAATCACCTGCGGACGCATGTGTAGGTCGACCAGTTTCTCTACGTAGTGCATCTCGGCACCAAGGGGCAGCTTCAGTCGGCGGAAGAGCGGCTCTACCATCTTGCGCCCCACGTAGTTATGGTTGTGGAAGGTCCATCCTGCGGCAGCGTCCCAGCGCTTGGTGCGCGTCTTGCCGATGTCGTGGAGCAGTGCTGCCCACCGCAGCCATAGCGATGCCCCTCGGGCGGCGACGTTGTCGAGCACCTCCAGCGTGTGGTAGAAATTGTTTTTGTGGGCGCGCCCGTTGTGCTGTTCCACGATGTCGAGGGCAGCCAGCTCGGGCATCAGTATCTGCAGCAGTCCGGCGCGCTGCATCTCTACGAAACCGATGCTGGGCGTTGGCGAGAGCATGATTTTGTTGAGCTCCACCTCTATGCGCTCGGCGCTGACGATGCGTATGCGGTCGGCCATTCGCTCGAGGGCCTCGAAGGTGACGTCCTCGATACGGAAGCGCAGCTGTGTGGCAAAGCGTATGCAGCGCATCATCCGCAGCGGATCGTCGCTGAACGTCACCTCAGGGTCGAGTGGCGTAGCGATGATGCCGTCGTCGAGGTCGGCAATGCCGTTGAAGGGGTCGACGAGCTCTCCGAAGCGCTTGCTGTTGAGGCAGATGGCCATTGCGTTGATGGTGAAGTCGCGGCGGTTTTGGTCGTCCTCCAGCGTGCCGTCCTCGACGATGGGCTTCCGTGAGTCGCGGCTGTAGCTCTCGCGGCGGGCACCGACGAACTCTATTTCTAACTCATTCCCAGCCCCTGTCGAGTGGGAGGGAACGGAAATTTTCACCTGCGCCGTGCCGAAATTGCGGAAGACGGTGAGGTGGGCCTTGCGTCCGAGTCGCTCCTTGAGTCGTGTGGCCACTTCGATGCCGCTGCCCACGACGACGACGTCGATGTCGTCAGAGGGGCGTTCTAGAAAGATGTCGCGCACGAATCCTCCTACGACATAACACTCTGTCGACATCTCGTCGGCCACCTGGCCAATGAGATGGAAGATGGGCTTGTCGAGGATTTGTGCCAGTTCGGGGTCGCTATATAGCTTCATCGTCGGTGCTTTTTGGGGAAATCGGGTGCAAAGGTACAAAAAAGTTAGGAGTTAGGAGTTAGGAGTTAGGATTTTTTTGTAACTTTGCCATCAAAATATGAAACGAACAACATTATTAGTGCTCTGCGTGGCGTTGATGACGGCCTGCACGAGCAGTCTGAAGAGAGAGAACGAGGCGCTGCGCCAGGAGATTGGCGAGCGGCGTGAGGCGTTGAAGGAGAAGCAGCAGACGGAGCTGGAGAGTGCCCGTCAGGAGCTGGCGCTAACGGACAGCCTGCTGACCATTGCGCAGCGTGAGCACGACGAGCTTCACGCCTGGGTGATGAGCCACAGCGCGCAGATGGACGAGCGGTCGCCGGAGGTGCAGCAGCTGAACGCGCTTCGTGCGCGCCGCGATTCGCTGCATGTGCAGTTCGAGTCGCTGGCCCACAAGGTGAAGTTCTTCCTAAGGCGTACGGAGGGCAAGTGACGCTGTCGTTACTGCTCAGTCATGTGGAAATAGAAACTAATTGGCACTAATTAAGATAAAGTATTCGGCTTCCTGCCATTCACACTATTCGCACGACAAAGAATAGTTTTCCGCGATTTGTGCTCATTTGTTTCTATCTAGTATCGACAACTGAGTCGTTACATGCTGTCTTCCCCCGCCCTTGCTGAGGGCGAGAGGTCAAAAAACGGGCCTTGAAGTGTTTTTTTCGATGCCAAGGGCCGGTGATTTCAATTAAAATGTGTAACTTTGCACCCTGATATGGAAAAGTTCGAAAAGACAAACGCACAGTTTGAGGCCGCCATCGGCGAGTGCCGGCAGCTGTTCAGCCAGAAGCTGCACGACTATCGTGCCTCGTGGCGCATCCTCCGCCCTCAGTCGCTGACCGACCAGCTGCTCATCAAGGCACGTCGCATACGCCAGCTCGAGGTGACAGGGCTGTCGCTCGTCGGCGAGGGCATCCGTCCGGAGTTCATCGGACTGGTCAACTACGGCATCGTAGGACTCATACAGCTGGAGCGCGGCTTTGCTGACAGCGTCGACATCGACAACGACGAGGCGCTCGCACTCTACGACCACTATGCCCAGCAGGCGCTGGCGCTGATGAAGCGTAAGAACCACGACTACGACGAGGCGTGGCGTTCGATGCGCGTCAGCAGCTATACCGACCTCATCCTGACGAAGCTGGAGCGGGTGAAGGAGATGGAGGACCTCGGAGGCCAGACGCTCGTCAGCGAGGGCATCGACGCAAACTATATGGATATCATCAACTATTCAGTCTTCGGACTGATCAAACTCAAAGAAGAGGCGTGAGGCGGCTGGTGGTCAACTGCTGTCGGCTGGTGCTGGCGCTGACGTTCATCCTCTCGGGATTCGTCAAGGCCGTCGATCCGCTGGGCACGCAGTACAAGATCGAGGACTATGCCGAGGCGATGCACCTGGGCGGCCTGCTGCCTGAGTTTGCTGCCTTGGCGCTGTCGGTAGGACAGGCGGCGCTGGAGTTCGCGCTGGGCATCTTCCTGCTGTTTGCCATCCGCCGGAGGCTGACGTCGCGACTGGTGCTGGCCATCATGCTCGTGATGACGCCGCTGACGCTATGGCTGGCGCTGGCCAATCCCATCAGCGACTGCGGGTGCTTCGGCGACGCATTGGTGCTCACCAACTGGCAGACGTTCTGGAAGAATGTCGTCCTGCTGGCGATGGCCTGTGTCGTCGTCTGGCGGCCGATGGACATGTTCCGCTTCGTCAGCAAGTCGAACCAGTGGATTGTCATCAACTACACCATACTCTTCATACTCGCCATCAGCGGATGGAGCCTCTACGACCTGCCGCAGTTCGACTTCCGGCCCTATCATGTCGGCGCGAGCATACCCGAGGGAATGGAGCTGCCGGAGGGTGCCGAACAGCCGCAGTTCGAGACCACCTTCATACTCGAGAAGGACGGGCGCCAGCAGGAGTTCACCCTCGACAACTATCCCGACTCGACCTGGACCTTCGTCGACTCCCGCACGGTGCAGACGAGCGAGGGCTACGTGCCGCCCATACACGACTTCTCGATCACTACCGGCGAGGGCGACGACATCACCGACATCGTGCTCTCCGACGAGGGCTACACCTTCCTGCTCGTCGCTCCATATCTGGACAAGGCCGACGACTCGCGCTTCGACCTGATCAACGAACTCTATGAGTACAGTCAGGAGCACGACTACCCCTTCTACTGCCTCACCGCCAGCAGCGAGCGCGAGCAGCAGGCATGGAGCCAGCGCACGGGAGCCGAATATCCCTTCTGCACCACCGATGGCATCACGCTGAAGACCATCATCCGCAGCAATCCCGGACTGGTGCTGCTGAAGGGTGGAGTAGTGATGGGCAAGTGGAGCAACAACCGCCTGCCGCAGCTCAGCGACGAGGAGGCGCAGCAGGAGCTCGAGCAGCTGCCGATGGGGCAGCTGCCGCAAGACTCCGTACCGGGCAAGATCCTCAGGCTGCTGCTGTGGTTCGTGCTGCCGCTGGCGCTGCTCACCATTGCCGACCGCACATGGATGTGGACCAAGTGGCTGCGCCGCAGGAAGGACTCCCGGAAAACGGAAAGTCCCGAAGACCCCGAAACAACAATCGACCAAGTTTCAACCCACATTAATAACAAAACAGAACAGAAAAAATGAGAAAGAAAATCGTAGCAGGAAACTGGAAGATGAACATGAATCTCCAGGATGGTATCGCTCTCGCAAAGGAGCTTAACGAGACACTCAAGGCCGACAAGCCCAACTGCGGCGTCGTCATCTGCACGCCCTTCATCCATCTGGCCAGCATCGCACAGTTCCTCGATCAGAACATCATCGGACTGGGCGCCGAGAACTGCGCCGACAAGGAGAAGGGTGCCTACACCGGAGAGGTGAGCGCCGAGATGGTGCGCTCCACCGGAGCACAGTACGTCATCCTGGGCCACTCCGAGCGTCGCGAGTACTACAAGGAGACCCCCGAGATCCTGCGGGAGAAGGTGTTGTTGGCTCAGAAGAACGACCTGAAGGTCATCTTCTGCATCGGCGAGAGCCTCGAAGAGCGCGAGGCAGGCAAGCAGAACGAGGTCGTCAAGGCCGAGCTGGAGGGCAGCGTCTTCAACCTCAGCGAGGACGACTTCCGCAAGATCGTCATCGCCTACGAGCCCATCTGGGCCATCGGCACCGGCAAGACAGCTACCGCTGAGCAGGCCGAGGAGATCCATGCCTACATCCGCTCCATCATCGCCGAGAAGTACGGACAGGCTGTTGCCGACGACACCACCATCCTCTATGGCGGATCGTGCAAGGCATCGAACGCTCCCGAGCTCTTCGCAAAGCTCGACATCGACGGCGGACTCATCGGAGGCGCATCGCTAAAGGCAGCCGACTTCAAGGGCATCATCGACGCCTGGAAGAAGTAAGTGCAAGCTGAACTTGCAGAGAATTTCAAAAAACAAGAATGATCATCCTAAAAGCAGAAAGGTAAAGAAGTAAGAAGATGAAGAAAACGCATATCAAACCAAAGTCAACACTATGGGTGAAGAGGCTCTGCGTCTTTTTGCCTCTTTGCCTTTTTGCCCTTTTGCCCCTCGGCGCGCAGACCTTCACACAGCGTGTGCAGAAAGAGCTCGAGGGCGGCGCTCGCGTAAAAATCTACCAGGATGCCTCGATAGAGGAGCTGGTGAACGGCAAGAAGCCCGAGCGACAGCCACAACGGACGACACAGGCCGCGACACAGGCTGGACACCACGATCGACAGACTGCTACCACGCGCGAAAACACCCCCGCGCACGATAACGACCGACAGACGGGCCGCAACAACGGACAGGAGAACCACCCCACCACCGTACGCGAGGCGTCAGCCGACTCCGTTGCCATCGTGCAGCAGCCCCGGCGCGTGAGGAAGGCAACAGGCTACCGCATACAGGTGTTCGTGGGCGGCAAGACGCGGGCCGACCATACCCGTGCCGACCAGATCGGTGCTACCCTGCGCACACTCTTCCCCGCACATAAGGTCTACGTGAAGTTCTACTCCCCGCGGTGGACCTGCCGACTGGGCGACTTCGCCACCATCGCCGAGGCACGGGAAGTCTACAACGAGGTGGTGCGCATGGGCTACGACACCGCCACGCTCGTACGCGGACAAGTCTTCCTGCCCTATTAATACGCTTAACGACAACAAATCATGAAGCCAGAAACAGAATTCCGCGAGGGACTCGCCGAACTGTCAGAACATTACAAACAAATACTCACCCTCCTGGGCGAAGACCCTGAGCGCGAGGGACTGCTGAAGACTCCCATGCGCGTGGCGAAGGCCATGCAGGTGCTCACCCGAGGCTACGAGATGGACGCCCACAAGGTGCTCACCGACGCACTCTTCCGGGAGGACTACTCGCAGATGGTCATCGTAAAGGACATCGACTTCTTCTCCCTCTGCGAGCACCACATGCTGCCCTTCTACGGAAAGGTGCATGTGGCCTATATCCCCAACGGCTACATCACGGGCCTCTCGAAGATAGCCCGCGTAGTCGACATCTTCAGCCATCGCCTGCAGGTGCAGGAGCGCATGACGCTGCAGATCAAGGAGTGCATCGAGCAGACCCTCCATCCGCTAGGCGTGATGGTAGTCGTCGAGGCCCGTCACATGTGCATGCAGATGCGAGGCGTGGAGAAACAGAACTCGGTGACGACGACGAGCGATTTCAGCGGCGCCTTCAACCAGGCCAAAACTCGCCAGGAGTTTATGAACCTCATCTCCCACTGATTTTCACTGGCCATTCCCACCCACGTTCATTACCGAGCGAGCTTGCCTGCAGGTAGCCTCTTTCGAGCAGGAGAGGATGTTTGATGGCTTATTCAGGTTTTCCAAAAAAGGGGTGACAGGCCAACGATTTATACACGTGGCCTGTCACCCGCCTGTTTTTCCGATGTTGCGTGGCTATTACTTGTTCAGGATCTTATCCACGATCAGAACGGCATCGGTGATGGTGGTCTTCGCGTCGCCATTCATGTCGCCCATGTCTATCA
>CAMNHM010000151.1 GCA_946539475.1 uncultured Prevotellaceae bacterium | reverse complement strand
TGCCAGTCTCGGGGTCGAAGCCATTATTGAGGGTGATCTCCAGGATCTTCGGCGTGTTCAGGTAGCCCGTCAGCAGATAGGCCTCCTTGCCGAAGGCTCCCACCTCGATGCAGCCTGAGCAACCTCCCTCGCGGGCGTCCTCGAGTGTCTTTCCCTCGCGGACGAGCTCCTGCACATAGGTGTCGGGATTGAAGACCGAGGGATAGCCGTGTCCTTGTCGGATGACGCGTATGCCAGCCAGCAGGAAGTCGTCGGGTGTGTTCCGGGCAATGTGAATGCTCAGTCCTGGCTGTAGCTGGTGCAGCTCTTCCTGTATCTCGAGTATCATGAACGACAGCTCGTTTGCAGCGCTGTCGCCATTGCGGTCGATGCCTCCGATGTTGATGTTGGTGAAGTCATTATAGGTACCGCTCTCCAATGCCGTCACCCCCACTTTTGGAGGAGCAGGCTGGTTGTTGAACTTAATCCACAGGCACGAGAGGAGCTCCTTTGCCTCGTCGCGAGTGAGAGTGCCGTCGTCGATGCCTTTCCGGTAGAAGGGAATGAGATGCTGGTCGATGTGTCCTGGGTTCATCGAGTCCCATCCGTTGAGCTCGGTGACGGTGCCCAGGTGTACGAACCAGTACATCTGGATGGCTTCCCACAGGTCGCGTGGGGCATGGGCAGGCACCCATCGGCACACATCGGCAATCTTCTCCAGCTCCTTCTTGCGCTTCGGGTCGTGCTCTTCGGCCGCCATCTTCTCGGCCAGCTCAGCATGCCGCTCAGCGAAGAGGATGGCAGCGTCGCACGAGATGGTCATTGCCTCCAGCTCCTGCTGCTTGTCGGTGGCCTCAGGGTCGTAGATATAGTCCAGGCTGGCGATCTTCTTCTCGATGCGAGCCTTCACGTCGAGCAGTCCCTCGCGATACATCTTGCCGTCCATCGCCGTGTGGCCTGCCGCCCTCTGCTCCATGAACTCTGTGAAGACGCCGGCGTGATAGGCCTCCTCCCACTCCTTCGAGACGTGGTTGAAGATGCGCTCTCGCTGCGTCTTTCCCTTCCAGTATGGGATGACCTCGCGCTCGTAGGTGTCGATATCCTCTTGCGAGATGTGATAGCTCTGGAGCTCGCGGGTGTCGAGCGTGTGCAGGTCTTCTACGGAGTGGCAGGTGAGCTCCGGGAACGTCGGCACGGCCTTAGGCACAGGTCCGCGCTCTCCGACGATGAGCTCGTCGGGGCCGATGTAGATGGTCTTCTTCTTACATATCTCGTAGAAGTTTCGTGCGCGCAGCTCGGCAATGGGCATCGTCCCGTAGTTTTCCTTATAGAAGGCCGTCTCGATCAGCGCGCGCTCGATGCTGAGCGTGGTGGGCGTGTCGAAGTTCTGCTGGCGCAGACGGCGGATACGGTCGTTCATCCCGCCATTATTTTCTGGGTGCTGAATGATGTTGTTCATTGTGATATTTCTTTATTTGTTTTGTAGCCTATAGTCCCTTTGCTGCATACACCTCTTCGATGGTCATCGGCTTCTTGATCGTTCCCAGCAGGCGGGCACCTGTGGGCGTCATGACGTAGTTCAGCTCGTTGCGCAGTCCGGTGAAGTTGCGCCAGGGTCCCAGCTTGTCGTAGCAGATGAAGTCCTCGAACTGATGCTCGGCCTGCCACTTGTCCATCAGCTCGGGGATGAAGTAGATGCCGGGCTCCACCGTGAAGACGAAGCCTACCTCGAGCGGACGCGCCAGACGTAGCGACTTAAAGCCGAACTGCTTCGACTTCACCTGCCCTTCGGCATAGCCTACATACTGCTCGCCCAGGTTTTCCATATTGTGCACGTCGAGGCCCACCATGTGTCCCAGTCCGCAGGGGAAGAACAGGGCATAGGCTCCTGCCTCGGCAGCCTCTGCGGGATCGCCCTTCATCAGCCCGAGCTCTTTCATGCCCCGTGCTATCTCGGTGGCAGCGGCGATGTGTGCCTCGCGGAAGGGCGTGCCCAGCCGGAGCTTGTCGACGGCAGCCCAGAAGCTTCGCAGATGGATGTTGTAGACGGCTGTCTGACGGTCGGTGAAGCGGTCGCCGACAGGCATCGACGACGACAGGTCGCCTGCATAGTGGCTCTTCGTCTCAGCTCCGGCATCGAGCAGGAAGATGTCGCCCTCATGAAGGTCGTGGATGAATCCGTGGTTGTGGAGCACCTGCCCCTGCACCGTGGCGATGGTGGGGAAAGCCAGCGCGTTACCGTGTCGGCAAGCCACCTCTTCGACGGCTGCTGCCACCTCACTCTCGTGTATGCCGGGGCGCACCGTGCGATAGGCAGCGAGGTGCATCTCGGTGCTCAAGTCGACAGACTCCTCGATGAGTCGTATCTCCTCCTCATCCTTATAGTTACGCTGTCTGACTATAGCTTTTATGAAAGCCACCGAGGCCTTCTCCGTCTGTGCCGCAGGCTCCACGCCGAGCAGCTCCCACAGCCAAACGCGATGGTCGCCGCGATAGGGCGGCAGGAAGTGTACAGGCTGGTGCTTCCGCAGTGCCTGCTCAATGTAGCCTTTCAGTTCGCTCAGGGGTCGCGTGTCGCTGATTCCCGCGGGCTCGCATTTCTCGCGCAGCGTGGGTTGTGTGCCTGTCCATACGATGTCGTCGATGGTCAGCTCGTTGCCGAAGACGATCTCCCGGTCGTCGTCGACGTCGATTATGGCTGCCAGGCCGGCATAGTCGAGCCCGAAGAAATAGAGGAAGGTGGAGTCCTGACGGAAGTGGTAGGTGTTGTCGGCATAGTTCATGCCCACCTCGTCGTTGCCCAGGAAGAGCAGCAGCCCGCCCTGCATGTCGCGCTTGAGTTGCTCCCTGCGGCGGCAGTAGGTCTCTTTGCAAATCATCATGGCCTTAGTATTTTGAGATGTTATTGACTTTCTTGTGCTTGCTGATCTGCAGCGAGGTGTTGGGGAAGTATTCCGAGAGCAGGTTGTAGAGGTCGGGGTCGTACTCCTGCAGCTCCTCCCGCGTGTTGCACCAGTTGTGCTTGCCGTCGGTGTGGGGCATCTCGGCGTTGACGTTGAACCAGTCCTGCACCGCCTCGGCCATATACTCCTCCTTGTCGGTGATGCGATAGGTGTTGTCGAGTATGCCGCTGGCCTTGGCCCGCTCGTAGCACGCCTTCAGCCGCGAGTCGAAGTCGGGCACGGCGAGCATCAGCCCGATGAGGTGAATGCTGTGTGCAAACTCGTGGATGAGGATGTCCTCGGCATGATACTTGTCGATCTGATAGGCCAGCACGTTCTCCTCGGCGCAGCTGGTGAGCGGCAGCTGTAGGTCGCCGCCCAGTCCGCGTGCACGGAGGTCCCAGTTCAGGCTGGTGTCGTTCACCAGATGGCGATGCTCGGGAATGTCGGTCGTGCCCTCATAGCGGCCCATGATGGCGATGCGGGTGCCGCGGGCCACCATCGAGTCGAGGACGGCCTTGGGCAGCATCGACGTCATCGCGTAGAGGGTGCGGTGGGCAGCCACGAAGGCCGAGTCGGGCACTCTCCACGACGAGATGAGGGGCAGGCCGTTCACGTCGACATACTTCGTGTAGAACTCATCCAGCCGCAGCTCCTCTGGCGGTGTGGTAACGATGCACTCAGGCACCACTAGCGTTTCCTCTATGCCGGCGTCGGCAGCAGTCGGCTGCTGGGCCTGCCGGCAGGCTGTCAGGCAGAGCATGCCTGCAGCGAGCGTCATGATGGTCAGTTGTTGTTTCATAAGGATGTTCTTGGTTATTGGTATCTGAACAGTAGTTTCGACTATCGTCTCACCTGTACGCGCATCATCGGCACGGCGTCGCGGGTGGCCTTGCCGTCGGCAGGAGCAGCAGGCGCAGCGGGGCTCTGATAGCGGGCGATGATAGCGTCGGCCTCGCCGCCGAAGCCACAGTCCTCCATCTGCTTCTTCAGTTGCTGGATGCGCAGCGAGTCGAGGGTCCCTTCGCGCCGTGCGGCCATGAAGGCGTTGTTCCAGAGGATTGTCAGCACCCTGGAGCCGTCCTCGCCCTGCAGCTGGCGCACCTTTGCCCGCTCCTTGCAGATCGAGAGGAAGAGCGGATCGGAGGGGCCGGGCTGACATTGGGTGACATAACAGCGGAAGAGCAGCGAGTCGGCAATGACGTCGTCGGCACTCTTCTGCCCTATCAGCTCGCGTGTCAGCCGGGCAGCATCACTGCGCATGTGCTGCTCCGTCAGCACTCCCAGGTACTCCCTGAGGAAGGCCTCGCCGCGCTCGCCCGAGGCATACTCCTTCTGATACTGCGCGAGCGTCTTGCCCGTGAGGCCCTGCTCGACGCGCCGGATGAACGACGTGATCTCGTCGGCTCCCACCACGCGGTGCACCATCTCGCCATGCTCGTTGAGCACGAGGAACGTGGGATAGGCCGTCACCTGATACTTCCGGGCGATGTCGGGGCCCTCGCCCTTCTCCATGTCGAACTTCGCATTGACAAACTTCGCGTTGAAGTAGTCGCCCGCCTCCTTCTTCGGGAACTCGTTGTTGGCCATCATCTTACACGGGCCGCACCACGTCGTGTAGCAGTCGACGAACACCAGCTTCTGCTGCTGCGCCGCCAGCTGGATCACCTCGTAGAGCGTCTTGTCGTCGATGAACTTCACACCCTCCGACTGGGCCATTGCCAGCGCAGGCATCAGCGCCAGAAGCACCTGGAGTATCACTTGCTTTGCTTTCATTGTTTTATGTCCTCAAGTTAGTAATGGTTAGAGGCTGCAAATTTACAACTTTTTTCGGAAATACGCTTGTCGTTTGCCGAAATTTTACTATCTTTGCAACGTAAATTGCGTTATTTAGTCTCATTAAAACTATTTGGAATATGAATACAAACCTAAAACACGTGATCAAGATGTCACTACTCACAGTCTTAATGGCCAATATCAGCACGGCAGCCAACGCCCAGCTAGGAGGACTGCTCAACAAGGCGAAGAAAGTGGCTACGGGCGTGCTCGAGGGCAAGAGCACAGGTCAGATTGCCAGCGACGTGGCCGCCGACGCCCAACAGGGAACCTACACGCGCGAACAGCTGAAGAAGCGCCGGGCCGAGCGTGCCGAGCTGGAGAAGAAGGCTCAGGACGAGACCGGCCAGACGGGCAAGCTGCCCGAGGCCAAGCGCGGCGACGTGAACTTCTACTACGCCACCGGGCGCCGGATGGGCATCTGGCACTCCTCGACGAAGACGTGGGAGAAGTTCGGAAAGGACGCCGCCGGCAACTGGGCCTCAGCCACCTACACCTTCAAGAGCGACGGACAGGTGGTCTATCAGGACGGCCTGCTGAAGGGCATCATCAACAAGGACGGCACGATGCGCAGCGTCAACACCGAGGACATACGCGTCTACGATGAGGGCTACGTCAGCTGGAAGGGCGAGCAGATAGGCTATATCAACCAGTATGGCGACATCTGGTTCATGGACGACATCATGGCCTACAGCGAAGAGCCGGTCGACAAGAGCGTGGCCTGCTACATCTTCTACTGCAACATCATCGACACCGAGTACATCGAGGAATGGAAACCGAAGTACGAAGCTGCCAAGGAGCAGCGCGCCATCGACCGCATCAAGAAGCACGGACCGGTGACCTTTGGCGGCGGAGGCAGCTCGTCGGGAGGCGGAGGAGGCCAGCTGAGCGCCGACGACCGCTGGACGCTCAGCGGCGGATGGCTCTCGCTGAACAACGAGCGCAAGGTGAAGATCGAGAGCAACGGCAACGGATGGACCATCCGCGACCAGAGCAATGCCTACGTAGCCGACGTGCACTCCGACGGCACCGTCATCAGCACCAGCCGCGGCAACCTCGGCTCCATCTCCAGCGACGGACGCTGCGTACAGGCAGGCGGCGGCTTTACGTACTCGATGGACTCAAACGGTACGCTCCGGCTCAATGGGGCCAACATGGGCATGCTCACCACGGGATACAGCGTACCCGCAGCTGCATATATATTCCTGATCTACGCGCCGAGGTAAACACCCTAGCCCACTACCCCGCCCAAACGAATGCGGCCTCTTTGTAATGCAAGGAGGCCGTTCTTGTACTGCCATTTGGGCTTCTTTCTAGTGCAAACTCGGCTTCTTTGTACTACAATCTAAGGCTCCAAGTACGGCTATTGGGGATGTTTTGCACAAGAGGGAGACTGGCTGCAAATTGCCATCACTCACCTAAATCGCTGTAAATAAGCTATATGCAATATTGTGTTCAAATTTCAGAATGACA
>CAMNHM010000150.1 GCA_946539475.1 uncultured Prevotellaceae bacterium | reverse complement strand
TGAGATGCGAAGTGTGCTTCTCGCGCTACCAAAACAAGTTGTTTTGGTCTTCAAAGAAGCCTACTTTGATAACCAAAGTGGCCGACTTTGCTTACCAAAACAACTTGTTTTGGTGTCGCGGGTAGCCTTCTATGCAGAACAAGGACTCAATGTGGGATTATGCAAGTGCCTGTCGGACGTGTATAAAGAGACGCATTAAGGGCGCTCCTCTAGTTGCCTGACGACCGATTTGAGCTAAAGTACGTTCTTGTCTCTCCTGATGATGGTAGAAAACGGTTGCATAGACCCAATACTATTGCCGCCACCTGACTACTGGCAGCGAGGAATAGTGCTGAGACCATTCCTGCTCGTCGTGTCAGGTGGCGGGCAATATGCGGGGGGATAGATTTATTCTTTCTTTTGCAGGTACTCGTCCATGCTTTGGGCAGCGCGTCGTCCGTCGCCCATTGCCAGGATGACGGTGGCACCGCCTCGGACGATGTCGCCTCCTGCGAAGATCTCTGCACGCGACGACTGCATCTGCTCGCTGACCACGATGGTGTTCTTGCGGCCGAGCTCCAATCCTTTGATGCTCTTTGGCACTAGAGGATTTGGGCTGACGCCGACGGCCACGATGACCTGGTCGACATCGAGCGTTACGGTCTTCCCTTCGACAGGTATCGGCGAGCGGCGTCCCGAGGCATCGGGTTCGCCGAGCTCCATCACCTGCAGCACTGCCTGGCAAACGGCTCCTGTCTCGTCGGCCTTATATTCGATGGGGTTGTGGAGTGTGAGGAATCGGATGCCTTCCTCCTTCGCGTGCTTCACTTCTTCGAGTCGTGCCGGCATCTCGGCTTCTGAACGGCGGTAGACGAGCGTGACGTCAGCACCCAGTCGCTTGGCGGTACGGCAAGAGTCCATTGCCGTGTTGCCGCCTCCTACGACGAGTACGCTCTTGGCCGGATTTAGCGGCGTGTCGGTCGTCGGGTTTGCAGCATCCATGAGGTTCACTCGCGTCAGGTACTCGTTCGACGACATGATGTTGATGAAGTTCTCGCCCGGGATGTTCATGAAGTTGGGCAATCCTGCGCCACTTCCTACAAAGATTCCCTTGAATCCCTGCTCCTCCAGCTGTTCCACGCTGATGGTCTTTCCGACGATGACGTCTGTCTGGAAGTGGACGCCCATACGAGCCAGATTGTCGATCTCGACATCGACTATGCGGTTGGGCAGGCGGAACTCAGGGATGCCGTACTTCAGCACGCCGCCAATCTCGTGCAGCGCCTCGAAGACATAGACGTCGTAGCCTTTCTTCACCATGTCGCCAGCAAAACTAAGTCCTGCCGGTCCTGAGCCTACGACGGCGATCTTGATGCCGTTCGACGGGGCGATGTCGGGCATGCTGACATTTCCGCTCTCGCGCTCATAGTCGGCCGCGAAGCGCTCCAGGTATCCGATGGCCACTGCGTTTGATCCGGTCTTCAGGTGTATGCAGCGGCTCTCGCATTGCTTCTCCTGCGGGCAGACGCGTCCGCAGACAGCCGGTAGCGACGATGTGTCCTTCAGCACCTTTGCTGCAGCCAGGAACTGTCCGCGCTCGATATTCTTGACGAACGAAGGTATGTCGATGCCCACCGGACAGCCCTCGACGCAGCTAGGCTTGGCGCAGTCGAGGCATCGCTTTGCCTCCTGCATGGCCATTTCCTTCGTCAGGCCTGTGTTAACTTCCTCGGTGCGGGTAGTGGCACGATAGACGGGGTCCAGCTCCGGCATCTTGACGCGCTCGATCAGCATGCGGTCCTTGGGCTTCATCGACTTGCGAAGGGTGTCGCGCCAGGGGGCGTTGCGGTCGGTGAGGACGGCGATGGTGTCGTTGGTCGGGTCGTCGTCCATGACGATGTCGGTGTTGGGGGTGGCGATGGCATCGCCACTTACTGAACCGGAATTATCCAGGTGCTGCTCGTATTGGGCTAGCTCCTCCTGCTCCTGGCGCTTGAAGGTGCCCATGCGCTTGAACATCTCGTCCCAGTCGACGAGTGCACCGTCGAACTCGGGGCCGTCGATGCAAACGAAGCGCGTCTTGCCGCCTATGGACAGTCGGCATGCGCCGCACATGCCCGTGCCGTCGACCATGATGGTGTTCAGCGAGACCTCGCAGGGGATGCCGTGCTTCTGAGCCGTCAGGTTGGAGAACTTCATCATGATGGGCGGTCCGATGGCGAAGACCTTGTCGACGTGCTCCTGCTCGATGAACTTCTCGATGCCCACGGTGACGACGCCTTTCTCGCCGTAGCTGCCGTCGTCGGTCATGATGATCACCTCGTCGCTGCTCGCGCGTACCTTATCTTCTAGTATGATGAGGTCTTTCGAGCGGCCGGCCATCACGGATAGGATGCGGTTGCCGGCAGCTTTCAGCGCCTGGATGATGGGCAGCATCGGGGCCACACCGAGACCGCCGCCGGCGCACACTACTGTGCCGTAGTTCTCTATCCGTGTGGGGTTGCCCAGCGGACCGACGACATCAGCCACCAGGTCGCCTTCGTTGAGGGCACACAACTTCTTCGACGAGAGGCCGACCATTTGCACGACCAGCGTGATGGTGCCTCGCTCGATGTCGGCACCTGCGATGGTCAGAGGCATTCGTTCGCCTTTCTTGTCGACACGTACGATGACAAAGTTACCCGCCTTGCGGCTCTTGGCAATCAGCGGCGCTTCAATCTCAAAGAGGAAGACCTTCTCCGAGAACTGTTCTTTTCTGACTATTCTGTTCATTTCTCTTCTTGTGTGTGGAGTGTTTACTTGATGTTGAGGACTACAATGCTCTTTGCGGGCATCTTCACGCTCAGCTTGCCGTCCTTGCCCAGCTTGGCATCGCTGTAGGCGACAGGCTGCACGCGGTTGGGCGTCTGGAAGTCGTTATAGTCGTCGGCATTCTTGCTGGTGAGTATGCGTCCGCTGATGCTCTTCGCCTTGAAGTCGTCGAGGCTGACGCTGACCGTCTGGTCCTTGTCGAGCGAAACGTTGGTCAGCGCCAGGATGATGCTTCCGTCCTGTGTCCTGGCGGCCGATGCCGAGAGCATCGGGCAGGGGCGATAGCCGGCATCGGCGGCGTTCTCCTTCTGCTTGAAGTAGGCCTTGCTCACGGGCACGATCTCCGTCTGAAGGTCGAGTGGGAGATAGGTGGCTTCCTGGAACGGCGTGTACATCTCGAACACGTGGTAGGTTGGGGTGAGCACCATGTGCCCGGTTCCTTCCTGGTCGGTAAGGATCATGGCTTGCAGGACGTTCACCACCTGTGCGATGTTAGCCATTTTCACACGGTCGGTGTACTTGTGGAACACGTTCAGCGACAATGCAGCCACAAAAGCGTCGCGCAGGGCATTCTGCTGGTAGAGGTGTCCGGGAATCGTTCCGGGCTCCTCGTCCCACCACGTGCCCCACTCGTCGACGAGCAGGCCGATGCGCCCCTCGGGATCTGTCTGGTCCATGATGGCCTTGTGCTTCTTGATGACCTCTTCTATCTCCAGGCACTTGCCGAGAGCCCAGTAGTACTGGTCGTTGTCGAACTTCGTGGCCGATCCCTTCGGTCCGCTCCATCCGGAGCAGGTGTAGTAGTGCAGGCTGATGCCGTTCATCTGTCGTCCCACGTTCTTCATCAGCACCTCCGTCCAGTTGTAGTCATAGTCGCTGGCACCGCTGGCAATTCGGTAGAGGCGGTTGCCGCTTTGGTCGCGCAGGTATGTGTTGAACTTGCGGAACTCGTTGGAGTAGTACTCCGGCGTCATGTTTCCGCCGCATCCCCAGGCCTCGTTGCCGATTCCGAAATACTTCACTTTCCAGGCTTTGTCGCGGCCGTTCTGTCGGCGCAGGCGAGCCATTGGCGTATCGCCGTCGCTGGTCATGTACTCCACCCATTGTGCCATCTCCTTCACGGTTCCCGATCCCACGTTGCCGCTGATGTATGGCTCGCATCCCAGCATCTCGCAGAGGTTCAGGAACTCATGCGTCCCGAACGAGTTGTCCTCAATCGTGCCGCCCCAGTTGTTGTTGCGTAGCGACGGGCGGTCCTTCTTCGGGCCGATACCGTCCATCCAGTGGTAGTCGTCGGCAAAGCATCCGCCGGGCCATCGCATCACGGGCACCTTCAGCGCCTTGAGCGCCTCGAAGACATCCTTTCGGTAACCTTTGATATTTGGAATCTTCGAGTCCTCGCCCACCCAGAGTCCGCCATAGATGCAGCTTCCGAGGTGCTCCGAGAATTGTCCGTAGATCTCCTTGTTGATTTTCTGTTTACCCTGACTGGTGTGAACAACGATGGTGGCATCCTGTCCGAATACTCCTGCGACGGTAGCCCAAGCGAAGGTCGCACAAAGAATGATTTTCTTCATACTCTGATTATTTAATTAATGTAACTAGCATGCAAAGTTACGCACTTTTTCCCAAATAATCGCAAAAAGCGAAAAAAACTTTGCATTTTGTTTGCGTAATTGTCGGAAAAGTTATAATTTTGCAGCCAGAAACCATAAAAAGGCAACAAAATGACGGAACGCAATGCATACTTCTACTTCTACTTTTACTTTGCAAGCGATTGTGAAGCGGAACGTCGTGCATAGGTTTCCAACCAGAGTGAACCAAACCATAGGCCCCGCTTCACACAGAAAGAGTGCAGCGGGGCTTTCTTTTAGAAGATAACGACATGAAGAGAATAGCCATACAGGGAGAGACGGGCTCGTTCCACGACATCGCAGCCCATCAGTATTTCCGCGGCGAGCAGCTGCAGCTCATCTGCTGTCAGACGTTCGAGCAGGTCTACGACAGTGTCCGGCAGGATCCTACGATTATCGCGATGGCCGCCATCGAGAACACTATTGCAGGCTCCTTGCTGCACAACTACGAGCTGCTGCGCGACTCCGGCACGACGGTTGTCGGCGAGCATAAGCTGCACATCACTCACAGCATCTGCTGCCTGCCCGACGACGACTGGTCGACGCTCGTGGAGGTGCATTCCCATCCAGTGGCTTTGATGCAGACACGTCATTACCTCGCTGCCCATCCTCAACTACGGGTGGTGGAGGCCGACGATACTGCAGGCGCAGCCAAGATGATAGCTGAGGGAAAGCATCGTGGCTGGGCAGCCATTTGTCATGCTGATGCTGCCCGGCTCTATGGGCTGAAGGTGCTGGAAGACGGTATCGAGGACAACAAGCACAACTACACTCGTTTCCTTGTCTGCTCCGCTCCCCAGAAGGCCGATATGCTGCGTCCGCTGGTTGAGACAAACAAGTCGAGTATTGTCTTTTCCCTGCCTCACGAAGAGGGATCGCTTTCGGCAGTTCTTGCCATTCTGTCGTTCTACAAGATCAATCTGACGAAAATCCAGTCGCTGCCCATCATCGGCCGTGAGTGGGAGTATCTGTTCTATGTAGACGTGACCTACAGCGACCTGACTCGTTATCGCCAGTCGATAGACGCAATTTTTCCGCTGACGAGAGACTTGAAAATATTAGGAGAATATAAAGGTAATTGAGAACTATGATACAACCAGCAGACAGACTATCCTCAGTAAGTGAGTATTATTTCAGTCGGAAGCTGAAAGAAGTGGCACAGCTGAATGCCCAGGGCAAGGACATCATCAGCCTGGCCATCGGCAGCCCTGACATGCCCCCGTCGGAACAGACTATCGAGAAACTGTGCGAGGTAGCCCATGATCCTTCGGCACACGGTTATCAGCCCACGATGGGCACACCTGAGTTGCGTCAGGCGATGGCAGGCTTCTACAAGCGATGGTATGACGTCGACCTCGATGCAGCCAAGGAAATACTGCCGCTGATAGGCTCTAAGGAGGGCATCCTACACGTCACCCTCGCCTTCGTCAATCCCGGCGACGAGGTGCTGGTTCCTAACCCTGGGTATCCTACCTACACATCGCTGTCGAAAATCCTTGGCGCCAAGGTGGTGAACTACAACCTGAAGCCCGAAAACGGATGGCAGCCCGATTTCGACGAGCTGGAAGAAATTGTCAGTCGGAGAACTGCAGATGGTCGCTCGTCAGTAAAGCTGATGTGGACAAACTATCCCAATATGCCCACTGGAGCCACTGCCCGACGAGAAACCTATGAGCGGCTGGTGCGCTTTGCTCAGGATCATCAGCTGGTGGTGGTCAACGACAACCCCTATAGCTTCATCCTCAATGAGCATCCTCTGTCGCTGCTGCAAGTGGAAGGCGCGAAAGATTGCTGCATTGAGTTCAATTCGATGTCGAAGAGCCACAACATGCCTGGCTGGCGCGTAGGCCTGTGTGCCACGAATGCC
>CAMNHM010000149.1 GCA_946539475.1 uncultured Prevotellaceae bacterium | reverse complement strand
TGTTTCTGGCAAGTATCTTCTAAAAGAAAGAGTGCCCGGCGCCCCCACCGCTGCCCGCCAAAAAGAAAGTGTGTTCGGCGGTTCCACCGCCGAAAAAATAGAATAATATGCAAGAGACAAGACAGAACAAAATTGCACGACTGCTACAGAAAGAGCTGAGCGTCATCTTCCAGGAACAGACACGAGGCATGCACGGCGTCATGGTGTCGGTCACCCGCACCAAGATATCGCCCGACCTCAGTATCTGCACGGCCTATCTGAGCATCTTCCCTTCGGAAAAGGGAGAGGAATTGCTGCAGAACATCGAGAAGAGCAACCAGCAGATACGCTATGCCCTGGGACAGCGCGTGCGCCATCAGCTGCGCATCGTGCCCGAACTGCGATTCTTCATCGACGATTCACTGGACTATATCGATCATATCGATGAATTGCTGAAGAAATAAGAAAGGAGACCCATCCCCTGCCCCTCCCTGAATGGAGGGGAGTATATAGACAAAAAGAATAAATGGAAACAGTAACTCATCAATCGGCTAATCATTATACTCCCCCCCATTCAGGGAGGGGCAGGGGATGGGTCTCTTTTTTTATAGCCCGGCGCTACCTGTTCTCTAAGAAGAGCACCAATGTCATCAATATCATCAGTGGCATCTCCGTCCTTGGCGTCGCTGTCGCCACGATGGCACTGGTGGTCACGCTGAGTGTGTTCAATGGGTTCAGCGATCTGGTGGGTAACCTGTTTACCAATTTCGATCCTCAGTTGAAGATTACTCCAGCCAAGGGCAAGACGGCTCCTGCCGATGACCCCATACTGACTAAGATCAGGAATCTGCCGCAGATAGAGGTCGCCACCGAGAGTGTGGAGGACCAGGCACTGGCTGTCTATAACGGCCGTCAGGCCATGGTCATCGTGAAAGGTGTGGACGACAACTTCAGCGAGCAGGTGCACGACATCGACTCGCTGCTCTATCCTTATGGCAGCGAGCTGGAACTGCATGTGGCCGACATGCACTACGCCATCCTCGGCATACGTCTGGCTGAGGCATTGGGCACAGGTCTGCGCTATGAGGGTCCGCTGCAGATATATGCTCCACGACGCGAGGGACAGCTCGACATGACCGACCCCGAGGACGGCTTCATACAGGACGACCTCTATTCGCCGGGCACCGTCTTCAGCGTCAAGCAGTCCAAGTACGATGCCGGCTACATACTGACCAGCATCAGCTTTGCCCGTCGCATCTTCGACCAGCAGGGCATGCTTTCTTCGCTGGAGCTGCGACTCAAGCCTGGCAGCGACTTCGAGGGGGTGAAGAAAGAGATCAAGCAGATAGCCGGCGACAAATACCTGGTGCAAGACCGCTATGAGCAGCAGGACGAGACGTTCCGCATCATGAAGATAGAGAAACTCATTGCCTATATCTTCCTGACCTTCATCCTGGTGGTGGCTTGCTTCAACATCATCGGGTCGCTCTCCATGCTCATCATCGACAAGCGCGAGGATGTCGTCACGCTGCGCAATCTGGGAGCCTCCGACCGTCAGATTACCCATATCTTCCTCTTTGAGGGACGACTGATCTCTGCCATCGGTGCCGTGCTGGGCATCGTTCTCGGTCTGTTGCTCTGCTGGCTGCAGCAGCAGTTCGGTATCATCTCCTTGGGGCGGTCCGAGGGTTCGTTCATCGTAGATGCCTACCCCGTCAGCGTGCATCCCATGGACATCGTCATCATTTTCGTGACGGTGCTGCTGGTAGGATTTCTCAGCGTCTGGTACCCTGTCAGGTACTTCTCCAAGCGCTTGCTGTATTAAAAAAGTTAAAATTATTGGCTGTGTATCAGATAATTATTACCTTTGCAGCAAACTTTTCGAATCATATTTTATTAAACAAAACAGAACAAAATGAAAAAGTCAATTTTTGCAATCGCTGCCTTGGCTCTGGGTATGACCTTCGCAGCATGTGGTAACAGCAACAAGGGTGGCGAGGCTGCCGAGGGTCAGGAGAATCAGACCGAGGAGCAGGCTACTGAGAACGCTGAGGCTGTAGAGGCTCAGGCTACACAGGTGACTGAAGAGCCCGTTGCCCCCAAGGCTGAGGACTTCAAGACTCCCGAGGAGTTTGAGGCTGCCGTCAACAAGTACAACGAGCTGAAGGCTCAGTACGAGGCTGGCAAGCAGGCCGTCACTGACAAGATTCAGGAGGGCGTAGAGGCTGTCGAGAACGTGAAAGAGAACGTGGAGCAGAAAGTTGAGGCCGGCAAGCAGGCTGTAGAGCAGGTGAAGCAGGACGTTGACCAGGTGAAGAAGGATGCCGAGAACGTCAAGAACACTGTTGAGGGCCTGAAGAACATGCTGAAGTAAGGCTACTTAGTTTCGAGACTTTAATCGAGGAAGGAGGAGCAAGGTCAGACTTGTTCCTCCTTCCTCGGAAAAAGGCTATTTCTTAATAACTTTCTGGCCGTTGCCGAGCAGCAGGCCGCGCTGATGAGGCTGGGCACGACGGCCATCGACGGCGAACCATCGGTCATTGGCAGGCACCACTTTGGCTGCCGGGCCTTGTATAGAGCAATGGACAGGTTCGGTCACCTTGCATACATGGAAGTTGTCCACCTTGAACCATCCGCTGTTGTCGGTGCTGTTGCTGCCGTTGTTGCGCCGGCAGCTGGTCTTGATGCCCAGTGTCAGGTCTTCGCCCTCGGCCAGTGTCACCTGTACCTGGAGCGGACGCAGGATGAATGGTGACGTGTTGCCGCCGGCAAAGCCGGCATACGTGGCCTCCTCTCCGTCCGTCAGCAGGGTGGTGTAGTCGCTCTCGTAGCCGTAGTATTGCACTTGGTTGTTGGCAAACAGACGGCAGTTGGTCTTCTTGTTCTCTTCGACCCACAGCTTGCAGCTGACTATGTAGGTGCCGGCTCCCAGTTTGTCGGCACTGACGATCTGCGACAAGGCGAAGTCTTGAGGCATGGGCGTGCAGTTCATCCAGCACACATTGTTGCCTGCGAAGTTCTGAGCGTCTTTGTTGATGCCGAACGACTGTCCGCTGAGCATGGGCTCCATCGTCCATCCGTAGGGACATCCGCGCGAGATGTTGCCACGCGGATTGACCTGGCCGTCGGTAGCCAGTTCAAAGTTGGCATTGACCAGCACATCGTCGGTGATATCCTGTAGGTTGGATTCTACGGGCTTCGCCTCGTCACAGATGCCCAGTGCCACCAGTTGGCGGCTGACCTCGTCGGCAAAATAGCGGGCCACCTCGACGCCAAAGTGGAATCCGTCGCCCATCAGAGGCATCTCCGACAGATCTACGAGGAAAACGTTGGCATCCTCGTCGGCCACACGATGCTGGGCAGCCTCCACGGTGGGGTGGTACAGCATGCCTACATGGGGTACGGTGCCGAGGATGAACGGTAAGGTGAGGGCCGACGTCTGGCCTGTCTGCTGGTAGACAAACTGCCGCATGTGGGCGATGAGTGCCTTCAGGTTGTCGTAGTAGTTGGCGGGTCCGTTGGCGTGATAGTCGCTCTCGCCCTGGTGCCAGAGTATAGCCTTTACGTCGTAGCCGTTCTTCAGCGCTTGGAGTGTCTGGGTGCGACAGGCATTGAATGCACGCTCAAACGACTTCATCAGCGACTTACCCCCCAGTGAGGTGGCCGTCTGAGCATCGTACCAGTCAGGGTTGCACGACCAGTACCAGTTGTTGTAGCTTTCTGCCGACGGGTCGATAGCCGTGCCGGCAGCCGTCACCTTGACCACATAGAACGGCTCGTCGTATGAGCGCGACAGGTAGTCGTAGACGAAAGCATCGTAGCCAAACTCGTCGCCTCGCCAGCTGTAGGGTCTGTAGTCCTCGAACTGTCCGTTGCGAAAGTGGCTGCCGTCGTCGTAGCTGTAGCGGCACAGGTCGGTATGCATGTCGGCGGGATAGTCAGAGAGTGGAATGCAGCCGTCGCTGTTCGACTGGCCGCAAACGATAAAAACCGGTGCCACGCCCTCTTGTGCATTGCCGGCGATGGTCAGCATCACGGCACTCAGAATAGCACATAAATGATACTTCATTATTATTACTTCTGTTTTTAGTTTGCTGCAAATGTATATCTTTTTGGTAAGCTACGCAAGAAAAACACCAATCTTTTTTGTGATATTCATGTTTTTTTCGTACTTTTGCCGATAGTTATGAAAATAGGAGATATAGAGTTTGGACAGTACCCTGTGTTCCTGGCGCCGATGGAGGACGTCACCGACATAGGTTTCCGCCTGCTATGCAAGCGCTTTGGCGCATCGATGGTGTACACCGAGTTTGTGTCGGCAGAGGCTTTGGTGCGCGATGTGGCATCGACGATACGCAAGCTTCAGATCAGCGACGAGGAGCGGCCCGTAGGTATTCAGATATATGGACGCGATGTCGACGCGATGGTCGAGGCAGCACGCATCGTGGAGCAGGCAGGCCCCGACCTCATAGACCTGAACTTCGGCTGTCCGGTGAAGAAGGTGGCTGGCAAAGGTGCTGGTGCCGGTATGCTGCAGAACATACCGAAGATGCTGGAGATCACGCGCAAGGTGGTGGATGCCGTCCACCTGCCTGTGACGGTGAAGACCCGGCTGGGATGGAACCACGAGCAGCTCATCATCACCGACCTGGCCGAGCAGCTGCAGGACTGCGGCATACAGGCACTGACCATCCACGGACGCACCCGCAGCCAGATGTACACGGGCGAGGCTGACTGGACACTGATAGGCGAGGTGAAGCGCAATCCACGCATACATATACCCATCATCGGCAATGGCGACATCACGTCGGCCGAGGGAGCCAAGGAGGCCTGCGAGCGTTATGGCGTAGATGCCGTCATGGTGGGACGTGCCACGTTCGGACGACCTTGGATATTCAAGGAAATACGCGATTTCATCGATAGGGGAGAGGTGGATGAGAGCTTCGGTTTCGACCAGAAGCTCGAAGTCCTGGAGGAGCAGCTGCGCATCAATGTGGAGCGTATCGACGAGGTGCGCGGCATCCTGCATACACGCCGCCATCTGGCAGCTACGCCTCTCTTCAAGGGCATCCCTAATTTCCGCCCCACGCGCATAGCCATGCTGAGGGCCGAACGCATGGACGAGCTGCTGCAGATTATGAGAAGCGTTGGAAAGTGAAAAGTGAAGAGTGAAAAGTGAAGAATTTGCTACCGCAGTGAAAAGTGATGAATTATAATTAGAGTTATGAAAATTCAGATTGTGAACGGACCAAACCTGAACCTGCTGGGACGCAGGGAACCAGACATCTACGGACAGACATCGTTCGACGACTATCTGCCCAAGTTGCAGGCGGCTTACCCCGACGTGCAGATAGACTATTTCCAGAGCAACCACGAGGGGGCTCTCATAGACAAGTTGCAGGAAGTGGGCTTCAGCTACGACGGCATCATTCTCAATGCCGGAGCTTACACGCATACCAGCGTGGCGCTGCACGACTGCATACGTGGCATCAAGACGCCCGTCATCGAGGTGCACATCTCTAATGTCCACCAGCGCGAGGACTTCCGCCACCACTCCTTCCTCTCGCCTGCTTGCAAAGGCGTCATCTGTGGGTTCGGCCTGGATTCCTACCGACTGGCAGTGGAGGCTTTATGTAATGGATAATTGACAATGGATAATTGATAATTGCAATTGACGATTGACGACTATATATTGCAGCATATAGAGCCGGAGCCTGAGTATCTCTATCGGCTCTATCGCGCCACCAACATCTATATGTTGCATGGCCGCATGGCCAGTGGACATCTGCAAGGACGACTGCTGAAGATGCTGGTGCAGATGATTCGTCCGAAGAATATCCTCGAGGTGGGTACGTTCAGCGGCTATAGCGCTATATGTATGGCAGAAGGACTGGAGGCTGGCGGACGCGTGTACACCTTTGAGATCAATGACGAACAGGAAGACTTCACGCGACCCTGGATAGAACAGTCGCCCGTGGCCGACAAGATAGAGTTTATCATCGGCGACGCTATCACCGAGGCCCCGCGCCTGGGCGTCATCTTTGATATGGCTTTCATTGACGGCGACAAGCGCACCTACCGTGAGACGTACGAGATGGTACTCTCCATCCTGCGGCCGGGCGGATTCATCCTGGCCGACAACACGCTGTGGGACGGTCATGTGGTAGACCCTGCCTATGACCGCGACCAGCAGACGCAGGGCATCGAGACGTTCAACGACTTTCTCGTTGGCGATGCGCGTGTAGAACAGGTCATGCTGCCCTTGCGTGACGGCCTGACCATCGTGAGGAAGTGTTAGTTAAGTGATAAGTGTTAAGTGATAAGTGAT
>CAMNHM010000148.1 GCA_946539475.1 uncultured Prevotellaceae bacterium | reverse complement strand
CGACCTCATGATTATGAATCATGCGCTCTAACCAGCTGAGCTATCCCGCCATCAACTTTATCGTTAAGCGGGTGCAAAGGTACTACTTTTAATCAGAATGAAGAAATTCAAGGCGGGGAATTTCTCTCTTGTTAACTTTATTTAGTACTTTAGGGAAAAATAATCCACGTTTTATGCCCGTGATTCTTATTTTATTTGTATCTTTGCAGCCGAAAGCCGCCGAGGCGAGTTCTAATATCATCACCAAAAAATAATGCTAGCCCATGAATGAAAGAAAGCAGAGACTAGAACTAGAATATCCTCTGAATGCTCGCAAGCCAGACATTCTTTGGAGCCTGATGAGTACCGACCACGGACTGGAACGGTGGATTGCCGACCGCGTGAATGAGCGCGAAGGCATTCTTGAACTGACATGGGGCGAACTTTGGGGCGAACATCATACGATGTGCGCCAACATCGTGGAGCGCGAGAAAAACAGCCATATTCGATTGAGGTGGGTCGACGAACCCGATCCTGAGGCTTACTGGGAGATGCGAATCGGACGCAGTGAGCTGACGGAGCAGGTGTGCCTCTGTGTGACTGACTACTCCCTGCCTGAGGACATCGACGACCTGCACGAGCTATGGGACGGCAACCTTGAGCGCCTGCACCAGTCGAGCGGACTGTGAGGAATTTGGAGTTAGGAGTTAGGAGTTAGGAGTGAGAGGCTGCAAGGCGTTAAAAATATTTAAGTATGGAAAATAACTCCTCACTCCTCACTCCTAACTCCTAACTCTTTTGTACCTTTGCAGTCCAATTGCAATGTTTAGGATAAAGAAACTCGACATATTTATAGCTAAACAGTTTGGACTGCTGTTTGTGGCTACATTCTTCATCTGCCAGTTTGTGCTGATGATGCAATTTCTGTGGCGATACATCGACGATCTCATCGGAAAAGGTCTGACGATGGACGTGCTGGGGCAGTTCTTCTGGTATATGGCGCTGATGATGGTGCCGCAGGCCCTTCCACTGGCCATCCTGCTGTCGTCGCTCATCACCTATGGCAACCTGGGCGAGTCGTCAGAGCTGACGGCCATCAAGGCAGCGGGCATCTCGCTGCTGCAGAGCATGCGCTCGCTCATCGTCATCGTGCTGCTGGTGGCTGGCGTGTCTGTCTATTTTCAGGAGAAAATTGGTCCCGACGCCAACAAGAACCTGGCGCAGCTGCTGGTATCGATGAAGCAGAAGAGCCCTGAGCTGGAGATTCCTGAGGGCGTCTTCTACGACGGTATTCCCAATACCAACCTCTATGTGCAGAAGAAGGACCTGACGACGGGCATGCTCTATGGCATGATGATCTATCGTCAGACGGGCTCCTACGAGGATCAGGCAATCATCCTGGCTGACTCAGGCATGATGCAGTCGACAGCCGAGAAGAAACACCTGCTGCTGACGCTGTGGAGCGGAGAGTGGTTTGAGAACATGAAGTCGCAGGACATCGGAAACGCCGCTGAGGTGCCCTATCGCCGAGAGTCGTTTGCCCACAAGCAGATACTGCTCGACTTCGATGGCGACTTTAACCTGGCTGACGCTGCCGCCTTCTCGAGCAATGCCAAGGCGAAGAGCTCGAAGCAGATATTGCACGACCTGGACTCTATTCGTGCCAGCAACGACTCCGTGGGACGCCAGTTCTACCATGAGGCAAGGCGCTTCAGCTTCTCTCAGCCCACCATCAGCCGTGAGGACTCTATCCGCCTGACGCTGGCTCTTCAGAAGGAAGAGGTGCCCAACCTCGACACGCTCTACGCCCATCTTGGCATCGACGATCAGCGAGCAGTCACAAAGAGTGCTGCACGCCTGGCACAGTCGGCTGCCAGCGACGTTATGATGAAAGCCGACCATGCCAAGTACCTCCATCGACAGGAGCGACTGCACGAGCTGGAAGTCATCGGTAAGTTCACGCTGGCGCTGTCGTGCATCGTCTTCTTCTTCATCGGAGCACCACTGGGTGCCATCATCCGTAAGGGTGGACTGGGAGTGCCTGTCATCATATCGGTGCTGGTGTTCATCGTCTACTACATCTTCGACAATTCCGGCTTCCGAATGGCGCGCGACGACAACTGGACGGTATGGTTCGGACGATCCATAGCAATGGCCGTGCTCACCCCACTGGCGGTGTTCTTCACCTATAAGGCAAACAACGACTCGGCCGTGTTCAATATCGACGCCTACCGCTTGCTGCTTGCCAGAATGCTTGGGCTGCGACAGAAGCGAAACATCACTGGCAAGGAGGTCATCATCAGCGATCCTGACTACGCCACAGATGCTGAGCTGCTCAGCGGTATCAGCACTGATATCGAGGCCTACCATCGCGAGCACAGCCTGCTGCGTTGGCCCAACCCGCTGAAGGTGTTCTTCCGCCCCGGCGACGACCGTCAGATCATCGAGATCAGTCAGCGGCTGGAGGATGTCATCGACGACCTCTCGAACAGTCGCGACAAGCAGACGATACACCTGCTCAACCAGTATCCCGTGTTGGCTACACATGCCCACACACGACCCTTCCGCCGTCGCTGGCTGAACGCCCTCACGGGCATCATCCTGCCACTGGGACTCTTCTTCTATTTCCGTATGCTACGCTTCCGCTTCCGTCTGCACAAGGATCTGAAGACCATTGAGAAGACCAATCAGGCCATCATTGAGACTGTTTCACCTGCCCAGCCGGCCTCATCTATTCCACCTGTCGAACCTAGCGAACCTACCGAGAAATGAATACCTTCCAACTGAACACCATAGAGTCGGCCATCGAGGACTTCCGTCAGGGGAAGTTCGTTATCGTGGTCGACGACGAAGACCGCGAGAATGAGGGCGACCTCATCTGTGCTGCTGAGAAAATCACCCCCGAGATGGTGAACTTCATGCTGAAGTATGCGCGTGGAGTGCTCTGCGCACCTATCACCATCAGTCGCAGCGAGGAGCTCGACCTGCCCCGCCAGGTCAGCGAGAACACCTCCGTGTTGGGCACGCCCTTCACCATCACCGTCGACAAGCTCGAGGGATGTACCACGGGCGTCTCTGCCCACGACCGCGCCGCCACCATCCGGGCACTGGCAGACCCTGCCTCGACACCCCAGACGTTTGGACGGCCAGGACATATCAACCCGCTCTATGCGCAGGACAACGGCGTGCTGCGGCGCAGTGGACACACAGAGGCTGCCGTCGACCTCTGCAAGCTGGCAGGACTCTATCCTGCAGGAGCACTGATGGAAATCATGAACGACGACGGTACGATGGCGCGCATGCCTGAGCTGCAGCTATTCGCAGCGGAGCACCAGCTGAAGATTATCACCATCAAGGACCTCATCGCCTATCGGCTGAAGCAGGAATCGCTCATCGAGGTGGGCGTCGAGGCTGACATGCCTACTGAGCACGGCCATTTCAGGATCATCCCCTTCCGTCAGAAAACAAACGGGCAGGAGCATTTCGCACTCATCAAGGGCGAGTGGAAGGAGAACGAGCCCATCCTCGTGCGCGTACATTCCTCGTGCATGACGGGCGACATACTGGGCTCGCGCCGCTGCGACTGCGGCGAGCAGCTGCACAAGGCGATGGAGATGATCGAGAAGGAGGGCAAGGGTGTCATCGTCTATATGCAGCAGGAAGGACGAGGTATCGGGCTGATGAACAAACTCGCTGCTTACAAGCTGCAGGAGGAGGGCATGGACACTGTCGATGCCAACCTGTGCCTGGGCTTTAAGGCCGACGAGCGCGACTATGGCTGTGGGGCTCAGATGCTACGCCACCTGGGTGTGCACAAGATGCGCCTCATGACCAACAACCCCGTCAAGCGCGTAGGCCTGGAGGCCTATGGGCTGGAAATCGTCGAGAACGTCCCCATCGAGGTCACGCCCAACGAGTACAACCTCCGCTATCTCAAGACCAAGCAGCAGCGCATGGGGCATACCCTCCACCTCTAGGCAATATATGGATCATAGCAAGCGGTTTAATGTCATCAGGACAATCCTAGCGACACTCACTACGGTAGTGCTGCTTGCTGCCTGCATGTCCAAGCCTGCCGAGCCCGACCTCACGGGCGTGTGGATGCGAGAGCAGGAAGTACTGCCCGACAGCACCATCGTGACCTATCCGAACGAGATGGGCCAGAGCTTCTATAAGGTGTATTCCGCCGACGGCACTTACTACTTTGTCTATATGCAGCGGCAGGGCGACAAGGAGCACCTGTTTCCTCAGCACACGACGACGTGGAAGGTACGGGATGGGCGGTACATAGAAGGGGGCGTCACGATGGATGCCACGATTCACAACGCTGACTCCATGACCGTACGCTGGCAAGGCGCCACGGAGACCTGGCGGCGCATCACCGACAGCGAGCGCGACCACATCGCCGAAGTGAGCCGCGTGGAGATGATTCAGCAGGCCAAGGACATGGAAGCATTCCTGCTGGCACTGAGCCATAAGGAGTATGCGTGGCGGATGACGTTGCTCTGGTGGGCGATTGGTGCGGCTGTCGTCATTGCGCTCTTCTTCGCCGTCTATGGCTGGCTGATGCGGAGGAAGAAGAAAGAGATTGAGCAGCGGCTGCACGAGATAGAGCAGCGAAACCAGCTGATGCCGAAGAAGGTGGCCGATGCAAGGGCAGAGGTGGTTGCCGACTTCTTCAACTCCGATTACTATGTAGCGCTGAGGCAGCGCATACAGGACACGGGGCGCCTCTCGCCTGACGACTGGCAGAAGATGGAGGAGGCCCTGCGCCCCGTCTATCCCGACTTCGCCACCACGCTGCGGTCGTTCCGCCTGTCAGACGTAGAATTCCAGGTGTCGCTGCTGCTGAAACTGAGGATTCCGCTGAAGGACATTTCCACCGTGATGTGCAAGGATGCCTCCACCATCAGCAGCATACGAAGCCGATCGTACCAGAAAGTGTTCCATAAGAAGGGCGGCAGCCGAGATTGGGACGACTTTATAGCGACACTCTGAGTGTCAGATGCTTAACAGGGGTTTGCAAAGTTTTGTAAACTCCTGTTTTCGTGTACTGAGTTCAATTGCCAAGAAATGCAAAGTGAAAGTGGAGGCTTTTTCCTCGGTTGTGAGTAACTTTGCAGCAGACTTTTCGTTATACGAAAGCAAACATGAATAATAGCAAAACATTGATCAGCATGCAAAAGTTGGTAATGACCATGTTGGCCCTTGTACTGACGGTAGCAGCGCAGGCACAGGAGACTGTCACTTTGACTGGCCAGATCAAGAATGCCTTCACACGCCAAGCGATACCCGATGTGACGGTGACGCTGATGCGTGCCGATAGCACCATCATCGAGGACTCGCTGATGGTCATGGCACTCGATGGCTACACGCTATGGGTGAAGCACGACATGCCCCGTGTGCCGCAACAGCTGATTGTGAGGGTGACGCATCCGGAGTTTGAGACGGCCTATCTGCCATACCACTTGAAGAATATCGGACGCAACCGACAGATTGCCCTGCCTGTTATCCTGATGGAAAGGAAGACGTGGAAAGAGCTGACGATAAACGAGGTCGTCATCCGTCCGACGAAAATCAAGATGGTGCAACGGGGCGACACCATTGTCTATGATGCCACGGCGTTCAACCTGCCGCAGGGGTCGATGCTCGACGACCTTGTGCGCGAACTGCCAGGCGCAGAGCTGAAGTCTAACGGAGAAATCTTCGTCAACGGCAAGAAGGTGGACTACCTGATGCTCAACAGCCGCGAGTTCTTCCGTGGAAACAATCAAGTGATGCTCCGCAATCTGCCTTACTACACGGTGAAGGACATCAAAGTCTACAACCGCACAACCGACCTGTCGGCATTCCTCGGACGAGAGGCTGAGAACAAGGAGTATGTCATGGACGTGCAGCTGAAAAAGATATACCGGCAAGGCTACTTCGGCAATGTGGAGGCTGGCTATGGCACCCACGACCGCTATATGGGGCGTGCCTTCGCGCTACGTTTCACCGACAATTCGCGCATCACGCTGTATGGCAACGCGAACAACACCAACGACACGAGCAGTCCTGTCGGCGACGGTCAATGGGGAGGCGCACGGGACACGAACGGTGAGAAGAAACAGAGCATGGCGGGCGGTGAGGTGTTCTGGGAAAGTCCTGACAGGACGTTCCGCAACAGCCTTAGAACCAAGGTGACGGGGACTGGCACCGACATGGAATCAAGAACCACGGCGCAGACTTTCCTCGCTGACGGCAGCACAAACTTCTCACGCTCGCAAAGCCTGTCTGACACGAAAGAGACCAACGTGAGCGTCTATGACTACTGGCAGGTGACGAAGAAAT
>CAMNHM010000147.1 GCA_946539475.1 uncultured Prevotellaceae bacterium | reverse complement strand
AATTAGTTACGAACAAAGTTTTCAACGAGGATGAGTATTGAGGCTTACATTTAAGTCTAAACCACTTAAAACCAGCGAGATGAACAATACTGATTGTTTGTCTCGCTGATGTTTTTATTTCTGTAGTGAAAGATGTTCAAGTACATACCGCCGGCTGAATTCTGCCCGATGGCCTGCTTGTCGCTGATCTTCATGCCTCTGGGCACGCCGTAGCGCAGAATTGTTATTTTACTTGTTTCAGAACGTTTGATGTCTGATTGACGATGCAAAGTTACGACGGTTTTCGCCCCTGGCCAAGAATCATTCTCTGTTTTGTCTGAAGTCGTTGCGACAACAGGCAGGATGTGCGACACATAGGCCGCGACCCCTCAAAATCTGTCGCAGAGGCATCGATTTTTATCGTTTCTGATGGGTGTAGCGGCGATAAAATGCACCTTGACTTATGTATGCCTTTATATTAATGTACGCATATATATAGCATTCACTCAGCCCGTGCGGAGGAAGGAAGGCGAGCGACTAATTCGTGGATGTTATTCAACAAGAAATCGTGAATAGTCTTTACAAATACCCTCACGAGAATGGTCTTCCTGCGCACCGGCGACCATTTGGGCGGAAACAAACGGATTTTTGAGGCTTTCGTATATGCTTATAAATGAGCACATTGCGGACTCCGGACACTTTTGACGCTGTCAAAAACAGTCGAAAATGGGCATTTTGAGACCTAAAATGACGATTTTGGGGAGTGTTTTTTACGACAAAAAGTCACGCCAGAAGGAAGGAAACAATAGGCGACAGTCGACTTTGGGGACGTTAGTCGGCAAGTTTGCGGCTGCCTGAAGGCTATATTGGCCACGCTAGTATGGCACTTCGAGGTAGCTAGTATGGCACTTTGAGGTTGCTAGTATGGCACTTTGAGGTTGCTAGTATGGCACTTTGAGGTTGCTAGTATGGCACTTCGCTATAGATCCTTCGAAAGTAACAACCTCGAAGTGCCGACCCGGCAACCTCGAGATACGAAACGGGCGGCTGGCATCTCGCCTTCGGGCGTTGCCAAAGTCATATTTGCCCCAAACGGAGATGCCGGAGGTGGCTTTCGCCCGTCACTTTCTCCGGAATGCGAGGTTGGGGAAATGCGTTTTTGACCATATTTCTTTACATGCGGTAATAAATTTGTGTAACTGTATCGTCACTGAGAACCCGAACGACGGGGATGCGAGCGACGGGCTTACCTTTGCGCCAAAACATTCCGAAACAAACAAATGACAATTACGACAATGCAAGCAGCACGCACCGACGAAAACATCGAATATGACCCACTTTTTCGTCAGAGAACAACGAAGTTGTCTGAAAAGACGACAATATTGTCTGAGACAGGCAATAAAATGGCCTGTTTACTTGCGCGTACGCGAACAATATAATACCTTTGCATCGCAAAAAATATGAATCCATTCACCAAGCACGCCATCGCATCGGCCACACTACTGGCGATTGTCGCTCTCACTTCATGCACGAAGGAGGGCGACACCATCCTCATGCCAGACCCTGACGATGCTCCCGACACCAGTCCGCTGGTGACGGTCGTCTACGCCCCCGATGCCCTAGGCTCCTAACAGCGAGCCACTATGAAGCGGCACTCGGCCAGCCGGACACCTCACGTCCGACTGGCTGAGTTTCGTTTTTATTTGGAAACAAATGAGCACAAATTATGGAAAATTTTTCTTTTGTCGTGCGAAGAGCGCACCAGCTTGCTGCCGCACAATAATTTATCTTAATTAGTGCCAATTAGTTTCTATTGAACATTAGTGCCAATTAGTTTCCAAAATACATGACGATCAGCTGCCATATTACATTGCCGTTACATTTCAGGGCTGTAACGAGATTGTAACGGGGATTGTTTGGACGGTGGGCATAGAATGCGTACTTTTGCAGCAGAAATCAAAAAATAGAGAAAGAATGGAAACTGGTGACTACGTGATTATCGGGCTTAAACTGTTGGGAGCCCTGGGACTGCTGATCTACGGCATGCGTATGATGAGCGACGCACTACAGAAAATGGCAGGCCCACAGCTGCGACACATCCTCGGACGGATGACGACAAACCGTCTGACAGGCATGCTCACGGGCGCCTTCGTGACGTGCGCCGTACAGTCGTCGTCGGCCACGACGGTGATGACCGTCTCGTTCGTCTCGGCAGGGCTGCTGACGCTGGCGCAGGCCATCTCGGTGATCATGGGCGCAAACATCGGCACCACGCTCACGGCATGGATCATGTCGCTGGGCTACTCCGTCGACCTTACGAACGTGGTCTTCCCCGCATTCTTCGTGGGCATGGTGCTCATCTACAAGAAGCGCCACCGCTTTGCGGGCGACTTCCTGTTCGGCATCGCCTTTATGTTTCTGTCGCTGGTGATGCTCAGCACGTCAGGCAAGGAGCTCGACCTCGAGCACAACGAGGCAGTGGTCAGCTTCTTCGCTTCGTTCGACACGGGCAGCTACTGGACCATCCTGGCCTTCCTGGCCATCGGCACGGTCATCACCTGCATCGTGCAGTCGTCGGCAGCTGTGATGGCCATCACCATCCTGCTCTGCTCCACGGGCGTGCTGCCTATCTACCTGGGCATCGCCCTGGTGATGGGCGAGAACATCGGCACGACGGCAACGGCAAACCTGGCGGCGCTGGGTGCCAACACCGAGGCGCGGCGGGCAGCGCTGGCCCACCTGCTGTTCAACGTCTTCGGCGTCGTCTGGGTGCTCTGCGTGTTCTACCCCTTCGTCGACATGGTGTGCTGGATGGTGGGCTACGACGCGGAGGCCGGCGGACAGGCAACGCTGCTGCCGGTGGTGCTGGCAACGTTCCACACCTGCTTCAACGTCACGAACACCGCCATCCTCATAGGCTTCATCCCGCAGATGGAGCGCGTGGTATGCCGGCTGCTGCCCGACAGGAATAAGGCTGCCGCCGAGGAGCAGGAGGAGTTCCGCCTGCGCTACATACAGGCCAACCTGATGCAGACGCCTGAGATATCGGTGCTGCAGGCACAGAAGGAGACGGCACTCTTCGCACGGCGCGTACAGGAGATGTTCGGCGATGTGCGCCAGCTGCTGGAGGAGAAGGACAACAAGCTCTTCGACAGCCGTTACCAGCGGCTGGCACACGCAGAGGAGATGACTGACCAGGCAGAGATAGAGATTGCGCGCTTCCTCGAGCAGGTGAGCAACGACCACCTGAGCGACATCACCAAGACGAAGGTGCGCCAGATGATGCGCGAGATCAGCGAGCTGGAGTCCATCGGCGATGCCTGCTTCAACCTGGCGCGGGCGATGAAACGGCGCCGCGACCACGGCCTGGACTTCACGCCGGAGCTCTACGACAAGCTGCGCATGATCATGCAGCTGGCCGACGAGGCGCTGACGCAGATGAACAGCGTGATGACCGGCCACAGCCGCGACCACGACATCCAGGAGACCTACCGCATCGAGGAGCGCATCAACATGCTGCGCCAACGGCTGAAGGGCGAGAACCTCAGCGACATCGGCAACCACAAGTACGACTACGTCGTCGGCACAATCTTCGCCGACATGGTCAGCGAGTGCGAGAAGCTGGGCGACTACGTGGTGAACGTCGTGCAGGCACGATTCGGCAAGTGAGAGTGGAAAGTGGAAAGAGGAAAGAGGAAAGAGTTGAGAGTTGAGAGATGAGAGTTGAGAGTTGAGAGATGAGAGTTGAGAGTTGAGAGACATTTCATTTTATTTACGAACCAATAAAGACTAGAGCGATGATGAAGACAATGAAGATGATGATGACGGCCGTGATGCTCATGATAGCATCGACGGCGTGCACCGGACAAGACAAGGTGATTACCGAGAAGGAGCTGCCGGCCTCGGCACAGAAGCTGATGAAAGAGCAGTTCGCCGACAAGCAGGTAGCCATCGTACAGAAAGACCGCGACGGCCTCCGCACCAGCTACGACGTCGTCTACAGCGACGGCACGAAGCTGGAGTTCGACAGCAAGGGCGAGTGGACGGAGATCGACAGCAAGCCACAGACGGTGCCCTCGGCGCTGGTGCCGAGGGAGATCACCGACTATGTGGTGAAGACCTATCCCAACGTGCGCATCGTACAGATTGAACGCGACAAACGAGGCTACGAGACGGATCTGTCGAATGGCCTCGAGGTGAGGTTTAACAAACAGTTCAAGGTTGTCGAGATTGACAACTAAGGAACACGTTCGCCGTTCAAGGATTTCATTCAAACGACGAACGTCGTAGGCCATCCGTTTCCTCACCAAAACGATCCGGAATCCCTGGGAAGGGGTTCCGGATTTATATTGTGAAACATTGCCGTTTGTCAGATACGTTCTCTCGCCGCCTCAGATACGTTCTGAAGCCGCCTCGGATACGTTCTGAAGCAGTGTCAGATACGTTCTCTCGCCGCCTCAGATACGTTCCTTTGCACGTCGTGCGTACTCGAAGAGCTCGAGGGGCAGGTGGCAGTAGCCGGTGGGATTCTTGTCGAGATAGTCCTGATGATATTCCTCGGCGGGGTAGAAGTTCTGCAGCGGCAGCTTCTCTACAGCGAGCGGCTCCTCGTAGCGTGCCTGCTCGTCGGCATAGACCTTGTCGATGGCGGGCAGGTCGGCCGGGTCGGTGTAGTAGATGCCGGTGCGATACTGCGTTCCTACGTCGTGGCCCTGCTGGTTGACGCTGAGGGGGTCGATGGCCTTGAAATAGAGTGTGAGGAGGAAGGCGAGGCTGACGCGCTGTGGGTCGTAGACCACTCGGACGGTCTCTGCGAAACGCGTAGTGTCGGTGCATACCTGCTCGTAGGTGGGATTCTCGGTGATGCCGTTGGCATACCCCACCTCTGTGGAGAGGACTCCCTGCACCTGCTTGAAATAGTGTTCAGTACCCCAGAAGCATCCGCCTGCGAGGTAGATCTCGTGTGTTGTCGTTGCTGATGTCATTGTTGTATCATGTTTTTGGTTGCGGAAGCAGAAGGTCGTCACATCGTCACCTCCACCACATGCTCGCCAGGAGTATAGGGGATGAGGTTGGACGGCAGCGGGGAGCCGTCGAGGGTGACCAGGCGTACGCCATGCTGGCTGCCGTTGGGGTGAACGGTGATGGTGTAGCGGGCCTGGCGGAAGCGACGGGTTACGGTATAGTCGCCGGCCGTCTGCGGCAGGCAGGGGTCGATGCGCAGTCCGCAGTAGTCGGGCCGTATGCCGAGGATATACTGCGAGACGGTGAGCCACATCCAGGCGGCAGTGCCCGTGAGCCAGGAGTTCTTGCCCTCGCCGGGGCGTGCGGCGTCCTTGCCTGCCACCATCTGGCAGTTGACATAGGGCTCGACCTTGTGTAGCGTCTGGCGGTCTTCCTCGACGTAGGAGGGCAGTATCTTGGCATAGTGCCGCCATGCGTCGTCGCCGCGTCCGTCGAGGCACTCTCCGATGATGACCCAGGGATTGTTGTGGCAGAAGATGCCGGCATTCTCCTTGTAGCCCTCCGGATAGGAGCTGATCTCGCCATACTCGTAGATATAGCGTGAGAAGGCGGGGTTGTTGAGCACGATGCCATGCTCGCACTCGAGATACTTCTTCACCGATTCGAGGCTCTTGGCGACCATTCCCTCTTCGGCACCTATGCGGGCCATGGTGCACCATCCCTGGCTCTCGATGAAGATCTTTCCTTCGTCGCACTCGTGGGATCCGATCTTACGTCCGAAATAGTCGTAGGCGCGCAGATACCACTCACCGTCCCAGCCGTGGCGTTTCACCGCCTCCACCATGTTGTTGGCAGCCTGCCTCATGCGTGCAGCCTCTGATAGTAATGAGGAATGAGACATATTAAATGAGGAATGAGGAATGAGGAATGAGGAATGATGATTACTTATTTCTAATTCCTCATTTCTCATTTTCTCTGCGAGATACTCGCAGAGGTCGGCATAGTCGTTGGCGGTGACGACGAAGAGTCCTGCTATCATGAGGCTCTCGGCCTGTGAGCCCTCGCTCTTGTTCTCGGTGGTCTGGAACGACTCGTTGGGGTCCCAGGAGAAGCAGTTCAGGTTGAGGCAGTCGTTCCAGTCGGCACGCCCTATGAGCGGCAGTAGGTGCGGGCCGAGGTTGTTGGTGACGTGGTCGAGGCTGCGGCGCAGATGTTCGAAGAGCGTCACCTCGGTGCCTGGCTGGTTGTCGAAGGGCACCTGCTCGTCGAGGATGGAGAAGTCGCCCGTCTCCTTGAGGTAGGCCACGGTGCCGAAGATGAGCCAGCAGGGGTCGTCGTTGAAGCCTCCTCCGATGTCGTTGTTGCCCCGCTTGGTGAGCGGCTGGTACTGGTGGTAGCATCCTCCGTCGGGGAATTGCGTCGATGCGATGTCGATGATGCGCTGGCGTGCACGGTGTGGAATCTGGTGTACGAAGCCCACGAGATCCTGGTTGGAGTCGCGGAAGCCCATGCCG
>CAMNHM010000146.1 GCA_946539475.1 uncultured Prevotellaceae bacterium | reverse complement strand
TTCAATCTTCAAAGTCTCGGCAGTTTCACGATGAATCGGCATCCCTCATGGTAGTCGGGGTCGAGTGTGATGTCGCCTCCCAGGTTGCTGGCGTGGTTTTGGCACAGGGGCAGCCCCAGTCCCAGTCCCTCCGAGAGGTCGTTGACCTTGGTGAATGGCTCGTACATCTGTCCGAGGTAATCCGGGTCCATGCCGGGTCCTGTGTCCTCCACGGTGAAGCTCACCCCCTCGTCTGTGGTTCCCACGCAGAGGGTGATGTGCTGCTTGTCGGAGTATTTCACAGCGTTGTAGAGCAACTCGAGGATGGTGCGCGACAGGTAGACTTTGTTGGTGCGGATAGTAAGGTCGTCGGGCACCTCTGTCCTGAAGGCAAAATTGACGCCGGGGAATCGTCGGTTGTTCTCTTCGATACACTCCCGTGCCAGCTGGTTGCATCCCAGGACGTCATTCTTCAGACTGGCCTGTTCCTGGGCCATTCCGGTCTCGGAGCTGTCATAGAGCATGAGCAGCATGCGGTGCAGCGATACGGTGTTGCGCTGCATCATGTCGGTGATACCCTTGATTTCCTCTTCGGGCAGTCGCTCTTCCTGGCTGGCGCCAGAGCCGCAGCTGTCGCGCAGCACCTGCGCAAAGCCGATGATGATGTTGAGTGGTGTCCGTATCTGGTGGGTCATGTTCTGTATGAAGAGTGTCTTCTGGTGGGCAGCTTCCTCTGCCATGCGGGTGGCCTCTGCCAGTTGCTGGTTGCGCTGCTCGGTTTCTTCGTTGGCGTGGTGTATGTCGTTCACGTGGTGGTTGAGCGACTCCTGCATCGTGGCGAAGCTGTTTTGCAGTCGTCCCACGGCGTCGTCCCTGCTGGTGTGGGCTATCTGCTCGTCGTAGTGTCCTTCGCCGATGCGCTGTGCCTGTCTCAACAGTTGCCTGATAGGGCTCACGGCCATGTTCACGTTCTGACGGCACACCAGGATGATGACTATCAGTCCGATGACGACGAGTGACACCAGGATATAGGCCAGTCGGCGATAGTTCTTCAGGATATCGTTTAGAGGGCATACCAGGGCCAGGCTCCACGATGTGCCTTCCACGGGTTTGTAGCATACCAGACAGTCCTGCCCGTCGATTCTCACCTGCATGCTGCCCTCATGGCCTGCACTCATCTGGTAGCCCAGGGCGAAGATGTCGGCATTCTTCTTAGGGTCTTTGTCGCTGAAGATGGTTTTCTCGTAGAGCATGGTGGAGTCGGGGTGAACGAAGAAGTTGCCCTTCTCTCCGATCATGATATAGTAGGAGTGTGGATAGGGCTGCTCGTCGTCGATGGCGTCTGCCAGTCGGTGCAGTTTTATGTCGGCAGTGATGACGCCTATCATCTGGCTGTCGGGGTTGAAGAGTGGCTTGCAGTAGGAGGCGATGTAGTCGCTGGCAGAGAGGGTGCCCTCGTTGTAGTCGTCGAAGGGTTCCACCCAACAGGCCTTGCCCAGCATCTTGGGAGTCTTGTACCATACTTTCTCGAAGTATTCGTAGGGTTTCTCCCTGACGGTGACGATGGTGTCTCCCTGCAGCACGGAGTAGGCCGAGAAGTAGCGTCCGTATTCCGGAAACAGGCCCGGTTCCGTGGTGATGGAGCAACCGTCGGTATTGCCGTTGAGCATGGTGATCTGGCGCGAGTAGGTCAGCAGTGAGTCGGGCTGCAGGTTCTCCAAGACGAGCCACTCGTTGGCGTTGACGGCGGTCTCTACCGTCCTCAGGTAGCGGTTCAGCCGCTCCATGCTGGTGTTGAGCGCGCTGGTGGCCCTCTGCTCAGATTCCTTTCTCAGGATCTGTCTCGACTGTATGAACAGGATGCCCAGCCCCACGATGAACAGTGGAGCTGTCAGCAGCAGGATGCGCAGGCTGAGCTTCGATGCGAGTGAGTGTCTGATCCTGTTCATGCCTTTGTCTGTGAGGTGATAATCAGGTTGTTCAGCAGTTCGGTGATGGCCTCTCCCTGCTGTTGTATCTCTTCTGCCAGTCTGTCGGCCTCTTCAGGGGTCAGGTCGTGGGTGGTGTCGTTCAGTCGGCTGACGTGTTCCACGATGGTTCCCGATGGTGCCAGCATCTGGTTGGTCATGTTGTGCAGGAAGGCTGTCTTGATGCGATTGGCCTCCTGTGCCTTGCTGTAGGCTGCGTTTAGATTCTCCCCTCGCTGCTGCAGGGTGTAGGTGAGATGTTTCAGTTCTCCCATCTGTGCATCCAGCGACTGCTGCATCTGTATGAAGTGATTCTGCAACTGTCCTATCTCGTCGCTCTTCTTGCTCTCGGGGATGGTCTCGTCGAAGTGTCCCTTGGCGATGCGCTGCGCCGATCTCGTGAGCAGTCGCAGTGGCAGCAGCTGTCTGTGCAGGATGGTCTGGCAGAGCAGCAGGAGCACTATCACTCCGATGATACCTATTGCCAGCACGACGTAGAGCAGTCTGTTGTATTCACCCATGATGTCGGATTCCGGGTAGATGATGCCCACGCTCCATCCCAGTTGGTCGTTGGCGCGTCCCGGCACGTCGGCGCGTTCGAAGGGCTTATAGAATATGTAGTAGTTCTTGCTCTTCCGTCTGAGCTGCTTGTATCCCGTCTCTCCGGCCATCATGGCCTTTGCCGCGTCGATGGTTGCCTGGTCGTTAGCCATCTGCATCACGTTGACCTTCTGCTGATTGGAGGTGTCGGCGTGTACGATGACCGAGCCGTCCCTGCCCAGTAGCGTGCAGTAGGAGTTGGGCGACGGCTTCGTCGCGTGGATGATGTCTGTGAGCAGGCTCAGTGCCATGTCTACGGCCAGTACGCCCACTCGCTGGCCCTTGCGGTCGAAGATGGGCAGTGCGAATGTCATGACCGCCTCTCCCTCGGCATCGGTGTCCTTCAGCGGCCCTATCCATGCCGTTCTGCCCTCCTTGATGGTGGTGGCGTACCACTCCTGTCCGCGATAGGGACCGGTGCCGAAGGTCTCCGTCTTCAGCAGTGGCGACTGCTTGGTGAAGTGCCCCTGCTGGCTCTGCCTTCTGTAGTACACGAAGAACTGTTCCTGCTGCCGACCGTAGAAATAGGGCTCTAATGCGATGGTGGCACCCGTGATGTAAGGTGTCGCCTCCAGCTGCCTCAGGCAGTAGGCGTCCATCTTCTCCGGATGATCCAGGTCGCGCAGCAAGTTCCAGTAGATGTTGCCCGTCGACTGTTCCACCGTGAGCAGTATGTTGTCTATCTGCTCCACGGAACCGTCGAGCGTTATCTGGGCCTTCTCCAAGGCCTCCTGTTTGATGGCCTTGCGTGAAAAATGGAGCATGATGATCATCGCCCCGAACAGCAGGACGGCGACCGACATTACGACCTTCACGCTGAGGCGTACTGACAACTTGTTGGTGATGCGCTTGAATAGTCGACGCATGGCTAAAGTTTTAGGCCTTTTCCATTTAGGTTGCAAAAATACAAAATTCTACCGAAATATGCAAGAAAAAAGGCAGAAAAGTATCATTTCTGGTCAAAAGATACACATACGAAAGAATTTGTTACCTGCTGAAAAGGTCATTTTGCAATTTTGCCGTACCTTTGCACCGTCGTTTTAAAGATCCTTAAAGTGAAACGTTGCTTGTTATCAATATCATTGTTCGTCTGTGTCGGCATGAGTATGTCGGCACAGACATTTTCTTATCAGGATCCTTCGCTTTCTCCCCTGGAGCGTGCCAAGGATCTCTGCAGTAGGTTAACCCTTGAGGAGAAGGCCATGCTCATGCTCGACGAGAGTCCGGCCATCCCGCGCCTGGGCATCAAGAAGTTCTTCTGGTGGAGCGAAGCCCTGCACGGCGCAGCCAACATGGGCAATGTGACCGTCTTCCCCGAGCCGGTGGCGATGGCTGCCTCGTGGAACCCCGCCTTGCTGTTCAAGGTGTTCGACGCCGCCAGCACTGAGTTCCGTGCCCAGTATAATGAACGTATGTATCGCGGCTCTGGTGAGGACGAGAAGTTCCATAGCCTCTCCGTCTGGACGCCCAATGTAAATATCTTCCGCGACCCCCGCTGGGGACGCGGGCAGGAGACCTACGGCGAAGACCCCTACCTGACCTCCGTGATGGGCACCCAGGTGGTGCGCGGCCTGCAGGGGCCCGAGGATGCCAAGTACCGCAAGTTGTGGGCCTGTGCCAAGCACTATGCCGTCCACAGCGGTCCGGAGTATACCCGTCATACGGCCAATCTCAACCATGTCTCGCCGCGCGACTTCTGGGAGACCTACATGCCCGCCTTCAAGGTGCTGGTGCAGGATGCCAAGGTGCGCGAGGTGATGTGCGCCTACCAGCGTCTCGACGACGACCCCTGTTGCGGGTCCAACCGTCTGTTGCAGCAAATCCTGCGCGACGAGTGGGGCTTCCGCTACCTCGTGGTGAGTGACTGCGGAGCCGTCACCGACTTCTACCAGAACCATAAGTCGTCGTCGACGCCCGTCCATGCCACCTCGAAGGCCGTGCTGGCCGGTACCGACGTGGAGTGCGGCTTCGACTATGCCTATAAGAGCATCCCCGAGGCCGTCAGGGCAGGACTGCTCTCCGAGGCTGAGGTCGACAAGCATGTCATCCGTCTGCTCGAAGGCCGTTTCGACCTGGGCGAGATGGACGACCCCGCACTCGTGGAATGGTCCAGGATACCCTATTCGGCAATGTCGTCGAAGGAGCATGCCCAGATATCTCTCGACATGGCCCGTCAGTCCATTGTGCTGCTGCAGAACAAGGGCGGCGTGCTGCCTCTGCGCAGGAATGCAGGGAAGATAGCCGTCATCGGCCCCAATGCCGACGACAAGCCCCTGATGTGGGGCAACTACAATGGTACGCCCAACCATACCGTCACCATCCTCGACGGCATCAGGGGCAAGCAGAAGAAACTCGTCTACCTGCCCGGCTGCGACCTTACCTACGACAAGGTGATGGACTGCCTGCTGGCCTCCCAGTGTGCCGTCGGAGGCAAGAAGGGCCTGCGCGGCACCTTCTGGAACAATACCGAGATGGAGGGCCGTCCCGTCACCACACAGTACTACACCACGCCGCTGGCCGTCACCACTGCCGGCATGCACAACTTCGCCCCTGGCGTACAGATAGAAGACTTCTCGGCCAAGTACGAGACCACCTTCACGCCAAAGGAGTCGGGCGAGTATGTGGTCAATGTGGAGGGCTGCGGCCACTTCGAGCTCTACATCAACGGCGAGCGCCAGTTCGTGGAGCATACCTGGCGCACCACGCCCACCCGTACGCCCATCCAGGCCGTGAAGGGCAAGACCTACGACATCGAGGTGCGCTTCCAGTTCGTCAAGACCTGGGGGGCTAACATGAAGATCAATGTCGCCAAGGAGTTGCCCATCGACTACCAGCAGGCCATCCGTCAGCTCGACGGTATCGACCAGGTGATCTTCTGTGGAGGCATCTCTGCAGCCCTTGAGGGAGAGGAGATGCCCGTCAACATCGAGGGCTTCAAGGGAGGCGACCGCACCAGCATCGAATTGCCCCGTGTGCAGCGCGACTTCCTTCGTGCGCTCAAGGCTGCAGGCAAGACCGTCATCTTCGTCTGCTGCTCAGGCTCTGCCATCGCCCTCGCCCCCGAAGCCGAGAGTTGCGATGCCATCCTCCAGGTGTGGTATCCGGGTCAGGAGGGAGGTACGGCCGTGGCCGATGTGCTCTTCGGCGACTACAACCCCGCCGGCAAGTTGCCCGTCACGTTCTATAAGTCCACCAGCCAGTTGCCCGACTACGAGGACTATTCCATGCGTGGACGCACCTATCGCTATTTCAGCGACCCCCTCTTCGCCTTCGGCTACGGACAGAGCTACACCACCTTCGAGATCACAGATGGCAAACTGAATGTTGAAAAAGCCAGTCCTGAGGGCACCAATGCTCCATCTTCAGTGTTCAATTTTCAATGTAAGGTGAAGAATACTGGTCGTCGCGACGGCACCGAGGTCGTGCAGCTCTATCTCCGCGACCCCTCCGATGCCGACGGTCCGCTGAAGTCGCTCCGCGGTTTCCAGCGCGTCAGCGTGAAGGCTGGCCAGACGGCTGATGTCACCATCCGGCTCACGCCCCAGTCGTTCGAGTTCTGGGATGCCCAGACCAACACCATGCGCGTCAAGCCCGGCCGTTACGAACTCTTCTATGGCTCCAGCTCCCGCGATGCCGACCTGCAGAAGCTGACCGTCGATTATCAGTGAGTTTTTGAATTAATGTTCAATCTTCAATCTTCAATGTTCAATGGTTAGAATCCCATTCCGTTCACTGCTGGCAGCTGTTTTGCTGGCACTCCCGCTGTCTGCGATGAAGGCAGCCGTCGATCCCAATTTCTACATCTTTCTTTGTTTCGGACAGTCTAACATGGAGGGCGCTGCCCGTCCCGAAGCTCAGGACCTGGTCAGCCCCGGTCCCCGTTTCCTGCTCATGCCTGCCGTCGACGACCCCCAGCGGGGCCGCAAGATGGGGGAATGGTGCGAGGCCGTGCCTCCCCTCTGTCGTCCCAACACGGGCCTGACGCCTGCCGACTGGTTCGGTCGCACCCTCGTCAAGTCGTTGCCTGAGAATATCCGTG
>CAMNHM010000145.1 GCA_946539475.1 uncultured Prevotellaceae bacterium | reverse complement strand
GTCAGTAGCTGACTGAGCAGTCGATGCCGCGCTGGCGTACGAGGGCGGCTATGCGGTCGAGCTGGTCGGGGGTGGCCTTTTGCAGGGTGGTGGTGGGCGTCTCGCGGTCGATGGTGTAGACCATCACCTGCTGCGGGCGTATGTCGGCCACGGCGTCGAGCCAGGGCAGCACATACTCGTCGCCTGTGTTGTCGACACTCTCCGCTTTCCACTCTCCACTTTCTTGCGTCCCTTCGGTAGCAAGCGAGCGAAGCTCGAGCGCCACTTTCCTCTCCACCCATCCCTGCATGAACATCGTCTGGATGATGACGTGTCCGTGGAAGGCCTTCAGGTGGCTGATGACCTGCTGCACGTCGTAGTGGCCCGCAGGCTGGTCGACGAGGCGGATATAGTCGGGCGCGACGGTGTCGAGCTTTTGTATATTATTGTCCACGCGCGCGAGAGCCTGGTGCACGTCGGGGCGGTGGAGCTGGGTGGCGTTGCTCAGCACGCTGACCTTCGCCTCGGGGCAGTAGCGGTCGCGCAGCAGGATGGTGTCGTCGATGATGTCGGCAAAGCGGGGGTGACAGGTGGGCTCGCCGTTGCCTGCGAAGGTCAGCACGTCGGGCAGGCGCCCCTCCTGCGCCATTAGCTGCAGCCGCTGCTCCAGTGCCGCTGCCACTTCGTCGCGCCGGGGCAGCGGCAGCTGCGGACGATGGTCGGCATTGAAGCCACACTCGCAGTAGATGCAGTCGAAAGGACAAACCTTGCCGTCGGCAGGCAGCAGGTTGATGCCGAGCGACAGTCCTAGCCGCCGGCTGTGTACGGGTCCGAAGATGGGCGATGGATAGATAATGGTCATGGTTTGGTGGAAAGTGGAAAGTGGAAAGTGGAAAGTGGAGAGTGGAGAGTGAGGGGTATTTTTACCAGCTGCCGCCGCCTCCACCGCCGCCTCCGCCACCGGAGAAGCCGCCGCCTCCGCCGCTGGAGTAGGAGCTGCTGTCGTGACTGATGGTGGTGATGGCGCTGTGGGCAGTCGACGAGAAACTATTCGAGATGTTGCGCGTCAGGTCGTGGCCCATGAGCGGCGATGCCGTCTGGTACCACTGTGGCTGCTCTACGCGGATATTCTTGAACAGGTCGGCCCACTTATTGCTCAGTCCGAAGACCATCGCATAGGGCAGCACCTTGTAGAAATACTCTGGATCGTCGTGCTGCAGCGTCTCCAGCCTCGACTGCTCGGCGGTCTCTATGAACTCGCGGAAGCCCAGCAGGCGCCCCATCATCGCGATGCGATAGTCGGTGTTGAGGTAGAAACGTCCTGCCAGCTCGTTCAGGATGAAGCTTACGACGTAGATCGCCAGCACGACCCAGGGCTGCAGCGGGGCGTCGTATTCGGCGAGATAGGCGTATACGGCCCATGTGGCGAGCATCAGCACCGCCTTCAGCACGACGGTGGCGTAGCGGGTGCTCTTGCGTTGTATCAGGTCTTTCTGCGTCTGGCCGATCCTCAGTAGGAAGGCGACGAGACACGGTATGCCGTAGCACATCATCGCCACGAGGAACTGATCGGCGTCGAAGACGGCGGCAGCACTGTTGAAGCTCAGTGTCAGGGTGCCCAGTACGGGCAGCAGCAGGTAGAAGCCCGACCTGAGGTCGAGCGTCGACAGCTTCCGCTCGCCCGAGAAATGCTTGTCGAGTGCCGTCTTGATGTCGTTCACCAGCGACGGGCGCTGGCCGATGTCCTTCATGCGCACCACGCTCTCGTCGTCCCTGAAGAGCAGCCTCATCATCTTCCTTTGGTATCGGGGGGCATCGTCGGGCAGCTCCCTCAGCTTCGTCAGCTCGAGGTCGGTGCGCTTGAAGATCTTGCCGCTCTTCACCTCACGCACGCTGATATATCCCTTGCCGGCAAGCCATGGGATGAGCGAGGCGATGTCGACATCGTCGACGCTGTGGTCGATGATCATCCCCACCTCGGCACTGCTGATGTCGTCCGGCGGATAGAACTCGATGACCTTCGTCACCGGGCGCCTCTTCAGCCTCGACAGCAGGACGACGAGGAGGAGCATCAGGGCGACGGTGGCGGCCAGGAAGAGGTAGCACCACCGGCTGTCGGCCTTCTGCGCTCCCACGTAGTAGCCGGCCGGCAGACGGGCATAGAGCGTCACGCCGTGGCGCGGGGCGATGCTGTCGGCCTGTCCGGTGATAAGGGTGGGCGTCGCCTCCACCTGCAGCCCGTCGACGATGCCGTCCCGCTGGCCATACTCGCCGGCAAATACCTGCAGGCGCTCCGCAATGTCGTCGGGCAGCGGCTTGTCGAAGTGTATGGTGAATGTCAGGTGCCCGACAGGCTCCTCAAACTCCGTGCCCAGCACGGTATGAAACAGGTAGTCGAAGGCCGCCTGGCGGTCGTCGGGATAGGCATAGGTATAGCGGACGACATACTGCTGTGGGCCTTCCACCTCACGGTGGGCACTGCCGATGCGGATGACGGTGAACTCATCGTCGCTGTCGTCAGTGCTGAACTCCCAGCCATCAACGCTGACCCTGTCAACGGCGGCCTTGTACAGGAACTGTCGCAGCTTGCCGTCGACCTGATGGTCCAGCCGGAAGCGGCGGGGGATATAGCGGTAGAACCCGTGACGGGGCTCCTCGAAGACGATGTCGAAGGTCTCCGTCAGCTCCCACACATTATTCTCGTGCACCTGCGCCTCGACGTCAATGCTGCGATAGTAGAAGCCGCCCAGGTTGGCGGCTGCCTCCTGGCACCACATCGTCAGAAGCATCACGAGAGTGAGCAGGGCGCGGCTGCTCACCGGAGCACACAGTAGTCGGCTGATGACTTTCATGGCTACAGGCTGACGTCGACAGCCTTCCGCTCCTCCTCACTGCCGACGGCGAACATCGGCATCGGCCTGAAGCCGAAGGCCGAGGCCACCAGGCTCAGGGGGAACATCTGGCAATGGTTGTTATACTCACGTACGCTGCCGTTGTAATAGCGTCGCGACAGCGATATCTCGTCTTCCATCTTCGACAGCTGCTGCTGCAGGGTGAGGAAGCTGTTGTTAGCCTTCAGCTCCGGATAAGCCTCGGCAACGACGAAGAGCCGGCGCAGGGCGTCGCTGATGCGGCCCTCGCCCGTCAGCTGTCCGCTACGGTCGCCACTGCCCACACCCGACCGCATGCTGGTCACCTGCTGCAACACGTCCGACTCATGGCGGGCATAGCCCTTGACGACCTCCACCAGGCTGGGTATCAGGTCGAAGCGCTTCTTCAGAAAGACGTCCATCGTGGCGAACGCCTCGTTCACCTTGTTGCGAAGGCCCACCAGCTTGTTGTACACCACAAGCAGCACCACGAGCAACAGCGCCACCAGGGCAATGATTACATAGAGCATCGTCATATTTCTGCTATCATTATGGGTTACGATTCTGCAAAGGTACGAAAAAGTTAGGAGTTACGAGCCAAGAGCCTGTAGTTTTTTTCGGCTAACCTCAAAAAATGTTAAGCAACATCAACAAACTCCTAATTCCTAACTCCTAACTCCCAACTTTTTCGTACCTTTGCAGCGAAATTGGCATGCTATGCCTCATTTGCAAATGAAGAGAAAACGAAAAATGACCAGCCGCCATCATGGTATGCAGGCTGTGACTTTGTGTATAAGCACGACGATGGTGCTCATCCTGCTAGGGATGGTAGTGCTGCTGGTACAGGCAGCCCGCAACCTCTCTACCTACGTCAAGGAGAACATGTCGGTGAACCTCGTGCTGGGCGACACGGTGTCCGTCGACGACGGCAAGGCACTGGTAGCCGAGCTGCAGGCGCGCCCCTATGCGCGCCACGTGACTTACATCAGCCAGGAGGAAGCCCTCAAGACGATGACGGCCGAGCTGGGCGACGACCCTGTGAAGTTTGCCGGCGTGAACCCCTTCCAAGCCGAGATCGAGCTGCAGCTGCAGGCCGCCTTTGCCAACAGCGACTCGCTGGCGCGCATCAGCCATCAGATGAAGGACGACCGCCGTATTATCGACGTCATCTACGCCAAGGACCAGATCGACGCCGTCGACCGCAACGTGCAGCGCATCAACATCTTCCTGCTCATCCTGGTGGCCCTCCACATCTTCATCTGCTTCACGCTGGTGAACAACTCTGTGCAGCTGGGCGTCTACTCAAGGCGCTTCACCATCCACACCATGAAGCTCGTCGGAGCGAAATGGTCGTACATACGCCATCCGTTCCTCTGGCAAAGCATCAGCATCGGGCTCATCGCCTCGCTATTGGCATGCGCCGTGCTGGGGACGGCCGTCTACACCTTCTATCGCTATCAGCCCGACCTGGCGCGCTTCGTCGGATGGTGGGAGATAGGACTGACGGCCCTCTGCATCTTTGTCTTCGGATTCGTCATCATGCTGCTGTGCACGCTCCTATCCGTCAACCGCTTCCTGCGCATGACGGCAGGGGAGTTGTATAAGAGATGAGAATGAAAATAACAAAACGATAATGGACAAGAAAAATTTAGCTTTCGGAAGGATGAACTTCATCCTGCTTGCCGTGGGGATGCTCATCGTGATCATCGGGTTTATCCTGATGAGCGGCAGCTCGACAACCCCCGACGCCTACAACCCCGACATCTTCAGCGCTCGCCGCATCAAGGTGGCACCGCTGGTGTGCCTCCTGGGATTCGTGTCAATGATCTACGCCGTGGTACATAAGCCTAAGGACAAGGAGTAAGGCAACGCTATGGACTGGTTACAAGCACTGATCCTGGGCATCATCCAGGGTCTTACCGAGTATCTGCCTGTGAGCAGCAGCGGACATCTCGAGATTGGAAACGCACTGCTCGGCGTAGACATCGAGGAGAACCTGACGTTCGACGTCACCCTCCACGTCGCCACCGTCCTCTCGACGCTGGTCGTGCTATGGAGCGAGATCGACTGGATCCTGCGCGGACTGTTCCGCTGGCAGATGAACGACGAGACGCGCTACGTCATCAACATCATCGTGTCGATGATTCCCGTCGGCATCGTCGGACTGCTCTTCAAGGACCAGGTGGAGGCACTCTTCACGGGCAACCTGCTGCTCGTGGGCTGCTGCCTGCTGGTGACGGCCATGCTGCTGATCTTCACCTACTACGCCCGCCCGCGGCAGAAGGAGAAGCTCTCCATGCGCGACGCCTTCATCATGGGCATCGCACAGGCCTTCGCCGTACTACCCGGCATCTCACGCTCGGGCAGCACCATCGCCACCGGACTGCTGCTAGGCAACAAGAAGGAGCGGCTGGCACAGTTCTCCTTCCTCATGGTCATACCCCCCATCCTCGGCCAGGCACTGCTTAGCGTGAAGGACTTCATCAGCGGCGAGGAGGCCTTCGGCGGCGTCGACACGCTGCCGATGGTCGTCGGCTTTGTGGCCGCCTTCGTATCCGGCTGCTTCGCCTGCCGCTGGATGATCAACATCGTCAAGCGTGGCAAGCTCGTCTACTTCGGCATCTACTGTGCCGTCGTGGGCACCGTCGCCATCGCCTATAGCCTGCTGGCATAGCTGAAAAGAAACGAGACATGAACTTCCAAGAAGGAGCAACCATCTATATCAACAAGCCCTACGGCATGTCGTCGTTCGGCGCCCTGGCACACATCCGCTACCTCATCTCGAAGAAGATGCACGTCAAGCGGGTGAAGACGGGCCATGCCGGCACCCTCGACCCCCTGGCGACAGGCGTCCTCATCCTCTGCACGGGGAAGGCCACGAAGAGCATCGAGAGCCTCCAGTATGCCTCTAAGGAGTACACCGCCACGCTGCAGCTAGGTGCCACGACCGCCAGCTACGACCGCGAGCACACGGTGAACAGGACCTACCCCACCCGCCACATCACCCGCGAGCTCATCGTCCAGACGCTGCCTGCCTTTCTGGGCGAGATACGACAGGTGCCCCCCGAATACTCTGCCTGCAACATCGCCGGCGACCGTGCCTACAAGCTCATGCGGCAGGGACAGAAAGTGGAGCTCAAGCCCAAGACGCTGCGCATCGACGAGCTGGAGCTCACCGCCTTCGACCCGCAGACGATGCAGATGAGCATCCGCGTCGTATGTGGGAAAGGGACGTACATACGCGCCCTGGCCCGCGACATCGGACAGGCGCTGGGCACCGGGGCCTTCCTCACAGCCCTCTGCCGCACCCGCCTGGGCGACATCCGCATAGAGGACTGCCTGACGCTCGACGAGTTCCCGCAATGGCTCAGCCAGCAGAACATAACTATCGAAAAGAAAGGAAATACATGAAGCTATCGCAATTCAAATTCAAACTGCCTGAGGAGCAGGTGGCACTCTACCCGCCCCACCGCGTGTTCACCAACGACGACGGCACCGTCGAGCGCGTCTATCAGCGCGACCGCTGCAAGCTGATGGTACTCCACCGCAAGAGTCAGACCATCGACCTCTGGCAGAAGGATGCCGACGGCAACGACAGCCAGGAGCCCATCATCTTCCGCAACATCGTCGACTACTTCCAGGAGGGCGACACCTTCGTCTTCAACGACACCGCCGTCTTCCCCGCACGCCTCTACGGCACGAAGGAGAAGACCGATGCCAAGATCGAGGTGTTCCTGCTGCGAGAGCTCAACGAGGAGCTGCGCCTATGGGACGTGCTCGTGGAGCCGGCCCGCAAGATCCGCATCGGCAACAAGCTCTTCTTCGACGGCGACGG
>CAMNHM010000144.1 GCA_946539475.1 uncultured Prevotellaceae bacterium | reverse complement strand
TCGGCGACGGCGATGCCCTGCAGGCCAACGGCAGCTGCTACTGGATGAACTGCCGGATAGACGGTGGCGGCGACACCATACTGGGTCGCGGGCCGTCGTTCTTCAACCACTGCACGATCACCAGCGTCGGAGCCTTCATGTGGATCAGGAACACGGAGGAGAACCACGGCAACATCTTCGTCGACTGCCACCTGAAGGGACTCTCGAACTTTGCCGAGCTCGGACGACTGCCCGACAATAAGGGCAAGAACTACCCGCATGCCGAGTGCGTACTGCTGAACTGCACGCTGGAGAACATCCCCGCCTACGGATGGGGACGCATCGACCAGACAGCCCAGACGGCCACCCTGCTCGAGTTCAACAGCCACGACGCCGAGGGAAGGCCCGTCGACACCTCGAAGCGCCATCCCCAGATGCGGCAGCTCGACCCTCTGCGCGACGCCGAGCTCATAGGCCGCTACTCCGACAGCCACTGGGTGCTTGGATGGTAGAGAGGGGGCACGGAAAGGAAAGAACAAGCGAACAAGTATAACCAAGAATCTATGGAAACTCACTACATCTCAGCCGAACACCTCACGATAGAGCGTATCGGCGAAATCATCCGCGGAGGCATGCGCCTGGAGCTCAGCGAGGATGCCAAACAGCGCATACGCCGCTGCCGCCAGTACCTGGACAAGAAGATTGCCGCCAACGGAGCCCCCGTCTACGGCGTGACGACGGGCTTCGGCTCGCTATGCAACGTCAGCATAGGGCGCGACCAGCTGTCGCAGCTACAGGTGAACCTCATCAAGAGCCACGCCTGCGGTGTCGGCGAGCGCGTGCAGAACGACGTCGTGAAGATCATGCTCCTGCTGAAGATTCAGTCGCTGTCGTACGGATATTCGGGCTGTAAGCTCGACACCGTGCAACGGCTGGTGAACTTCTTCAACAACGACGTGCTGCCCGTCGTCTATCGGCAGGGCTCGCTGGGAGCCTCAGGCGACCTCGTGCCGTTGGCCCACCTCTGCCTGCCGCTGATCGGACTGGGCGAGGTGGAATATCAGGGAAAGGTGATCAGCGGCGAGGAGCTCTGCCGGCGCAAGCGCTGGAAGCCCATCGAGCTGGCTTCGAAGGAGGGGCTGGCACTACTCAACGGCACGCAGAACATGAGTGCCTTCGCCGTATGGAGCATCCTCGAGGCTGAGCGGCTGAGCCAGTGGGCCGACATGATTGCCGCCATGAGCCTCGATGCCTTCGACGGGCGCATAGAGCCCTTCCTCGATGCCGTCCACCGCGTACGTCCACACCTGGGACAGATCGAGACGGCGCGCCGCATACGTCAGCTGCTCGAAGGCAGCCAGATACTGAACAATATCAAGGCGCACGTACAGGATCCTTACTCCTTCCGCTGTGTGCCACAGGTGCATGGGGCGGTGAAGGACACGCTGCGCTACGTCCGCAGCGTCATCGACACGGAAATCAACTCAGCCACCGACAACCCCACCGTGCTGCCTGACGACGACCTGATCGTGTCGGCGGGCAACTTCCACGGCGAGCCTATCGCCCTGCCCATCGACTTCCTGTCGATAGCGATGAGCGAGCTGGCCGACATTGCCGAGCGTCGCATCTACCGCCTCGTCAGCGGCACCCGCGGGCTACCCTCCTTCCTCGTCGCCAACCCCGGCGTGAACAGCGGATTCATGATCACGCAGTACACCGCCGCCTCGTGTGTCTCGCTGAACAAGAGTCTGGCGATGCCGTCGTCCGTCGACAGCATCCCCTCGTGTCAGGATCAGGAGGACCTCGTGTCGATGGGTGCCAACGCTGCCATCAAGCTGCAGAAGGTGATCCTCAACACGGAGCGCGTGCTGGCCATCGAGCTGTTCAACGCTGCCCAGGCCCTCGACTTCCGTCTTCCGCTGCGCTCCTCGCCCGCCATCTGCAAGGTTCATCAGGAGTTCCGCCGCCGCGTGCCGTTCATCCTGAACGACGAGCTGATGTATCCGCACATCGAGCAGGCTGTGCAGTTCCTGAGGGAGTTTAGGAGTCCTTTGGGAATGATCTGACCGAGGCACGAGTTTTTCTCGAGGTAGGAGCTTTTCTCGAGGTACGAGGTACGAGGTGCGAGGTACGAGATTACTCTGCTGTAGAGAAATCTGCAAATAAGGTATTCTCGCACCTCGCACCTCGAAAAAACGCACCTTGACAAAAAACGACTATCGACAGAGGCGGCAGCCCTCGCACTTGCTGAGCTCGCCGCGAAACCGCTTCTCGACCAGATAGTGGAGGCGATCGCGAAGAGGCTCAAGCTGCATCTTGTCGATTACTTCGTTGATGAAGGCATTCTGCAACAAGATGCGCGCCTCCTGCAACGATATGCCGCGCTGCCGCATGTAGAAAAGGGCAGCATCGTTGAGCTGACCCACGGTAGACCCATGGCCGCATTTCACGTCGTCGGCATAGATCTCGAGCATCGGCTGGGTGTACATCCGCGCGTCCTGCGAGGCTGTCAGGTTCTGGTTAGTCATCTGCGAGACCGTCTGCTGAGCGCCATGCTCCACCAGCACCCGTCCGGCAAAGGCACCAACGCTCTGTCCGTCGAGCACATACTTATAGAGTTGGCTGCTCGTGCAATGAGGCACGCGGTGGGTGATCAGCGTATTGTTGTCGACATGCTGCTGCTTGTCGGCGATGACACAGCCGCCTAGCACGCACTCTGCCCCCTCCCCAGACAGGGTAAGGTCGAGGCGGTTACGGGTGATGCCGTTGTGCAGGGTGATCACGTTGTGGTTGACGCGGCTGCCCGTCTGCTGGTCGATGTAGACATTGCTCACGCGAACATTCTTATAATGGGTCTCCTCCAGACAGTAGAGGTCGAGCGAGGCCCGCTCTCCCACGAAAGCCTCAATCACCTGTGTCGTCAGGAAGCGGCGGTCGTCGGCAGTATGGTCGCAGAACAGCAATTTCACCTCGGCATCCTCCTCAACGACGATCAGCACGCGACGGTTGACCATCAGGTCGACGTCGCTACGCAGGATATTGATGACCTGTAATGCGCGGTCGACCTTGACGCCCCGCGGCACGTAGACCAGCAGCCCATCCTGGGCAAGCATCGTGTTCAGCGCCGTCACGCCGTCGTCGGCAGTCGTTGCCTGGCGTCCGTAGTAGCGACTCACGATGTCGGGATGGTCAGCCAGCGAGCCCACGACGACACCCTCGGGCAGTGGGCCGCGTCCCACGGGTCGCCGCTCGCCTTGCGCTGCCGTCGGCTGTTCGCGATAGAACATGTCGTTGACCATGAAGTAGAGCGACGTCGACAGGTTCGGGACATCGCAGCTGAAGGCCTTGTAGGGGTCGACGGGAATACTGAGGCGGTTCAGGTTCAGACCGTAGTCCGGCTCGAAGAGCCGTTGCAGGTCGGTGTATTTGTAGCGCTCCACCTTCCGTGAAGGGAATCCCTGTCGGCAGAAATCGGCAAAGGCCTGCTCACGCACGCTGTTCAGCGCATCAGGAGCATGACGGCAAATCATCTCCCGGCACTGCTCGTACAATTCTATATATTGCTTCTCGCTATTCACAACAAAAGTCTCTCAACAAAAGTCTCTAAACTCTCAACTCTAAACTCTAAACTCTCAACTCTCCTCTCTCAACAAAGACTCGTACCCGTGCTCCTGTATCTGGCGAGCCAGCTCCGGCCCGGCAGTCTTCACGATGCGCCCCTGATAGAGTACATGCACGAACTGCGGACGGATCATCTCCAGCAGACGGTCGTAGTGGGTGATGACAATACACGACGTCGACGGCGACTGCAGTTTGTTGACACCCTCAGCCACAATGCGCATAGCGTCGACATCAAGCCCGGAGTCGGTCTCGTCGAGGATGCTCAGCCGCGGCTCGAGCATCGCCATCTGGAATATCTCGTTGCGTTTCTTCTCACCACCGCTGAAGCCTTCGTTCACCGAACGGTTGGCCAGCTTAGCGTCGAGCTCTACAATCTTTCGCTTCTCGCGCATGAGCTTCAGGAAGTCGGCAGTCTTCATCGGCTCCTGGCCCAGGTACTTACGCTTCTCGTTGATAGCGGCCTTCATGAAATTGGTCATGCTCACCCCAGGTATCTCCACAGGATACTGGAACGAGAGGAACAGCCCCTCGTGGGCACGGTCCTCAGGTTTCATCGCCAGCAGGTCCTTACCGTTGAAGCGCACCTCGCCCTCAGTCACTTCGTAGAGGGGGTTGCCAACGAGGACAGCGCTGAGTGTCGACTTACCCGAGCCGTTGGGCCCCATGATGGCATGCGTCTCGCCGTCGTTGATGGTCAGGTCGATACCTCGCAATATCTCTTTCTCGCCAATCCTGGCATGCAGATTTCTTACTTCTAGCATTCTAAACTCGTGTTACCTTTTATCAATTTGTGTGCAAAGGTACGAATAAGCGAGCGAAAAACCAAATTAATTTGGCTTTTTCCGAGTGAAAGTACCTTCGACATGTCAAAGGTACGAATAATTTCAGGATTACCCACCGATTATTCACAATTATTTTGTACCTTTGCACCCGAAAACAACAGGTATCAGCAAATGCAAGACATCAGGAACATCGCTATCATAGCACACGTAGACCACGGAAAGACGACACTCGTCGACAAGATGATGCTCGCCGGCAACCTCTTCCGTGAGGGACAGAACCTGTCGAGCCAGGTGCTCGACGCCAACGACCTGGAGCGCGAGCGAGGCATCACCATTCTCTCGAAAAACGTCTCCATCAACTGGAAAGGCACAAAAATCAATATCATCGACACTCCAGGACACTCCGACTTCGGCGGTGAGGTGGAGCGCGTGCTGAACATGGCCGACGGTTGCCTACTGCTCGTCGACGCCTTCGAAGGCCCCATGCCGCAGACACGCTTCGTGCTGCAGAAAGCCCTGCAGATAGGGCTGAAGCCCATCGTCGTGGTGAACAAGGTCGACAAGCCCAACTGCCGTCCGGAGGAGGTCTACGAGATGGTGTTCGACCTGATGTTCACTCTGAATGCTACTGAGGACCAGCTCGACTTCCCCGTCGTCTACGGCTCAGCAAAGAACGGCTGGATGGGTGAGGACTGGCAGAAGCCCACCGACGACATCACCTACCTGCTCGACAAGATCGTAGAGGTCATCCCTGCCCCGCAGCAGCTGGAGGGCACCCCACAGATGCTCATCACCTCGCTCGACTACTCGAGCTATACGGGGCGCATCGCCGTGGGACGCGTGCACCGCGGACAACTGAAGGACGGCATGCCCGTCACCATCGCCCACCGCGACGGGTCGATGGAGAAGACGAAGATCAAGGAGTTGCACACCTTCGACGGCATGGGTCACCATCGCACCGAGCAGGTCGACTGCGGCGACATCTGTGCCGTCATCGGCCTTGAGAAGTTCGAGATTGGCGACACCATCTGCGACCTTGAACAGCCCGAGCCACTGCCGCCGATAGCCATCGACGAGCCGACGATGTCGATGCTCTTCACCATCAACGACTCCCCATTCTTCGGAAAGGAGGGAAAGTTCGTCACCTCCCGACACATCGGCGAGCGCCTGGAGCGCGAGCTGGAGAAGAACCTCGCCCTGCGCGTAGAGCCCTTCGAGGACTCCACAGACAAATGGGTAGTCTCGGGGCGCGGCGTGCTCCATCTGAGTGTGCTCATCGAGACGATGCGCCGTGAGGGCTACGAGCTGCAGGTGGGACAGCCGCAGGTGATCTATAAAGAGGTGGATGGTGTGAAGTGCGAGCCCATCGAGGAGCTGACGATCAACGTCCCCGACGAGTTCGCCTCGAAGATGATCGACATGGTGACGCGCCGCAAGGGCGAGATGACCTCGATGGAGAGTCAGGGCGAGCGCACCAACATCGAGTTCAACATCCCCTCGCGTGGCATCATCGGTCTGCGCACCAACGTGCTCACTGCCTCACAGGGCGAGGCCATCATGGCCCACCGCTTCAAGGAGTACCAGCCCTACAAGGGCGACATCGAGCGCCGCGTCAACGGATCGATGATTGCCCTGGAGACGGGCACCGCCTATGCCTACGCCATCGACAAGCTGCAGGACCGCGGCAAGTTCTTCATCGACCCGGGCGAGGAGGTCTACCTGGGACAGGTCGTCGGCGAGCACGTCCACGAGAACGACCTGGTGGTCAACGTCTGCAAGGCCAAGCAGCTGACCAACGTGCGTGCCTCAGGCACCGACGAGAAGGCGCGCGTCATCCCGAAGGTGCTCATGAGCCTCGAGGAATGCCTGGAGTACATCAAGGGCGACGAGCTGGTAGAGGTGACGCCAAAGTCGATGCGCATGCGCAAGACCATCCTCGACCACGACCAGCGTAAAAAAGCGAACAAGAACTAAGACCAAACCATACTTATTGTTTAACATAACAAAAAAGAACAACTATGAAACCTACACTTTTCCTGCTCGCTGCCGGTATGGGCAGCCGCTATGGCGGATTGAAGCAGCTCGACGGTCTGGGCCCCAACGGCGAGACCATCATGGACTACAGTATCTACGATGCCATCCAGGCTGGATTCGGTAAGATCGTATGGGTCATCCGAAAGGATTTCGAGGAGCAGTTCCGCACTCAGATACTCGCAAAGTACGAGGGTCAGGTGCCCTGCGAGCTCTGCTTCCAGGCCCTCGACTCGCTGCCCGAAGGCTTCACCGTACCCGAAGGCCGTGTCAAGCCCTGGGGCACTAACCACGCCGTGCTCATGGGCAAGGACGTCATCAAGGAGCC
>CAMNHM010000143.1 GCA_946539475.1 uncultured Prevotellaceae bacterium | reverse complement strand
GTCGGGATTGATAATCTGCTTCATGGCAGTGACGGCATCGCACTGCTGCTCGTCGCGGATGGCAGCAAGCTCGTCGCGGGGGTTCTCGACCTTCCACAGACGGTCGTAGAGGCGCACCTCAGCCTTCACGGCATTGTGGCAGCTGACCCAGTGCAGGGTCTTGCCCTTGATCTTACGGTCGGCGCCGGGCTGCCCGCTACGTGTCTCGGGGTCGTAGGTGCAGTAGATGGTCGTCACGCGTCCCTCGGCATCCTTGTCGCAGGGGCGCTCCTCGTCGCACTTGATGATGTAGGCATTCTTCAGGCGTACCTCCTTGCCGGGAGCCAGTCGCATGAACTTCTTCTCGGCGACCTCCATGAAGTCGTCGCGCTCAATCCAGAGCTCGCGGCTGAACTCCACCTCGTGGGTGCCGTCGGCTTCGTTCTCAGGATTGTTGACGGCTGTGAGCATCTCGACCTTGTCCTCGGGATAGTTCGTCAGGACCACCTTCACGGGGTCTAGCACGGCAGAGACGCGCAGCGCACGGGCGTTGAGGTCCTCGCGTACGGCACTCTCGAGCAGTGCCATGTCGTTGAGGGCATCGATTTTCGTGTAGCCAATCTTGTCGATGAACTTGATGATGCTCTCGGGCGAGTAGCCACGACGACGGAAACCGCAGATGGTGGGCATACGCGGGTCGTCCCATGCCGAGACGAGCTTCTCGTTGACGAGTGCCAGGAGGTTGCGCTTCGACATGAGCGTGTAGTTCAGGTTGAGCTTGTTGAACTCCGTCTGGCGCGGTCCCTGGTAAGTGGAAAGTGAAGAGTGAAGAGTGAATAATTTGCTACCGCTCTCTGCCTGTTCACCACATTCGGCAGCCCACTCACGCATCCACTGCACGAACAGGTCGTAGAGGGGACGATGCTCGACGAACTCCAGCGTGCACCATGAGTGGGTGACGCCCTCGAGGTAGTCGCTCTGTCCGTGGGTGAAGTCGTACATGGGATAGGCGTTCCACTTGTTGCCTGTACGGATATGGGGGATGTTGAGCACGCGATAGATGAGCGGGTCGCGGAAGAGCATGTTGGGATGGGCCATGTCGATCTTGGCGCGCAGCACGAGGGTGCCGGGCTGGCAGTCGCCGCTGTTCATGAACTCGAACAGTCGCAGGTTCTCCTCCACCGGACGGTCGCGGTAGGGCGAGTTCGTACCGGGCGAGGTGGTGGTGCCCTTCTGCTGGGCAATCACCTCGGCACTCTGCTCGTCGACGTAGGCACGCCCCTTGCGGATGAGCCACACGGCGAAGTCCCAGAGCTCCTGGAAATAGTCGGAGGCATAGTAGACGTGTGCCCACTGGAATCCCAGCCACTTGATGTCCTGCTCAATGCTCTCGATGTATTCTGTGTCCTCCTTCTGCGGGTTGGTATCGTCGAAGCGGAGGTTGCATTCGCCGCCATATTTCTTTGCCAGTCCGAAATCGATGGCGATGGCCTTGGCATGACCAATGTGCAGATAGCCGTTGGGCTCGGGCGGGAAGCGGGTCTGTATCCGTCCGCCGTTCTTACCTGCTGCAAGGTCGTCGATCACCTTCTGTTCAACGAAACTCACCGATTTCTTCTCTTCGTTCTCGGGCATTACTTTCTCTGTCATATTTCTGCTTTGTTTATGAATTTGGCTGCAAAGGTACGAATAAGTGAGCGAAAAACCAACTATTCGCCCGTTTTTTCTTTCAATCTGGCTACTCAGTCGTTTGAAAACTGAAACTAATGGGCACTAATTATGGAAAATTATTCTTTTGTCGTGCTAGTAGTGCGAATGGATGAAAACTGAAACTAATGGGCACTAATTATGGAAAATTATTCTTCGTCATGCGAAAGCGTCAGCTTAATCCCACACAATAATTTATCTTAATTAGTGCCAATTTGTTTCCATAAAGAATAGTGCCAATTTGTTTCCATATATATCTACTCCATCGGGAACAGGCCATAGAGCTTGGCGTCGATCATGTCGGTCACCTTTTTCAGGTCGTCGGGGTTGTCGCCGAACTTGCAGTTGTCGCCATCGACGATGATGAGCTGCCCCTTATATCCGGCAATCCACTCCTCGTAGCGTTTCTCCAGTCCCTGCAGGTAGTCCAGGCGCATGGTCTGCTCATACTGACGCCCGCGCTTCTGAATCTGCGCCACCAGCGTAGGGATGCTCGAACGGATGTAGATCATCAGGTCGGGCAGCTTGACGAGCGACATCATCAGGTCGAAGAGGTCGCGGTAGTTGTCGAAGTCGCGGTCGCTCATCATGCCCTGTCCGTGCAGGTTGGGCGCGAAGATGCAGGCATCCTCGAAGATGGTGCGGTCCTGGATGATGGTGTCCGTCGACTTCGATATCTCGACGACCTCCTTGAAGCGCTTGTTCAGGAAGTATATCTGCAGGTTGAACGACCATCGGGGCATGTCGGCATAGAAGTCGGCCAGATAGGGATTGTCGTCGACGGGTTCGTAACGTGGTGTCCAGCCGTATCGGTGGGCAAGGAGTCTGGTCAGCGTGGTCTTTCCGCTGCCAATGTTTCCGGCTATGGCAATGTGCATAATTCTTATCTTTTTCTGTTTGTAGTTGCTTTACTCGGGGAATAGTCCAAAGAGCGTGCGGTCGATGCGGTCGACAATCTGGGCGAAGTCCTTGGGATTGTGCTGAAAGTCGAGCTGGTCCTTCTCAACGATCATCACCCGTCCGGGGTACTTCTTGCTGATGAAGTCCTCGTAGCGGCGGTTGAGGTTCTCGAGGTAGTCCAGTTGTATCTGTTGCTCATACTCGCGCCCGCGTTTCTGGATGTTTCCTACCAGATGGGCAACGGAGGCACGCAGATAGATCAGCAGATCGGGCACGCGCACCACGGTCATCATCTGCTCGAAGAGCTCCATAAACGTGGCGTAGTCACGATCGGAGAGGTTGCCCATCGCCTTGTTGTTGGCCATGAAGACGTAGACGCCCTCGAAGATCGTGCGGTCCTGGATGACGTCGTGGTCGGCATGTGCAATGGCGATGAGGTCGCGGAAGCGCTCCTTGAGGAAGAACACCTCCAGATTGAACGACCACCGCTGCAGGTCGCGATAGTAGTCCTCCAGATAGGGATTGCCCACCACCGTCTCGTAGCGCGGCTCCCAGCCGTAGTGCTTTGCCAGCATCTGGGTGAGGGTCGACTTCCCGCTTCCAATATTTCCAGCTACTGCTATGTGCATATTCAGTCGTTACATATATTAATATAAGGTACGCGCGAAGCGATGCCTTTTCTGTCGTCACGTAGGGGTTACAGTTGCAAATTTTTGCAAAGATACGAAATAATTGTGAATTATGAATTGCGAATTATGATTTATTTTGTAATTTTGCACGCGTAAACATTTAATTAATGCATTTGGAACGATGAAAAGACTATTCATAGCCGTGCTGATGGGACTGCCGCTGCTGTCCTCGGCACAAGACAATGCTTGGGAAAAGGTGCAGACAACGACTGCAACGAACGTCGACCAGAAATACCTCGCTGGCGCAGTGCCCGAGGTCGACGGGCAGGTAGTGTTCGAGACAACCATCAAGGCTCCGGGAAAGACCGGCAGGCAGGTCTACGACATCATGCTCAACCAACTGGAGCTGCTGGCAAAGGGCCCGGAGCAGTTCGAGCAGAGCGAGGTGACGATGAAGAATGTCGACCAGCTGCAGCTCGTAGGCAGCTACCAGGAGTGGCTGGTGTTCAAGAACAAGCCCCTGAACCTCGACCGCACGCGAATGTTCTACCACCTCATCGTCGACTGTCGCGATGGCGAGGCAACGGTGAAGATGACGCGCATCGTCTATCTCTACGACGAGGAGCGCGACCCGCTGACCTACTACGCTAACGAGTGGATCACCGACCGCTACGGGCTCAACAAGAAGAAGACGAAGCTGGCACGCGTCAGCGGAAAGTTCCGCCGGAAGACCATCGACCGCAAGGACTACCTGTTTGAAAAGTTCACCATCGCCCTTAAACAATGACTGACGAAGAACTGAAAAAGAACGTCGACGAGGCGATGGCCAACCGCCCCAGCCGACACAACCTGAAGCCCTTCCGCGACAGCAGCCGCACGCGCACGCTGCGCCTCTGGCTCAACATCATCTTCATGGTGGGAGCCATCGTCGGACTCATCGTCTATTTCTATGCCGACCACGAGGCAGCGAAGTGGATTCTGCTGGTGTCGCTCGTGTTCAAGTTCGTGGAACTATTCCTGCGAATCTTTAAGATCTGACAACCGACGTGAAACGACACTATCTCCGGCTGCTACTTCAGATGCTGACACTGCTGCCCATCGCGGCGGCTGCCCAGACGTTCGACGAGATGAACGACATGGGGAGCATGGACCAGATGGGCGAGAACAAATACTTCAATCCACATAATCGCGACACCACACAGCAGAAGACCGTACCAAAGGGCATCTACGTGTGGACAGTAGACCGTCGGTTCGGCGACATCCTCCCTGCCGAGGTCGACACGCTGCCACACCTCTATCCCCAGTCGACGATGGCACCGGGCATGTACGGACAGTACAACACCGTCGGGTCGAACTTCACTGCCCGGCTCTCGCGTATCTTTGCCGACCGCAGGGCAGCATCGCAGGAACTCTTCACCGACACCTACGACCAGATGCTGCGCACACCCGACGAGTGGCATTTCACCAATACGCTGTCGCCCATCACCAACCTCAGCTACGGCAGCTGCGGCGACAAGACCAACGGCGAAGACCTGCTCGACGCCAGCTTTGCCGTGAACGCCGGAAAGCGCACAGGCATGGGCTTCGACATCGACTACCGCTACGCCCGAGGCTACTACCAGAACCAGAACAACTCACACCTGGGGACGTCGTTCTTCGTATCACACCTCGGCGACCGCTACCAGCTACATCTGCTCTTCCAGATGCATCACCAGAAGGCAACCGAGAATGGCGGCATACAGGCCGACGACTACGTCTCCCACCCCGAAATCTACACCGAGAGCTACGGCGACAACGAGATTCCCACCGTGCTCGAGTCGAACTGGAACCGCAACGACCACCAGCACCTCTTCCTCTCCCACCGCTATAACGTGGGATTCTATCGTAAGGTGCCCATGACAGAAGAGGAAATCAAGGCGAAGAAAGAAGCCGACGAGGCAGCAAAGAAGGAACAAGCGCAGGCAGCAGGCCCCGTGGCAGAGGGACGCCCCGACGATGCCGTCATCGTCGGCGACGAGCCTGCAGCCGACCTCGCAGCAGCTGCCGACAGCCCCGGCAGCGAGCGCATCACCGTCGACTCCAAGGCAATGGCCGACAGCCTGATGGCAGCAGAGCCCGTCGACTCCGCCAGCCTCTACATGAAGCAGGAGTTCGTGCCCGTCACCAGCTTTATACACACCGCCGAGCTCTCTCACAGCAACCATACCTACCTGGCATACGCATCGCCCGACAACTACTATGCCAACACCTTCTTCAGCCTCACGCCGGAAGGAAAATACGCCAACGACTCCATCTACGACCAGACAAAGTACCTGGGCGTGCGCAACACCCTGGCCATCTCGCTGCTAGAGGGATTCAACAAGTATGCCGCGGCAGGACTGAAAGCCTTTGCCTCGCACGACCTACGGCGATTCGACATGGCCGACTATAGCGAGGGCAACGACACCTCGTACATGCGCCGATGGACGGAGCACAGCATCAGCATCGGCGGACAGCTGGCGAAGACGCAGGGCAGCCTGCTGCACTATAACCTCACGGCAGAGACATGGATAGCAGGCGAGGACGTAGGACAGCTGAAGGTCGATGCCGCTGCCGACCTGAACTTCCGACTGCTGGGCGACACCGTACGCCTTGATGCCAAGGCAAGCCTGCACCGGATGAACCCGCTGTTCCTGCAGCGACGATTCCACTCGAAGCACCTCTGGTGGGACAACGACTTCGACAAGGAGACACGCTCGCACCTAGAGGGACGCCTCACACTGGGCAGGACAGCCACAACGCTGCGCGTGGCCTTCGACGAGATAGAGAACTACACCTACCTGGGAATGGAGTATGCCCTGACCGACGACGGACGGACAGGACTCACCGCCAACTTCCGGCAGGCATCGAGCTCGCTCACGGTACTCATGGCACAGCTCGACCAGCGACTACACCTCGGACCGCTCCACTGGGACAACATCGTCACCTTCCAGACCAGCAGCGACACCGACGTGCTGCCACTGCCCAAGCTCAACATCTTCACCAACCTCTACCTGCAGTTCATGGTGGCACGCGTGCTGCGTGTCGAGATGGGCGCATCGGGCACGTGGTTCACCAAGTACGAGGCTCCCGACTTCCTGCCACACCTCAATCAGTTTGCCGTACAGCAGAACAAGGACAGCCGCGTGGAGCTGGGCAACTTCCCCTACGTCGACGTCTATGCCAACCTGCACCTGAAGCATGCCCGCTTCTTCGTGATGATGACCAATGTGCTGGGTAAGAATTTCGACCGCAAGTCGTTCCTCACCCCCCACTACCCCCTCAACCGCTCCGTCCTCCACCTAGGCATCTCCTGGAACTTCTTCAACTAGGATGCTCTGGTACTTTTTACAAGATTATCGCAATACACATCACATTTTGGGCAAAAAAGTTGTTGGTATCGAAAATAATTCCTATATTTGCACCAGTAATAAAGTGAAACAGAGATATGCCAGAGGTATTTAGATTCTACGGATTCTCTTTCTTCTTTTACAGTAAGGAGCATGAGCCCGTCCACATTCACGTGGAAGGGAACGGCGG
>CAMNHM010000142.1 GCA_946539475.1 uncultured Prevotellaceae bacterium | reverse complement strand
GCATTGGCTTCCCAAGCCGAGGGTCGCGGGTTCGAGTCCCGTATTCCGCTCAAAGTCTATCCCCTCAAGTTTCTTGATCTGAGGCAAACGGTTGAAGAGGTGTCTTCACCCTTTTCGTGTGTTATCTGCCTGACTCCTTTCAATCTGCGAAAGACGTATATGTTAATTATTGCAAACGTCCGTCCACTTTTTTCAGCTCGAGGCGATAATCTTCAATCTTTCTTTGTAATTTTGTGCCTTGGTTTATGAAGACAGATAAGAAAGACAGTGTGCGCCAGGCCGTTGAGCGTATACTCGACAATTACTTGGAGATGAACAGTCATCGCAAGACGCCTGAGCGTTATGCGATATTGAAAGCCGTCTACGACTTCGACGGGCACTTCTCGCTCGACGAGCTCGGGCAGCGCCTGACTGACAAGTATCGCTTCCCCGTGTCGCGAGCTACTCTCTACAACACGCTGAAGCTCTTCATGGAGCTGCGACTGGTCATCCGCCATCGCTTTCAGGGTTCTACGAAGTATGAGGCCTGCTATGCCGGCGAGAACCACTGCCATCAGATCTGCACGGTCTGCGGTAAGGTGACTGAGGTGAAGTCGCCTGAGATTACCGAGGCCATAGACAGCATGCACCTGCGCCGCTTCCGCAAAGACGGCTATTCGCTTTACATCTATGGCATCTGTTCGACCTGTCAGGCTGCCATCACACGAAAGAGCAGATATAAAAAACAAGATAAGAAATGAACAAAGGAAAGGTTGACGTCCTGCTGGGACTACAGTGGGGCGATGAAGGTAAAGGCAAGGTGGTCGACGTGCTTACCCCTCGCTATGATGTCGTAGCACGTTTTCAGGGTGGCCCCAATGCTGGTCATACGCTCGAGTTCGAGGGCCAGAAGTATGTGTTGCGTTCCATCCCCAGTGGTATCTTCCAGGGCGACAAGGTGAACATCATAGGCAACGGAGTGGTGCTTGCTCCCGACCTCTTCATGGATGAGGCCCGTGCGCTGGAGCAGAGCGGACATCCGCTGCGCGAGCGACTGCACATATCGAAGAAGGCCCATCTGATCATGCCCACTCATCGTGTGCTTGATGCTGCCTACGAGGCTCAGAAGGGCAAGAACAAGGTGGGTACGACGGGCAAGGGCATTGGTCCCACCTATACCGACAAAGTCAGCCGCACAGGACTGCGCGTTGGCGACATCCTCGAGAACTTCGATGAGAAGTATGCTACCGCAAAGGCTCGCCACGAGGCAATCCTCCGCTCGTTGCACTTCGACTACGACATTACCGAGGTCGAGAAGAAGTGGATGGAGGGTATCGACTATCTCCGACAGTTCCCCATCGTCGACTCCGAGCACGAGCTGAACGCGCTGCTGCGTGAGGGTAAGACGGTGCTTGGTGAAGGTGCTCAGGGCACGATGCTCGATGTCGACTTCGGTTCTTATCCTTTCGTCACGTCGTCGAATACCATTTGTGCCGGCGCCTGTACTGGTCTGGGCATCGGCCCTAACCGCATTGGCGAGGTCTACGGCATCATGAAAGCATATTGTACGCGCGTGGGTGCGGGACCCTTCCCGACGGAGCTATTCGACGAGACGGGCAGCCGCATTCGCGACTTGGGTCACGAGTATGGTGCTGTCACTGGGCGTGAGCGCCGCTGTGGATGGATCGATCTCGTGGCGCTGCGCTATTCGATCATGATTAACGGCGTCACCCAGCTCATCATGATGAAGAGCGACGTGCTCGACGGCTTCGATACAATCAAGGCCTGCGTGGCCTACAAGGTTGACGGACGCGAGACGCGCGACTTCCCTTTCAGCATCGATCATGGCATCGAGCCCGTCTATCGTGAGCTGCCCGGCTGGAAGACGGATATGACCCGCTTCACCAGCGAAGACCAGTTCCCCCAGCAGTTCCGCGACTACATCGCCTTCCTCGAGCACGAATTGGAGACGCCTATCACCATCATCTCTATTGGCCCCGACCGCGAGCAGACGATCGTAAGAAAAGTCTAAGCCTCCCCAAGCCCCTCCAAAGGAGGGGATGTTCGGTTAGACTTACGTCAAAAATATTACATTCATTAAAAGTATAATTAACACAACTGACCTGACATCCCTCCCTTGGGAGGGCTTGAGTGGGCTTTAAATTATGAAACCAACAATTGTAAAAGGTACGCGCGACTTCGGCCCCATAGAGATGGCCAAGCGCAACTATATTCTGAACACCATTCGCGAGGTCTACGAGCTGTATGGCTTCCAGCAGATCGAGACGCCGGCGATGGAGACGCTGCAGACGCTGATGGGCAAGTATGGCGAGGAAGGCGACAAGCTGCTCTTCAAGGTGCTTAACTCAGGCGACTTCCTCTCGAAGACCAGCGACGAGGAGCTCGCCGAGCGTAATGCCCTCCATCTCGCTTCCCGTATCTGCGAGAAAGGGTTGCGCTACGACCTCACCGTGCCCTTCGCCCGCTACGTCGTCATGCACCGCGAGGAGCTGCAGCTGCCCTTCAAGCGCTATCAGTTGCAGCCCGTATGGCGTGCCGACCGTCCGCAGAAGGGGCGCTATCGTGAGTTCTATCAGTTCGACGGCGACGTCGTGGGCAGCGACTCCCTGCTCAACGAGGTCGAGCTGATGCAGATCGAGGATGCCGTCTTCTCACGTCTTGGCGTGCGGGTGGAGGTCAAGATTAACAACCGAAAGATTCTGACGGGCATCGCTGAGGTGATCGGGGCTGCCGATAAGATCGTCGACATCACGGTCGCCATCGACAAGCTCGACAAGATAGGCATCGACAATGTCAACGCCGAGTTGCGTCAGAACGGGCTTTCCGACGAGCAGATACAAAAGCTGCAGCCCATCATCCTCCTCGAGGGAACAGACGACGAGAAGCTCAACACCATTGCCGAGGTGCTCGCCGGCAGCGAGACAGGCCTGAAGGGCGTCGAGGAGACACGCTACATCCTGAGCCTGCTGGGAGCAATAGGCGGGACTGCTGACAGCACGTCGCCTAAGGGTTCTCAATCAGGAGGCCTGACCAACGAGATACACTTCGACCTCACGCTTGCCCGCGGACTGAACTACTATACGGGCGCCATCTTCGAGGTGAAAGCCCTCGACACGCTGATGGGCAGCATATCAGGTGGCGGACGCTACGACAACCTGACGGGCATCTTCGGGATGCCGGGACTGTCGGGTGTGGGAATCAGCTTTGGAGTCGACCGCATCTACGACGTACTCGACGCCCTCAACCTCTATCCGGAAGGATCGCTGCAGACCTCGCGTGTCGTATTCCTCAACTTTGGTGAGCGGGAGACAGCCTACTGCATGCCCATCGTCGCCCAAGTACGTCGGGCAGGCATACGCGCTGAGCTCTTCCCCGACGCTGCAAAGATGAAAAAACAGATGTCGTATGCCAACTCGAAGCAGATACCCTTCGTGGTACTTGCCGGCGACAACGAGATGCGTGAGGGAAAGGTGACGCTGAAGAACATGACCACAGGCGAGCAGCTGCTGCTGACACCCGATGAACTCGTCGAACACCTAAAACGCTAAGCCATATATGCGACACATACGTTACGTGATGATTCTTCTGGCCTTGTTGCTATTGTTGCCGTCGGCCAGCGAGCGACCTACCACCATCTTCATTATTGGCGACTCTACGGCTGCCAACAAGTCGGGCATCGCAGAGGGAAAGCAGGAGCGAGGATGGGGAATGGCGCTGCAGTGTTACTTCGATCCCGACTACGTTCGTGTTGACAATCATGCTGTTAACGGGCGCTCGTCGCTGAGCTTCCTGAACGAAGGCCGGTGGGATAAAGTGCTGCAGCGGATGCGCCCGGGCGACTACGTGATCATCCAGTTTGGACACAACGACGAGAAGGCTCCACTCGACCGCCACACCGACCCAGGCTCGACCTTCGACTACCTGCTGGCCAAGTATGTACGCGAAACGCGAGAGCACGGAGGTATACCTGTCCTGATGAATTGTGTCGTACGGCGTAACTTCTTTGTCGTGGCACCCGAGAACGACGATGACGAGAAACTCCGTACGACGACCTTCCAAGATGGCGTGAAGATGGTCGAGGGCGACAGCCTCGTCGACACTCACGGACTCTATCGCGTGGCTCCCCGCGATGTTGCCAGGCGCATGAATGTGCATTTCGTCGATGCCAACCAGATCACTCACGACCTCGAGCAAGGGCTGGGCACGGAGGCCTCGAAGCGCCTCCACATGTGGTACCGCCCTGGTGAGGAGCCCAGTGAACCGAAGGGCAAGCAGGACAATACGCACTACAACGTCTACGGCGCTCATGTCGTGGCACGGCTGCTGGCTGACGCGCTCTGCGAGGAGATACCTTTGCTGAGCCGTTATCGTGTGGAAGCCGACTACACGGTCGACCGCAACGGGCGTGGTGATTTCCTCACCCTCGAGCCTGCTGTGGCAGCGGCGCTGGCATCGTCGAAGGCAGAGACAACCATACAGATACTGGGAGGTGAGTGGGAGCGTCCGCAGCTGCCCAAGAAGTCGCGAGTCACTATTGTCCTACGCGAGGGCGCTACCTGGAAAGATTAAGCTATAAACCATATCACCCTAGTATGGAATCCATATAACTGCGAACCACAATTTTTAATTATTAAGCCATATAGTCCTAATTTTTAGGGCTCTAACGCTTAAACTTAAACTTAAAACTTAAGACAGCATGAAGACACGGTTCTTGATTCTTGCGGCTCTTGCCGCTTGCAGCCTGGGCGTGCAGGCAAAGGTACGATTGTCCCACCTCGTTGGCGACAATATGATTATCCAGCAGCTTTCCGACGTCAGGCTCTGGGGCTGGGACAAGCCTGGGACAAAGGTGAAGGTCACCACATCGTGGAGTAGCGACGTCGTCACGGCGACTGCCGACAGCCAAGGACGCTGGCTGGCAAAGGTGCGTTCGCCTAAGGCATCCTATACTCCGTTGTCGATTACCTTCGACGACGGCGAGCCTACCACCATCAGCAACGTCCTAGCCGGCGAGGTGTGGGTATGCGCGGGTCAGTCGAACATGGAGATGCCTGTCAAGGGCTTCTGGCAGTGCCCCGTTGAGGGCTACAACGACTGGGTCGTTGATGCTGTCGACCATCGTGCCGTCCACTCTGTGAAGATTCCCAGCGTGATGCGTGCCGAGCCTCAGGAGGATGCTGTGTGCCAGTGGCGTGAGTGTACGCCGTCGACCGTTGCCGACTTCTCTGCCACGGGTTATTCCTTTGCTCGCCTGCTCCATAAGGCTCTCGACATCCCCATTGGGCTCATCGAGGCAAATAAAGGCGGTTCACGCGTAGAGAGCTGGCTGACGAAGGAAAACCTCCAGCGCTACACCACCGACCCCACCGACTCGGCTGCCATTGCCGCCCGCTGGCCTACCGACTATCACCGCTCGTTGCTCTGGGGCAATGGTACGTTCAATCCCATCCTGAACTACACCGTCAAGGGCATCCTCTTCTATCAGGGTTGCTCGAACGTAGGCGATCCTGGCGACCAGTATTCTCAGCGTCTGAAACTGCTTGTGGAACAGTGGCGGCAGCAGTTTGGCTTGGGCGAGATACCCTTCTACTACGTGCAGATCGCCCCTTATATCAATGGCGACGTCAAAGGCGACTGGGGGCCGCGGCTGCGCGAACAGCAGTGGAAGGCGCAGCAAATCATTCCCAACAGCTCCTGCGTCTGCACCAACGACCTGGTCTATCCCTACGAGTTCTCGCAGATACACCCCACGCAGAAGCGTCAGGTGGGCGAGCGACTGGCGTATACGGCGCTGAACCGCGACTACGGCTTCAAGGATGTGCTCTATAAGAGCTCGTCGTTCAAGGACATGAAGATCGACGGCGACGCCGTCCTTATCCATACGCAGGACAACTATCACTCCGATGCTCCCTTCGAGGACATCCAGGGCTTTGAGGTGGCAGGCGAGGACCGCGTGTTCCATCCTGCTCGTGCACAGCATTTCTGGCGCGAGGGTGGGGGCTACTGGGACGAGGCCATCCGCATCAGCTCGCCTGAAGTGCCGCATCCCGTTGCCGTGCGCTATTGCTTCCGCAACTTCCAGCTCGGCAATGTCATCAACGGGGCCAACCTTCCGCTCTTCCCCTTCCGCACCGACAACTGGTAAGCTTCGAAATCTTTCCCTCCGCACGGTGTCATCCTTTTAGTAATAAGTTGGTACAAATGAAATTTATCTCCCCTACCGGCGATTCGGAACGTGGGTGATGAAGGATATGAAGGATAATATACTAACTTTCGTATAAGGAAAAACATTTAGGTAGCGGCTAAATGAAAAACCTATATAGGAAAAGTTGCAAACCCTTCCTTCATATCCTTCATATCCTTCATGGAGATACGTTCCCAAGGCCCGAGAGATACGTTCGGAAGACCCGAGAGATACGTCCTTTGCTTCATGATCGTTTTGTCGCTTCGCTAGTTCGCCTGCAAAGGTGGTAATAATAGCCCGAACCGCTAAATATTTTTGCAACCCGGTTTGTCGTCTCGTGGTCTTTGAATGTCGGCATATTGTCGCTGACGAGTTCCATCCATGGTGCAAAGTAGGCATTCTTGCAGTACAAAGTAGGCATTCTTGCAGTGCAAAGTAGGCTTTCTTGCAGTACAATGTAGGCATCCTTGCAGTACAAAGAGGCTTTCTTTGCAGGTCAAATGCTAGAAAAAAGCAAAATATCTGGCGAGAACGGCCTTTCTGTGGCGGGATTTTTGTAACTTTGCACCCCGAAAGCATGGAACAACCCGCAAGAGACTCT
>CAMNHM010000141.1 GCA_946539475.1 uncultured Prevotellaceae bacterium | reverse complement strand
CCGACGGCTTCTACTTCACCATCGGCTATCCCGGCATGACCAGCGGACAGCTGGCGCGCGAGCTGATGTACTATGGCGTCTCGGCCATCTGTCTCATCACTACAGGATCCCATCAGGAGGGTTTGCGTGTGTGTACATCTTTTATAGAAGACCACCAGTATGCTGAGCTCGACAGCCGCATGGCCGTCTTTGCCGAGAATAATCCTGTCGCCTAACTATCCTGCTTCATCTCTCAGCTCCCAAAGCTCAGCCCTTAATTCTCAAATATGAAACGCTTCCTTCACCTTGCACTCCTGGCCATCATCCTGACAGGATGCAGTACCAAGCAGACATCAAAGGCTTTCAAGTCAGAGGCCTTCACCTATGAGGGCGAAACCAAGCATTCCTCGATCCTCATATCTTGCGCCTTCCCCGTCAGCGGCGATGAGATGCTGTGCGACTCCATCTACGATTTCATCGTCTCGGCAATGACCGAGAGCCAATGCTATGAAGACCCTGTACCTGACTTCCGCCACGACGGACAAGGCTTCGTCGACTTCTTCGGCCACGAAATCAATAAGAATGCTGAAGAACAATGGCAGTTGTTTACAAAGGGCGACGAGGATAGGGCCGATAATATAGAAGAGGAAATCATCTTTGGCATCAGCGAGTCTACGCCCGAATTCATGACTTACGACTTCGAACACAGCTTCAGTGGCATTGCCGACGGATTCGTTCATCAGTTCAGAACCTCTTTCCTCAGATCCGACGGCAGCCGCGTTACCAACCAGTTTCTGTTCAGCGATCCCTCATCGTCCGAACTCCTTGACCTTGTCAAAAAAGATCTAAAGAATAGGTTGCGTGGCGATGACGCAGAGGAGTATGTCGACAACATCAGCGAACTGCCCAAGCGTCCTTTCTTTCTTACAACCGAAGGTCTAGGCTTCAACTATGAACAGTTTGAGGTGTATATGTATGAACTGAGCGGTTTCCTATCCCTGAAGAAAGTGAAGCCCTTCCTCACGGAAGAGGCCCTGAAGCTTTTCGAGTAGCCAGCGATCATCTCACCTGCTGTGCAAAGAGGGGACCAACAACAGACATGACCTATCCTACCTTCCAACGCCGCTCACAGCGACGTTGGAGATGGTACGGATAGCAGCAGTAGGAGGCAGCGTGCAGATGATGCGCTTGTTGCGGGTGACCAGCAGCAGATGAGGCTGGACAGCCTGACCGCGATGGCCTTGCCAGTTGGACAACAGCAGGCCCCGCCCTTCCAGATATTGCATACCCGACATGAAACGTAGGGGGTGGCCAGGCAGATCGTCGTTATTGAGATGCCAAAGGAGTTTGCCCTCAGGAGAGTACTCTTCTATGCGCGGGTCGTTGTTAGCATCAGCAATTGACACGAGCGTATTACCATTGTCAAGACGGATAACAGAGTGAGGACGGCCTGGCGTAGCCACGCTCCAGACAGCACGACCACGCTTGTCGTACTCTGTGACTTTCTCCCCTCCGTAGTGGGCCACCAGATAGTGGCCGTTGGGCAGCCATCGGGCATTTCGCATAAAGGCCATGTCGTCAGAAGAGGCTCCTTTGGGCAGTATGCTGACAGCATGCAGGATTCGTCCTTTAGGCGAAACCTCCAACAGCCTACCTTTCTCACACTCCCCGACGAAGGTATTTCCATTGGGCAACCGCTGACAGGCAAATACGTGGCAGTCGGAGTGATAGCAGAAGAGGGTGTCGCCCTGCGGTGTCAGCTCAAGCACACCTGTTCCCGTAGTGAAGAGGATATTGCCATCAGGCAACAGCTGAAGATCGTTGGAGAGCGGCGCGTCGTGCTGCCACGCCACCTGTCCGCCTTCTAATCTGAGCAGCTTGCCCTGAGTATAGTCGGTGACATAGACGGTGGAGGGGAAGTGGAAGCGGAAATGATGCTCCACGATGCCAGTACCGATGATGAACGATGCGAAGGCAGCATAGGTGCTGATCTCGCGAGGCTGAGAGATGTAGGCTTTGTAGCTGTCTTTGATGCCGATGCTGCTACAATCTACGAGGTTATAACCGCCATCGCTGTTGCGTACTGCCTTACTGATGATGCCCTGATAGGCACGGTCTACTACCGCCTGATAGTCTGCGGCACTGACATATCCTTTGTTAATGGCCGACTGCAGCAGGTAGATGAACATACCCGTGCCAGAGGTCTCATTCCAGTTGCCTGCCTCGGTGGGCTTGTCTACGACCTGGCACCAGAGGCCTGTCTTCTGATCCTGACTGGCCTTCAGCCCTTTGCACAAACGCCTTAGAGCATCCAGCAGCTGCTCACGTCCCGGCTGGTCAGCAGGAAGATAGTCGAACACATCAGCCAGCAGCACGGCACCCCATCCCAGGCCTTCGCTCCACACCTCCGGCGAGTGGTTGTCCTGATTCTTCGCCCATCCAGCCTTGCCCTGCTCTGCCCATCCGTGATAAAACAGACCATCGTTGCGCCCGCAGAGGCAGACGAGTCCCTCTATCTGCTTCACCACTTCGCTGAAGTCCTCCGGATGGCCCATTGTCTTGGCATAGCGTGCCAGGAATATCTGTCCCATGAACACACCGTCGACCCACAACTGACGGATGGAGTGCGAGTGATAGAAGATGCCCAGCCGATTACGCGGATAATCGTCGAATCCCCGACGGATGGTCTCAGCGGCGCGTGCATAACGTTGCTCTCCCGTCAACTCGTACATCAGCAGACAGGCATAGCCTGGGATGAAGTTGTCGAGAGCCCTGGGGGTGAAGTTGGGCACGCGTCCCTCTTCATCGACATTCTGATCGACGTAGCGGCGAATATAGTTCAGATAGGTAGAGTCGTTGGTCATCCGCCACAGTTTCTCCATAGCAAACATCATGTAGCCAGCCTGCCAAGTGAAGTGATTCTGCTGGGTGCCCCAACGGATGACGTCAGGGTCGGGATGGTTGGTGATGAAACTCTTCGCTACTTCTTCAGAATACTGTTTCGGAGCAGCGGCGGCCGTGGTGAATATAAAAGCAATGCATACTGCAGTAATGATTTGTTTGTACATAGAAAGACTAGTTTTTTAGTAACGCTCTGCAAAGTTACGAATAAGTTGTCAAACCACCAAACGAATAGCCGAAATTAAACAAAATATCATGATGAAGCCCGACGGCCTCCTTGATATACTAAGAGGCTGAGCTTGCTCAACAAGGAAGCCGTCCTTGCTATACAAAAGTGCCGCAGAGCCACATCAAGAAGGCTGCCCTTGTTGACCAAGAACAGCCTGTTAGTTAATGACAAGCATTTCGCTCGCTACAAAAGCATGGTCTTTACTTCTCCACGAGTATGCGGGCATCGACGGCAATGACATCATTCTCGTCGGCCAGGAGAGGATTGATGTCCATCTCCTTGATCTCGGTAGCGAAGCGCAGGAGAGTGGAGAGCCGCACAATAATCTCAGCATACTTGCGCTCGTTGATGCCACGCTGACCACGCGTACCACGAATTATCTTATAGCCACGCAGGGAGTGAATCATCGAGAAAGCCTCCTCATAGCTCAGAGGAGCCAGACCCGAGCTGACGTCCTTGAGTACCTCGACGAAGATACCTCCCAGTCCGCAGAGCACCACATGTCCGAAGCGCGGCTCGTACTTCGCGCCGATGAAGAGTTCGGTGCCACGAATCATCTTCTGCACCATGACGGCTGTGGCATCCGGAATCTGCATCATGCGGTCGAACTCGGCGCTGAGCACCTCTTTCGAACGAATGTTGAGCGTCACGCCACCCACATCACTCTTATGGACAGGTCCCACGACTTTGGCTACCACAGGGAATCCCACGCGCTCGGCGAAGGCGGTCACCTCATCTTTTGCTGCGCTGACAAACTCAGGCACAGTGGCGATGCCGGCAGCAGAGAGCAATTCATGTACTGAGGCAGGATCGATGTATCCACTACCGGAGGCGAGACCATCGATGATCCGTCTGATGCGCGGCACATCGACACCATTGATGACCACATTCTGGTCGGCAGGCTCGGGGGTCTTCATAATCTGAGTAAGGGCGGTGGCCAGCGTCACCTCGTCGCTGAAATTCACGTGACCCCGGCTGAGGAACTCCTGCACCTCAGGACCGGCGGTGTTGACGCTGGGCAGGACGGGGAAGATGGGCTTATGGCATTCGAGTATTTTCTTGTGTAGCACGTCGTAGGTCTCGTAGAGCTGCACCAGTCCCGGTGTGCCGAAGATGACGGCGATGGCATCAATCTCGTCGAAACGGTGCTCACAGTAGTCAATGGCGATGCCTAGGTGTTCGGGCGTACCTGTAGCCAGGATATCAATGGGATTAGCTGTTGACGAGCCGGGGAAGAGCTGTGCCTTCAGTTCGTCGGCAACGGGGCCGCTGAGCTGTGGCACCTTCATGCCTCCCTTCGAGAGGGCATCGGTGAGCATCACGCCAGGACCTCCGGCATGGGTAACGATAGCGAAGTTCTTGCCGGTGAAGCGGGGCAGCGTGAAGATACAGCCCACGGTGGTGAGCTCCTCACGGCTGAAGCAGCGCACGATGCCGGCCTTGCGGAAGAGGGCCTCTACGGCAGAGTCGCTGGAGGCGATGGCACCGGTGTGACTGCTGGCGGCACGGCTGCCTGCCGACGATGACCCTGCCTTGATGGCAGCGATGCGACAACCCTTGCGGATGAGGCTAGTTGCATGGAACAGCAGCTTGTCAGGATCAGCAATGTTCTCAATATAGAGCAGTTTCACCAGCGAGTCGCGCTCAGCATCGAAATGCTCATCCATATATTCCAGCACAGCCTCGATGCCTATCTGCTTGCCGTTGCCCACACTCCACACCGAATTGAAAGGCAGGCCCTTGGTCACAGCACTCTCAAGTATAAACACAGCCGTGGCACCCGATCCACTGATAAAGTCGACACCCTTCGGGTTCAGCTGTGGTATGGGTTTGGTAAATACGGAGTGATGATGCCGCGTGAGCAGGCCAATGCAGTTGGGGCCTATCAGGGCGCAGCCGTAGCGCTCGCACGTGTCGAGGATCTGCTGCTCGAGCACAGCACCCTCGTGGGTCTCCTCGCTGAAGCCTGCCGATATAATAATGAACGCGCGCACATTCTTCTCTGCTGCCAGGAACTCCACATACTGCGGGCAGTACTTCGCTGCCACGACAAGGATGGCAAGGTCGGTGGGAGGCACCTCCTTCGCATCGTGGAAGGCTTTGATGCCCTGCACCTCGTCCTCCTTGGGGTTCACCACGCGTAGCACGCCCTGGTAGCCTCCGCTGAGGAGGTTGCGAACGACGGCTCCGCCGGGTTTATGAACGTTGTTACTACCGCCGATGACGACGATGCTCTCGGGTTGCAATAATTGTCGGTTGATCATAGCCTTAAAGTTTTTAATTGTCTGCAAAGGTAGACATTTCTTTCATCATCACCAAACTTTTCCCCCGTTTTCTTGAAAACACTTGGCAGTTTCATTTTTTATTGCTACCTTTGCCTCCGAATACAAACAGCAGCAACACGATCCTTATGAAGACAACACGACTCGCGACACTATTAGCAGGACTGCTCATGACCATCGACACCTCAGCACAACAGCTGGCATTCCCAGGAGCACAGGGGTGGGGGCGCTTCGCCACCGGCGGGCGCACAGGCAGCGTCTACCACGTCACCAACCTTAACGACTCGGGGGCAGGGTCGCTGCGCGACGCCGTCAGCCAGCCCAACCGCATCGTCGTGTTCGACGTCGCCGGCGTCATCAATATCCAGTCGCGCATCGTCTTCGCCCGCAACCTCTACGTAGCCGGACAGACGGCACCAGGCGAGGGCATCACCGTCTATGGCAACGGCGTGTCGTTCTCGGGAGCCACCAACACCATCGTGCGCTACATGCGCTTCCGCATGGGCATCGGAGGCGACTCCGGAAAGGACTGCGCTGGCATCGCCAACGGCACCGACATGATCTTCGACCACTGCTCCTTCGCATGGGGGCGCGACGAGACCTTCTCCATCAACCCCGACGGCAAGGGCGCCACGCCCGAGAACATCACACTGCAGTACAGCATCGTCGGGCAGGGGCTGATGGACCACTCCGCCGGCGGACTCATGCAGACCGACCACGTCACCCTGCTGGGCAACCTGCTCTGCGACAACTCTACGCGCAACTTCAAGGTGAAGGGCATCAATCAGTATGCCAACAACACGGTCTACAACTGGAAGAACGGCGCCTACATCATGGGCGGCGACTCCGAGGGGCGATCCTACGTCAACATACAGTCCAACCTCTTTATCAACGGACCGGCCGTCGGAGGAGCTGCTTTCACCGGGGGCAATGCCGACTTCCATTGCTATGGCGACGACAACTGGCAGGACAGCAATCGCGACGGCACGTTCAACCCCAACATCATCACCGACTACAACGCCGCCACGCGCGAGAACACACCCTACGACTATCCCGAGCTGCAGCTGCTCGACGGGAAGACACTGCTCCAGAGCAACCTGCCCACCGTAGGAGCATCGCTGCCCTACCGCGACTATACCGACAGCTACATGGTCGACGAGGTGCTCAGCTACGGCAAGCGGGGAGCCATCATCTCCAACGAGCACTCGCTGCCCTACGGCGTGCCCAGCACGTGGCAGGTATGGGCTGGCCAGAAGCGCACCGACAGCGACGGCGACGGCATGCCCGACGAATGGGAGCAGCAGAACGGCACCAACCCCCACGCCGACGATGCGATGACGATGGCCGACAACGGCTATGTCAACATCGAGAACTACATCAACTCGCTGACGGTTGCCGACCGACAGT
>CAMNHM010000140.1 GCA_946539475.1 uncultured Prevotellaceae bacterium | reverse complement strand
GGCGCAGCCGCTCCCCTCCCTTCAAGGGGAGGGGTGCCCGAAGGGCGGGGTGGGGGCTGTATATAATTAGCCGCCAAGAAGTTACAGACCCCACCCCAACCCCTCCCCTTGAAGGGAGGGGAGCGGCTGCGCGTCCAATTTCACTCCATTTCATCGGTATGTTACTTTTTCAAGTGGACTCAGAATTGAAGTTTTAGGAGGACTGAAAGATGAAGATCAAGATCTCTGAGCGGCTGAAGAACCGCCTGATGGAGGCCATCGTAGCTGCCATCACCGCGTTCATCGCCGCCATCACCACCACGTCGTGCATGGGGCACGGCCCATTCTGAGCACACGCTCGAACGCGCGCCCTTTTCCGAACCTTGCATCCCAGAAGCCGCAACGGAGAGAAAACGGATCAGTACTAACAGCCTGTTGCAGACAATCCGCATGGAGCTGCCGCGCCAACAGTCGACCAAGGCTTCGGACTGCCCCAGAAAAGGGCATCCGGCAGGCGCAACAGAGGAAGAGGAAAGACGCTTCCCCTCACTCTGTAAAATAAAGCACAATAATTCCGTAGGCCAACAAGAGACGGCCTACGGAACTTGAATGCCTGAGTCCACTTGAAAAAGTAACATACCGATGAAATGGAGTGAAATTGGACGCGCAGCCGCTCCCCTCCCTTCAAGGGGAGGGGTTGGGGTGGGGTCTGTAACTTCTTGGCGGCTAATTATATACAGACCCCACCCCGCCCTTCGGGCGCCCCTCCCCTTGAAGGGAGGGGAGTGGCTGCGCCAATGTTCGCAACATCACTGAGACTTTTTCAAGTGGGCTCAATGCCTGGAAAAATCTTCGTGGCGGGCAAGCCACAGCCTGACGAGAGGCCCTGCCTACTTTAGCAGCTCCTCCGGCAGTGTGGGCATCGCGCCATTCTGCGTGCAGACATAGGCAGACACCTGTACGGCAATCTTGTGGGCTTCAGGAACAGACTTGCCGTTGAGGATGCTGCCCACGAAGGAGCCGGTAAACGAGTCGCCGGCACCGACGGTGTCGGCCACCTTCACCTTCGGCGTCTCCTGGAAGGACATCTGGCCTGGCGTGAAGACATAGCTGCCGTTGGTGCCGCAAGTGAGCACGAGCATGTCGAGGTTGTACTTACCCAGGATGAGCCAGCACTTGTTCTCGATGTCGAGGCCGGGATAGCCGAACATTCGGCCAATGAGCACCAGCTCCTCGTCGTTGATCTTCAGGATGTTGCAGCGCTGCAGCGACTCCTTCAAGACCTCCTTGGTGTAGAACTGCTGGCGCAGGTTGATGTCGAAGATCTTCAGACAGTCGGCGGGCGTGGCGTCGAGGAACTTCTGGATGGTCGTGCGGCTCACCACGTTGCGCTGTGCCAGCGAGCCAAAGCAGACGGCGCGGCACGTGCGTGCTATCTGGGCAATGTCGTCGTCGAAGGGGATATTGTCCCAGGCCACGTTCTCTTTGATGTCATACGTGGGGATGCCCTGCTCGTCAAGCTGCACCTGCACAGTGCCTGTAGGATAGGGCACACGGGGAAGGAGGTCGTTCAGACCATGCTCACGCAATGCCTCGAGGGTTTCTTCGGCCAGGCGGTCCTCGCCGAGTGCGCTCACGGCGATGGTGTTGTCCATGCCCAGGAACTGCCCGGCATGATATGCGAAATTGGCGGGTGCGCCACCCAGTTTCTTGCCTTCGGGGAGTACATCCCACAGGACTTCTCCGAGTCCTACTACATAACGAGCCTCACCCCCGACCCCTCTCGCGGGGGAGAGGGGAGTAGTTACATTCTTTTGTTCCATAATTCCGGTTTTTTCGATATTGATTTTCAATGATTTGTATATTCTTTTGTATTCAATGAGAGAGTCTATTTACTCCCCTCTCCCCCGCGAGAGGGGCTGGGGGTGAGGCTCCTTATATAAGTGAACAGATAGACGACTCCGACAGCCATGACGAGCACGGCTCCTGCCTGTCCCATGACATCGCTCAGCAAGCCCATCAGCAGCGGGAAGATGGTGCCGCCGAAGAGGCCCATGATCATCAGACCGCTGACCTCGTTCTGCTTCGAGGGCATCGACTCCAGTGCTGTGGCAAAGCACATGGAGAAGACGTTAGAGTTGCCGTAGCCCACGAGGGCAATGGCAGCGTAGAGTATCCACTTCTCCGTTCCGAAGAACAGTCCGCACATCGACAAGGCCATCATCACTACGCTGATGATGAAGAACGTACGCATCTTCAACACACGCAGGAAGAACGAGCCCGTCAGGCAGCCGATGGTACGGAAGATGAAGTAGAGCGAGGTGGCGAAGGCAGCGTCGTTGAGCGTCATGCCCAGCCGCTCCATCAGGATCTTCGGGGCGGTAGTGTTGGTGCCCACATCGATTCCCACGTGGCACATGATGCCGAGGAACGACAGCAGCACGACGGGCGTGCCCAGCAGCTTGAAGCACTCCACGAACGTCGAGGGCTTGCCCTCGATGGGCGGCTCCTCGATGGGTGTCACGAAGAGCAGGATGGTGGACAGTATGCCTACCACGAGGAAGATGCCAAACAGCACGCGCCAGTTCAGCCCGAACTCAGGGATGGCCATCGTGGCGCCCCACATGGCGAGATAAGGCGCGGAGAACGAGGCGATGGCCTTGATGAACTGTCCGAAGGTGAGCGTTGAAGCCAGGTTGCCTCCGCCCATGACGGTCGACACCAGGGGGTTGAGCGACGTCTGCATCAGGGCATTGCCGATGCCCAGCAGCGAGAAGGCGACGAGCATGATGCCGAACGACTCGCCGAACAGCGGCAGCAGCAGCGACACCACGGTGACGGCCAGCGAGAGTAGCACGGTCTTCTTACGTCCGATCTTGTTCATCAGCATGCCCGTGGGAACGCTGAAGATGAGGAACCAGAAGAACACCAGCGAGGGGAACACGTTGGCCACGGAGTCGCTCAGACTCAGGTCGGCCTTCACATAGTTGGAGGCGATGCCTACCAGATCCACGAAGCCCATGCAGAAGAAGCAGAGCATCACGGGGATAAGGGCAAGTTTAGCCTCACCCCCGACCCCTCTCCGACTGGAGAGGGGAGTATTTACATTTTGTTGTGACATATCAATTATACTTAATTTGGTTATTCAAAGGAAGAGTCTATTTACTCCCCTCTCCCTTTGGAGAGGGGTTGGGGGTGAGGCTGTAGATAGTTGCCTTGCCGCCCTTCACCTTTATCATGTTATAGGGCTCGGAGGGGAACACGAGGTTGGTCATAGCCATCTTGCCGGCAGCATCGAAGGCCTCGATGGAGCAGCGGTCGATGAACAGGCGCAGCTGCTTCACCTGACCATAGGTGGGAGCCTCGGTGACGCAGGGGAAAGCCTCGCTGAAGCCGACGTTGCCACTCTTCGTGCGGTCCATGGTGAACTGCTGACGGGCGGCGTCGTAGGTCATCACCACTTGCTCGCCGAGGGCGTTCGACAGCACAATCTCGGCATGGTTGTTCAGGTCGACCACGATCTCGCAGGCCTCGGTGGGCTTCTTCAGCTTCGCACCGCGTGCGGCAAGCATCTCCTTCGAGGGCACCACGCTGACATAGGTCTCCTCGCCACAGGTGAACAGGCCTAGGTCGCGGGGAATGGAGTTGGCAGAGCGGAACTGCTTGGTGGGCACCTGGTTGGCATACTGCCAGTTGGACATCCAGGCGAGCACCACGCGGCGGTCGTCAGGAGCATTATAGAAAGACACCGTGGCATAGTGGTCCTTACCATAGTCCATCCACTTGGTGACCTTGGGCATCGACTCGCAGGTGAACTTATGTCCGTCGAACTGGCCCACGAAATACTGGGTGGCCGAGCCGCCGAAGGGGCCGCCGGGGTTGATGTTGCACACGAGCACCCACTTCTTTTGAGTCACTCCGGACTCCTCACTCCCAACTCCTAGCTCAAACAGGTCGGGACACTCCCAGACGCCGCCGTGATTGCCATACTCCTGTCCGAACGACGACTCATACTTCCATGCCTTCAGGTCAGCGGAGGAGTAGAGCTGCATCTCCTGCCCCACGGCCAGGATCATCACCCAGCGCTTCGTGGGCTCATACCAGAAGACATTGGGGTCGCGGAAGTCGGGCTTGTCGCTGGTGATGACGGGGTTGCCCTCGTATTTCTTAAACGTGCGCCCGTTGTCCTTCGACACGGCCATCGACTGTGTCTGGCTCATGCCGGCAGAGGTGTAGAAGGCCACCACGTCTGTGCCGTTGGTGACGCACGAGCCGCTGAAGACTCCGCCCAGCCAGTCGGCCTCGATGGCCAGGGGCTGTGCCTCCCAGTGAAGGAGGTCACGACTGGTGGAGTGTCCCCACGTCATGTTCTCCCACTGCGATCCGTAGGGGTTATACTGATAATAGAGGTGCCACACGCCGTCCTTGTAAAACATTCCGTTGGGGTCGTTCATCCAGCCGTAGAGCGGTGTGTGATGATAGAGGGGGCGGAAGCGCTCGCGGTTGGTGGTGTCGAACGTGTCGGAGTACTTGATCTCTTTCCAGCACACGAACTCTGCCACGGCACCCTTCTGCCGACGGTCGCCGTGGAACTCGATGTCAAACAGGCGTGCGCCCTTCAGTTCAAAAGGTACCCAGTAGTCAACGCGGTCGACGGCCAGCTTCACGTTCAGCCGATGGACCATCTCATTGCGCCCGTCAAGCACGGCAATAGCCGCTATCTCTTCAGTTTCCTGCACGGGCATGAGAATATACTTCTTGCCTTGATCCAAACGCAGCATGACGTGTTTCTCGCCCAGCACATTCGGTGTGACCTGTGCCTGCAAGGTCGTCAGCGCCATCACTGCCATCATTGTCATTAATAGTTTCTTCATGTTTTTTGAATTAGTTATTGAAAAATCTGCTGCAAATGTAGCTCTTTCCTTCGTTTTATGCTATAAGAAATGATACATTCGCTAAGAAAAAACGTTCATTGCAACATTTTTAGCTTCAATGAACGTTATTTTCTTTCCAGTCGGAGCTGGCTATGCAATCAGATGAGCCCTACAGCGCAACGTTACTTCCAGATGCGGCTGAGGGGCCGGAACTGAGCTTCGCTGTCGGCACCCGTCACCGTCAGATGATTGTAGATGCTGGTGGGGAACACCAGGTTGGTCATCGACAGGGTGCCTTCGCGGGTGAAGATCTCCACCGACGACTGGTCGACGAAGATATCGAGCGTCACCGAGTTGCCTTCCACGCATAGGGGCGCGTTCATCGACGGGATGGAGAAGGTGCCGTTGAACGAGGTCTTGCCCGAGGTGCCTGTGCGGTGAGCCGTCAGCGTGCGGGCCGAGCCACTGATGTCGAACGAGAACTGCTCGCCCTGGTCATTGCTCAGCGTGACGGTGGTGGCACGGTCGAGGCCGATGGTGAGGCGCAGCTGGTAGGCATCCTTGGCATCGATCGCCCCATCAGTCTTCTGCCAGCTGCCGGCGATGCCGTCGATCTCCTTGACCACGGTGCTGCAGAGCAGCGGCTTGCCCTCGTACTCCTTCAACGTGAGCTCGCGGGGCAGGCTCATGGCTGAGCGCCAGGGCGAGCAGGGCACGTCGCCGGCATACGACCAGTTGTTCATCCAGCCGATCATGATGTGGCGGTCGCCAGTGTTGCTCCAGGTGACGCCGGCGTAGTTGTCCATGCCGTAGTCGAGCCAGAGGGGATAGTCGCCCTCGTCGGCAGTGAAGGTGGTGCCGTCGAACTGGCCTGTGAAGTACATGGTGCCTGAACCCACGAGCGGACCACCGGGATTGACGCTGACCAGGAGCACCCACTTGTCGCCCATCTGGATAAGGTCGGGGCACTCCCACTGCAGCGAGGGACGGCCTTTCAAGGGCACGACGAAGGTGCTCAGGTGCTGCCACGACTTCAGGTCGGCAGAGCCATAGAACTCCACGCCCATCTTCCAGCCCTTGGCCAGCGCCATGATCCACTGCTTGCTGGCTTCATGCCAGAACACCTTCGGGTCGCGCAGGTTGTCGTCGTCGTTCTTGATGACGGGGTTGTTGGCAAAGCGTGTGAAGTTCTTGCCTCCGTCAGTCGAGTAGGCAATGCTCTGCTGCTGTTTGCCAGCCACATCGCCCGTCTCGCCGGCAGCGGTGTAAAGGGCCACCATAGCGTTGGCGCCAAACCCTGCGGTATTGTTCTTGTCGATGACACACGAGCCGCTGAACACGGCACCCAGCGCATCGCGGGTGAGTGCCACAGCCTGCTCTGTCCAGTGCATGAGGTCGGTGGAGGTGGCGTGTCCCCACGACATGTTGCCCCAGTCATTGCCCTGCGGGTTATACTGGTAGAAGAGGTGGTAGGTGCCATCCTGATAAACCATACCGTTGGGGTCGTTCATCCAGTTCTTGGCCGGAGTGAAGTGAATCTGGGGGCGATACTGCTCGTCATATCCCGACTGTGTCACAGGATTATCGGGAGTCTGAGGCTGCTCTTCCTTAGGATCATCGATGAGGGGATTGTAGTCCTGGCCTTTATCCTCGTCACCGCCACAGCCTGCTATTGCAGCCGTCATGACGACGGCTGCAATCAGGCGAAATATAGAATAAGGTCTGTACATAAGGTCCCAGTTATCTTGTCTTCAGGTACTCCAGAGAATTCTTGGCCAGACGGAGCACGTTGTCCTGGTAGATATTGTTCTTCGGGTGTGCGCTCTTGTCGGGCGTGCCGTCGGCGTTCTTCATCGAGAACTCGCAGCCACCGTTACCGATGCAGAGCAGTGTGCCCTGGAACTCGGTGTTGCCTTGCTGTGCCTCCCAGACGTTCATCTGGCTCACCCACCAGATCTGGCTGTCCCATGTGCCGAGCGGATAGACGCCGTAGGTCTGCGTGCACTGCG
>CAMNHM010000139.1 GCA_946539475.1 uncultured Prevotellaceae bacterium | reverse complement strand
AGCTTCACGCCGCGCTCTTCCTTCACCTTCTCGATGATTTCCTCAAACGGGTCGATGTCAGTCTTGTTCACAGGCTTCATCTCGAGCACCACATCGCCGTACATCTGAACGAAGCGGCGATACGAGTCGTAAACGAAGTGAGGATTGTTTGTCTTCTTCACCATACCCTCAGCCACCTCGTCATTAAGACCTAGATTGAGGATCGTATCCATCATACCGGGCATAGAGGCACGGGCACCCGAGCGTACCGAGACGAGCAACGGATTCTCCTTATCGCCGAACTTCGAATTCATCAGCACCTCGATGTGCTTTACGGCTGCCATTACATCGTCGTTAAGCAGTTCCATAATCTTCTGCTGCCCCACTTTGTAATACTCGTTACAGCAGTCGGTAGTGATGGTGAAACCAGGAGGAACGGGAACACCGATCAGGTTCATCTCGGCAAGGTTAGCACCCTTGCCGCCAAGTTCCTCACGCATTTTTGCATTACCTTCGGCCTTACCATTGCCGAAAAGGTATACTCTCTTTTGACTCATAAATCTGTTTTTAAATATAGGTAAACGTTTGATAATTCAATTGTGCAAAGTTACACGATTTTCTGCACATATCCAAAGAAATTACGAAAAAAGTGACACATTGGTCTTACAATTATCTTTTTTTGGCATTTTCATTTTGTTATTATCACTTTTTTTTGTACCTTCGCACCCATGAAACTCATCGAAAAGTACTTCTTGGAGCTCACAGAGCAACAGCGCAGCCAACTTGAAGCTCTTGACGGGCTATATCACGAATGGAACGAGAAGATTAACGTCATCTCGCGCCGAGACATCGACAATCTCTACCTCCACCATGTACTCCACTCTATGGCTATTGGAAAGATGCTGCACTTCAAGGCGGGGACGAACATCCTCGACGTTGGAACAGGCGGTGGCTTCCCTGGCATTCCTCTAGCCATTCTCTTTCCTGACAGTCAGTTTACGCTCATCGACGGTACAGGAAAGAAGATCCGCGTGGCACAGGAAATATGCCATGCCATAGGCCTTCAGAACTGCATCCCCGTTCATCGTCGCTGTGAAGACGAGAAGGGAAGCTATGATTTTGTTGTCAGTCGTGCAGTAATGCCCCTACCCGATCTTGTACATCTGGTCACCAAAAACATATCCAAGGAACAGCACAACCCCCTGCCTAATGGCATCATTTGCTTAAAGGGCGGCGACCTGCAGAAGGAGACGAGTCCCTATCGTAGCAAATGCATATTAAAACCACTGAGCGAGTGGTTCCTTGAAGAGTGGTTCATAGATAAATACTGTATATATCTGCCTGTGAAATGATCGAAATTAAAACATTCCAATGCAATCCCATCCAGGAGAACTGCTATGTCGTGAGCGACTCTGCTTGCGAAGCCGTCGTCATCGACTGCGGAGCTTTTTATGAAGCAGAGCGTAAAGCGGTGGTCGGCTATATCAATGATCATGGTTTGCACCTTCGCCATGTCCTCTGCACCCACGCCCACTTCGACCATATCTTTGGCCTTGACACATTATATAAGAAATTCGACCTGCTACCACGCTTGCATCCAGCCGACCGTCACATCTACGATTCGATGCCCCAGCAAGTTAAAAGCATGCTCGGTATTGACATGAACTTTGAGCTTCCCCCACTAGGCGATGACCTCGCTGACGGAGAAGTTATTCCCTTCGGCCACAACGCCATAAAGGTACTCCACACACCAGGCCACTCGCCTGGCAGTGTCCTTTTCTATATTGAGGAGGCAAAGGTGCTATTCTCAGGCGATACGCTATTCCGCATGAGCGTGGGGCGTACCGATCTCGAGGGAGGGTCGTGGCAACAGCTCATACGAAGCCTTCAGGTGGTGGTGGCGGGCCTGCCCGACGATGTGAAGGTCTACCCCGGCCACGGTCCTATCACCTCCATTAAAGAGGAAAAGCAATTCAATCCATTCCTAAGATACTAAGAACGTTATGACCTGGTCTTACATCCTAAGCATTGTAATCGCAGCACTATTAGGCGGTGCTATTGGTCTCGAGCGTGAGTACCGCTCAAAGGAGGCGGGCTTTCGCACTCATTTCCTTGTGGGTTTAGGCAGCGGACTGTTCATGGTGCTGTCACTCCATGGTTTCGACGACTTTCTGGGAATTCAAGGCATACAGCGCGATCCCAGTCGTATCGCCGCGCAGGTGGTAAGTGGAATCGGCTTTATCGGAGCTGGGTGTATCATTTTTCAGAAGAACGCCGTAAAAGGACTGACAACCGCAGCCGGCCTATGGGTGACCTCTGCCATCGGCATGACTGCCGGGGCAGGCATGTACTTACTAGCAGGCGTTGCCACCGTCCTGGTGCTCCTCTGCCTTGAAGGTTCCGACTTTATCCACCACCGGGTATTCCACGATCGCGACCTATCCAAAGACGAATAGCAGCGAGTCGTAGAATTGTACGGCAAGGACATAGATGAACAGCAGTGGTGCTGCCGATGCTATCCCTGCTATTAGCGAGCCACACACATCGGACACCGACAAGAATCGCCGCGTTGCCAATCCATATACAGACGACAGAATGACAACTGCAAAGGCGACGACAGGAACCAGTGCCCTGCTGAAGGGCGAAGGCCACAGCTGCCCTGTCGCTGACTGCAACACGGCATGGCTAGTGGACGTTAGCAGGAGCATCACCCCAACGATCACCAACAGCAGTACAGCCACTAATAGCAGGCCCTGCCGCTGACGATATCCGACTGGTAAGCTGAAAGCCCCCAACAGCCCACTCTCGCGCAAACATCCCCACGACATCGACAACAACAGCAGCCAAACCAACAGAGGTTTCTGCACCATCTCAGCAAAACCGCCGAAGAAGAAGCGGATACCCTCTGGCGACAAAAGGGAGCGTACATTATCGCCTGTCGTTGCCGACAGAAGCCACGACACAAATATCAGCACGAGTAGGGCTGACATAAGAATCAATGCCAGCCGTGCTGCTACGCTCTTAACAAGCTCACTCCTCATCAGGCTCAAGGTTGTCGATATCGAGGATATGCAGTTCCAAAGCCCTCACCACCAGACGCGTGGCATTGACGCTTCGCCCATCTGGAAACAGTTTCTGTACCAGCTCATTCTGACGTTTCTCCAAGCTCTTTACGCCAAAAGGCATGCCACGCAACTGCGTAATCTGATCCTTCGTGTAACCCAGCGCAAGATGCCGGAGGAAACGCTCGTCATACTCGTCGATCTCGTAGTTGACCAGTGCCTCCTGCTTTGCCAACTGCGAGCCCACGCTCTGCTTGAAGCGCTCCACAATCTTCTTCAAGATCGGCTCGTTGAACACTAGCTGCTTGCCTGACATCACAGCCTGCACATCATTACGGGTGAGCAGCTCTCCTGTTTTCAAAATGATGCCCTCGGCACCAGCGTCAAGCACATCTACCCATAATTTCTCGTTTAGTATCTCACCCGTAAAAATAAGTACGCGCACCTGCGGGTACATTTCTTTTGTTTGTCGGCAAATCTCCACGCCGACGGTCGTAGATCCTCCCAGCCCAAGGTCGAGCAGCACGAGGTCTGGGCGCTGCTGCTTGATGAGCCGCCAATATGCGCTCTCATTGTCAGCCGTGCCGATAATCTCTGCCTCTGGGATGTCGTTACGTATAATACCCTGCGTGCCCTTGAGTTCCAATGGCACATCTTCTACGATGATAACTTTGAAGTTTTCCATATTCTAGGTAGTGTAATTGTAATTGTGGTAATTCCTTTGTCGACTTCTGCCATGATGGCACAACCGCGCCTGTTGGTAGCCTCGCCATGGTCGCGTACTATCTGGCGGCATAGCAAATAGGGAATGTTTTCAGCCGACGGGGTGAAGAGGTGTCTCGCCTGCTCGTCGCTAAGATGTAGCGACGGCATTTTTACTTTGCTGACGACATATTTGTCTCCCTTCACCTGATAGTCAACGTCAAGGACCCGTTCGCCAGACTGTCTGCGCAACAACTCAAAGAGATATTTTATGAGCACTGGGTCGCCCATGATGTCGTGATCGAGCGCCTTCAGGTGCAGCCGTATGAGCTCTGCCTGTCGCATGGCTTGCATGCTGAGTATGCCGTAGAGCTCACGGTAGTAGCTGACGACCTCTGGCAGCGCATCATAGTCCTCGACATCGATGAGCTGCCTGATCCTGCTGGGGTAGTACATCGTCTCATGCTTCAGCGTCGACAGACAGTTATCGAGCACCGCATTGCTCACGTGCAGTGCTGCCTCTTCCTGTTTCATGCGTTGTAGCTCATCACCCGTCACCTCCAGCTGTTCCTGCTGTTCTTGCTGCCTCCGTGCAGCTTTTCCCAATGACACGAAGAATTGCCATGCCAGTGCTGCCAGTATGGTTATCAGCAATAGCACGAGCAGAATCACTGCCACCTGCTTATTGATCTGCGACTGCTGCATTTTACGGCAGTAGTCATCAAGTGTGGCATCAGCCGACATCTCCTTGAACAATTGGGTATAGATACGGTTATTATACTGGTAGAGGGACCATTCATGGAGAGCCAGTGCTGCCACGGCACTCTCATTGCGAACAGTAAGCAGGATATCGAAATTCATCTTTATTCCCTCATGAAGCCAATGGATCTCTGGAGCGATGACTGAGGGGTCGCCAATCCTAAGGAGCGTGTCCTGTCCTTCCGGACATAGCTCCAGGTAGTATTCGTTCAGGTGACATAGGCAAGAATCTGAGAAGTCGAGCGTACGCTGGTAATTACCGCCGACATTAGAGAAGTAGGCGGAGTCGGCAAAGATGCTGGCCTGACTAAGATGTCCGCTCTGTGCCTGTACTGTCAGCGTCGTCTGCGCCAGGAAGCCTATGATCAGCAGCAGCATTCGGACGACACCCTTCGGCAGTCGGAATGCCAGACGGCTTCCCTTGCCTTTCGTGCTTTCGGCAGTCATCTGACATACGCTGAATATCCTGCTCAGCTTACGGTATTTATCGATAATACCCTTGCAGTTCAGCAGTCCAAATCCATGGCCTACCTGCTGGCGGTCGTCGTTGATCGCCTTCTGGTCGAAGAGATGCTCCAGCTGCTCTTTGTCCATACCAATGCCGGTATCAGTTACCGACAGCTCCACATAGCTGTCCGTCTCCGTTGAAGAAACGGTGACGCTTCCTCCCCGTTCAGTAAACTTCCTAGCATTGTCAGTCAAGGTGTTCAACATGAACAGCGTAAGTACTTTATCGGCTTTCACACGGGCTGTCGTAGGTTCCACGTCGAGTGTCAGTCCCTTCATGGCAAAGCTGCTACGCCCCATGCTGACGATGTCGAACAGCGGCTGCAGGTCGAAAGTCTCGATATGCAGGCTTAGCTCCCCCTGCCGCAACCGAATCCAATGTGTGAGTACATTGTTCTGCTCACTAATGTTGTCTGCCAGCTCGCTGATGTATTCTATGCGCTCCTGGCGCTGCTCTTTTTGGGGAAGGGCCTTCACCTCGTGGATGATGCGGTCGATCAGCGGGGTGATACCGTTGACGAGCGACACCCTGGCACGCTGTTCCAAGGCCAGGCGCTCGCCGTTCTCCACTCGCAGCCGAACCATTGCCAGCTGTTCCTCCAACTCATCTTCCCGCTGTTTCAGCTCGTCGTTTCCGCTTTTCTTCGAGCCATGACGTCTATGCCAGTAGAAGGCGACGAGGAGGGCCATCAACAGGAAGATGGCCGCCAGGACAGCGAAGATCAGCAGGTTAAGCTGTTTCGCCTCTTGCTCCAGTTGTCCGGCTCGTGCCTCCAGGGAGCGATCTTGCCGGGTCTGTTCCTGCAAGTCAAGGTAAAGGTTACGGTTGAGGTCGCTGTTCTGTTTGTCGTCTACGGCAGCATAGGCCACACTCAGCTGTTCGCGGATGCTTGCCACGAGGTCAGGGGCTTTATTTATGATGGTGTCCTGAAGGGCGAGATGCAGATGATGTAGTGCCTGGTCATAGTTGCCCAGCGACAAGTGGCAAGAGGCGAGCGTGCGGTGCGCTCCCGCTATCTGATAGACGTCGCCAAAGTCGTTGAACATGTCGAGCGAACGGCCTGCAAGCAATAGCGGCAGTGAGTCGATGCTTGCTTCTTGCGGATTGAAATATTTGAATGCTGGCAGGTTGTCGGCCATCAGCCGCTCGCGGTATTCGTCGTTGATCAGGTGCTCGGCAAGTGCCTCGAGCGAGTTTGCCTCAAAGTAGACGATGCCTTTTTGCCGTGCCATCAGGTAGCAGCGCATCAGATGATCAAACTCCTGCTGGTTGATGTCTTCTTGTGTGCCAGCAATGATCATGCCGCCAGAGCCCACGTCATACAGATAGTTAAGGTATTGCGCCGTATCGCTTTCCAAGCCGTCGGGTATGGCATCGAGCGACTGTGCCGCCTGGCGCTCCAATCCCACGTAATAGTAATATGTGGAAGTCACGATGGCAAGCTCGCTCTCTGCATAGACGAGACGCTGCCGCTGCCGCTCGTCGAGTTGCTGGCGCTCTTCCTCGATACGTCGCAGCGCCCGCAGGGCATGTCCCCGATAGTCATAGAAGGCGCGGTTCTGCGAGCGTCGCTGGCACAGGCGCATTTGCTGTATGTCGCTGATGAGCAGCTCTATCTGGTTATTGGTGATGCGTGGTATGCGCTCCAGCAGTTGTCGCGCCTCTTCATAGCGCATCTGGGCAATACGTACAAAGGCTAGGTTGTTAAGTGCCTCAGCCTGACCATCGACGTAGTCGGGGGCTGCCTCAAGAGCCTGCCTGGCATAGCGTTCGGTGGAGTCGAGCGAGCGGTAGTGACAGGCATACGAAAGTGAATTCAGCTTATCCGCCGCCTCTCTGTCCGAGAACGGCGAACAAGCTGAGAAGAGTAATAAGGCGACGACGGCTTTAGCCGCGAGCCTTAGCAACATAGCCAAGTGCCTCCTTGCACTTGTCGGTAACGTACTGCCAATCGCCAGCCTTCACCTTGTCCGAGGGGAACAGCTTCGAAC
>CAMNHM010000138.1 GCA_946539475.1 uncultured Prevotellaceae bacterium | reverse complement strand
CATCGAAGAAGCGAGGCTCGGTAAGCACGCGCATCGAGGCATTGTCGATGAACATGTAGTCAGTCGTGACATCGGCATACTGAGGTTCCATCTCCTTGGCAATCTGGCGCCACAGCCTCGAGCTGGCCAGCACATTCGCCTTATCGACAACAGTCAGGTGTTTCCTGCGCTTCTGGGCCATCTCGAAGGCCACTTTCAAGATACGTTCAATCTCAGGACGCGTATAGACATCGGTGTCGTAAGCCCGATCGTTGTCCTGGTACTTCTCGCCAAAGTACATACCTCCAGTCAGCTCACGGATGACGACGAAATCGGCTCCGCGCAGCAGTTCTTCCTTCAGCGGAGACTTATGGAGCAAGCAGTCGAATGTGGCTACTGGACGGACGTTTGCAAAGAGTCCCAGCTTCTTACGCATGGCCAGGAGTCCCTGCTCAGGGCGTATGGGCGATGTAGGATCGTTGTCGTACTTCAGCGAGCCGACAGCAGCAAAGAGCACCGCATCAGCACGCATACAGGCATCATGGGTAGCATCGGGATAGGGATTGCCCACCGCGTCGATGGCGGTTGCCCCGACAACTGCCTCCTCATACTCAAACTCATGTCCGAACTTGCGAGCGATGGCATCCAAAACAGCCACGCCCTGCTCCATAATCTCTGGTCCGATGCCATCACCTGGCAAAACAGCAATCTTCAGTTTCATATCTCAGTTTGTTTAGTATTGATATCAGTCGTAACAGCCCATTCCCTGAGCTGTTGATAGCGAGTCAAGATGAAAGTCGTAGATCATCTCACGATCCATTACAGCGCGAAAGTGAGCTGCACCCTGGATACTGTCGTCCTTTGTCTCCCAAAGGATGTCACGGCAGTTCACCGTATCTTCCAGTGCCGGCGTGCGCAGCAGGCAACGCTCAAAGTAGTAGCTGAAGGCGGTCGTGGAGTCGTCCTCCATTGTCTGCCCCATCACCACGTCGTCATCGTAGCCTGTAACGATGGAGTTCGTCATCCGCATTTGCTGCAGCGGATAGGTATAGTCGCCGTAGAAATTAGCAAAGCGGAGGGCTGCTCCGCGACTGGTTCCCAGCACATTAAACTGGGCAACCGTGCAATGGTCCATCACCACTGCGCCGCCATAGAATGCCACACAATCGCCCGCGGCATTCGAGAACTGACAGCGCAACAGCCCTACCCACGAGTTGAAAGCCTGCAGCCCATGACCAGCACTACTGTGCACGATACTGCGTTCCATATAGAGTCGCTGGCGATCGGTACGCAGCTCAGTCGAGTCGCAGACGATACCATCCTCAGCATTGCGTATCTCGGTAGCGATGAGCTCATTTTCGTACGACGAGGGGAAGAAGCGCAGCCCCCGCCACTGTCCGCTGATGCGATCGTAAGGCAGGTAATCGAACATGTGGTCGAGACGATCACCACGCAGGACGCTGTTCTCAGTCTTCAGCGTGCCATAGACATCGACGCCGGCCTTCGAGTGGAAATAGAGTGTGGTGTTGCGCAAAGTCAGCGTAGCGCCGCTATCGACACGCAGCCCCTGCATGACGACGATGGGCTGCCGGCTCTCTATCAGCGTGTCGCTACTGACGACGATGCTGTCGCTGATTACCGCATCCCACGAACACCCGCAGAGCGTAACATACTGCTGCACTCCGCTCTCGAGGGCGAACACCAGCCTGTCCTCCACCGCCTGCGGTTCGAGCTGCTGATTACGTGGAGCAGTGAGCTCAACGAACACGCGCAAGCTGTCGCCGCTACGTACTTCAAGGTCGTTCACCACCGATCCTAACGTGTTATCGAGATAGGAACCGTCGACATTGACGCGGAAACCCGTTTGGTTGCCCATTCTGAGATAGACACTCTGCAGGCGCAGCCCGCGATCGGTACGATTGAACACCCAGAAGTCATAAGTCCTGGAGCCAACGGTGGAGAAGACCGTGTCCATCTTCACCGAATCGGTCGAGAAGGTGAGCAAGGCCGCTGGCGACGTCGTGAACTTATCGTCGTCAGAGCATGATGCTATCGCGCACGCGAATATGATAAGGTAGAGAAAAGTCCGTTTCATCTTAATGATAAAACGGACTTTTCTTCTAATTATTACCTTCAAGCTTTTTCTTTTTTACTTTTTTCAGCCTTACTTACCAAAGTAGCGCTTCAGCAGCCCTGCAAAACCGGCACCGTGACGAGCCTCGTCCTTTGCTGCCTCATGAACCATATCATGGATAGCATCGAAGCCCATTGCCTTAGCCCGCTTTGCCAGTTCGAACTTGTCAGCGCAGGCGCCCTCTTCAGCAGCGGCGCGTTTCTCGAGATTGGTCTTTGTGTCGTAGACCACCTCCCCTAGCAACTCAGCAAACTGAGCAGCGTGTACGGCTTCCTCCAGGCCATAGCGCTTAAAGGCCTCTGCCACTTCGGGATAGCCCTCGCGATCAGCCTGACGAGCCATTGCCAGATACATTCCCACCTCGCTGCACTCGCCATTGAAATTGTGGCGCAGCGCCTCAATCATATCTTCGGGCACACCCTCAATCTTGCCGTCACCCAGCCGGTGGACAGTGGCATAGGTCACCTCTCCTTCTTCCTTCAGCTCGGTGAACTTCGAGGCGGGAGCCTTACATACGGGGCACTTCTCAGGGGCGGCATCGCCTTCGTAGATATATCCACAAACGGCGCAGATAAACTTTTTCTTCATACTCTGTATTTGTTCTTAATTAGTTGGTGAAACATTCTGTTTGCAAAGATAGGCAGAAAAAACCAGCTTTGCAAGTTTTTTCTGCCTTTTGTTCAGCAATTTATACGCTGTATAAACTAGCGGACGTCTTCTATCCCCTTTACTTGATCATCTCAACCGAGCGGCGCAGGAAGGCATCGAGGGCAGCCCCACGCAGCATACCGTTCTGCAGCAGGGCGAGGTCGATGAGCTGATGGACGACGTCGTTCTTTGCAGCATAGTCGCCGATGAGTTGCTCACGCTTTTGCTTCTGCTCGTCGATGGCGTGCTGAGTGGCTTCCTTGTCGTCCTTCTCCTCTTGGGTAATCTCGTCGTATTTCTTCTTCTCAGTCTGCTGGTTCAGGGCGGCCAGACGAGCCTCCTGTCCGCGCAGCTCAGCCTCAATAGGCTTCAGCTGCTCGCCAAGAGCCTGCTGGGCATCTTCGAGGATCTGCTTCACCAAGCGATGGTCGCTGTTCAGGACGATATTCATCGAGTCGGGCATTTCTCCGTAGAAGCCCATGCCACTCTGATAGCGGCTCATCTCCTTCATACGCCGCATCCACTCGTTCTGTGTAATCACCACCGGGCGCTGTTCCTCGCCAAGGGCATTCACCTCAACCATAAATTCCACTTTGTCCATCTTTGGCAGCTGTGAGCGGAACACTTCTGACAAATTGTCACGTTCGGCGTCTGTCAGTGTCGATTTCTGGTCGTCGTCCTTCTGTATCAGGTGATCGATGGTATCGGCATCAACACGCGCGAAGCGGCTCTTCTCGAATTTCTGTTCGAGCGTTTGTATACAGGGTACGTCGAGCTGCCCGTCAAACAGCAACACGGAGTAGCCCTTGTCCTGGGCAGCGTGGATGTAGGAATACTGCTCGTCGCGGTCGGTGGCATAGAGATAGACGAGTGTGTCGTTCTTATCCTTCTGGGAGGCCTCTATGAGCTTGCGATACTCGTCGAAGGTGAAATACTTGCCGTCGACGTCCTTTAGCAGTGAGAAGTCCTTTGCACGATCGTAGAAGTTCTCTTCGGTCAGGATGCCATAGTTAATGAAGAGCTTCAGGTGATCCCACTTCTCCTCGTATGCCTTGCGGTCCTCTGCGAAGATAGACTTCAGGCGGTCGGACACCTTCTTGGTGATATAGGTCGAGATCTTCTTCACCTCACGGTCGCTCTGCAAGTAACTACGCGAGACATTCAGCGGGATGTCGGGTGAGTCAATCACGCCGTGCAGCAGCGTGAGGAACTCTGGGACAATGCCCTCTACCTGATCTGTGACAAACACTTGGTTGCAATATAGCTGTATGCGATTCTTCTGTAGCTCCAGGGAGTTCTTGATGCGCGGGAAGTAGAGGATACCTGTCAGGTGGAAAGGATAGTCAACGTTAAGGTGAATCCAGAACAGCGGCTCATCCTGCATAGGATAGAGTGTGCGGTAGAACGACTTATAGTCCTCATCCTTTAGCGTCGACGGCGTCTTGGTCCACAGCGGCTCTACATTATTAATAATGTTGTCCTCGGCAGTGTCCACCATCTTCTTCTCGTCTTTCGACCACTCCTGTTTCTTTCCGAAAGCCACGGGTACGGGCAGGAACTTGCAGTACTTCTGCAGCAGCTGCTCGAGCTTCTGCTTGTCGAGGAACTCACGACAGTCGTCGTCTATGTAAAGCACGATGTCCGTACCGCGTTCCTCGCGTTCAGCGTCGTCAATCTCGTATGCAGGGCTTCCGTCGCAGGTCCACTTCACGGCTTTTGCATCGTCGCGATACGAACGTGTGATGATCTCCACCTTCTTCGACACCATGAAACTTGAGTAGAAGCCCAGTCCGAAGTGTCCAATGATACTATTGGCCTGGTCCTTGTACTTCTCCAGGAAGTCGTTCACGCCCGAGAAGGCTATCTGGTTGATATACTTGTCGATTTCCTCCTCGGTCATGCCGATACCATGATCGCTGATGGTAATGGTTCCCTTGTCGGCATCCATTGCTACGTGTACCGTCAGGTCGCCCAGCTCTCCCTTGAAGTCGCCCTTCTCTTGGAGTGTTTTCAGCTTCTGTGTAGCATCGACTGCATTTGACACCATCTCACGAAGGAAAATCTCGTGATCACTGTAGAGGAATTTCTTGATGACCGGAAAGATGTTCTCGGTCGTCACACCAATGTTACCTTTTTGCATAGTTTGCTTTGTTTCGTTTTTTTTATTCTGTTTAATGTCCTGCTCTTCGTATTGCAAATATCGTGCCAAAACAGAATGGAGGGGAGAAAAAAGTAACAAAACCCGCTTCCTCAGGCGGGATGCCAAGGAAGCGGGGACGGAAACAAATTGCAAAAGGCAGAGGGGCTCTTCAAGGAACAACGCCCCACTCTGCCATCAATGCGTGCGGAAATTCCATTTCGAGTTGTCGCTCGAGAAGTCGTACTCAGCCAACGTGGGTGTGCTGTCGCCAGCGGAATAGAGGCAGTACTTGCTGTTCTTGCCCTCCTGTCCGGGGATGACGTAGGGCATGATGCGATAAGTGCCGTCAGTGAGTTGTTCGATACGCCACAGCTGCTCGTCTAGATCGGGCTGCTCCTCACGAGTGATGACTTCGAGCTTGTCGGTAGCGGTCAGGGCGCGATTGGTGCCTTCGATACGTATGACGTAGAGCGGGCCGCAGATGGTGCCTCCTCGCTCGGGAACGGGCACTACCTGCCAACGCTGCCAGGGACGGAACATATAGTCGCTGCATCGTACAGCGATGTCGCCTTCGGGCCACGAGCCTTTCACCTCGTCAAGTGTCTGGTTGGGGATAGCCTGCGGGGGAGCGGCGTTTGCCTGCGGCCGGCCGAAGCCACCCTGACGGGGCACATTCATACGGACGAAATCGACTGCCAGTTCAAGAGAGTACCCGCGTCGCTCGCTCTCGATGGAATAAGTGCCTGCCTTCACCTGTTCGCCGGCTACGGGCCAGTCGTTCTTCCAGAGTAGCGGACGGATGGCCAGCGTCGAGCGGCCGCCCAGGTCGAAATCGGCCTCCCAGTGGAAAGACATGATCTCCACGCCATCGTCGACGATGGTACGTCCGAAGTGTCCGGCACCAGTCTTACGGTCGCCGGCAGCGACCACCATACGGCCACCGCCGTGATACATGTCGCGACCCACGTTGTCGATATAGGGGCCCTCAACGCTCTTCGAGCGCCCTACCACGATGTTATAGGTAGAGTTAACACCGTCGCAGCAGGTGCCGTGCGTTCCCAGCAGATAGTACCACCCGTCACGATAGATGAGGTCAGTGGCCTCACAGTCGATGGCAATGTCCTTTTCCTTATTACCAGCCACACGCTCGCCCGTCAGCGGATCGAGCTCGATGAGGCGGATGGTGCCGAAATAGGTGCCGTAGCTGGCCCAGAGGCGTCCCGTCGTAGGATCGAGGAGGATGCCTGGGTCGATAGCGTCTTGATCCTCCATACCGTCGCTGGAGCAGACCTCGATAGCCGTCGACCATTTGAAGTCGGGCGACTTCGGATCGAGCGTCTTGTTCCACATCGTAAGGATGCGGCCGCTGTGTCCACCGCCGAGTCCGCCGCCGGTGGCTCCGTAGATGCAGAGATAGCGGTCGCCAATCTTGATCATGTCGGGAGCCGCTCCTCCGCCTGGACGCTCTGCTCCGCTATGCCAGCTCCAGCCGTTCTCGGAGATGAGTCCTCCGCCGCCAGTGCCGAAGGTATAATACTTGCCGTCGCACTCAGCGATGGTCGATGGGTCGTGAATATACGGATTGCCGACCTGGGCGTTTGCAGCTGTTGCCAATGCCAATGCCGCAAGGATGCTATGTAGTCTTTTCATTGTCTTTACTGTACTTTAATTGAATAGTTCTTTACGGGATTACCTTTCTCATCGATGAAGCGCACACAGAAGTCGCTCATACCCGGACCGTTGATGACGGCTCCGCGCAGGATGTTGCGGCCTTTCTTCAGCGTCAGGCGCGCCGACATCGCATCGTCCTTCACCATTCGGCGGTCGCCGGAGAGCAGGAGTGCCTCCTCGCCATTGAGCCACCACATCGAGGCCGAGTTCGACCCGACAGCCAGGCGTACATTCTCGATATCCTCTTCACAATCGATGATGGTAACGGCCCAGAAGAGGACACCATAGACCTTTGTGCCCCATTTCTCGGCAAAGCGGAAGAGCTTCACGTTGTAGTTCTCACTGTCGAGGGCGTGCCAGGTGAGCGTCTGCTTGACGGTCTTCACCTCGGGCTGAGCGGGCTGTGCCTGTCCGAATCCCCGCCCGAAGCCGGCAGGGGCCTGTTCTTGCTTGAACTCGGCCTTGACCTTCTGCCCGTCCTTCGGAAGGATGGTCTGCTGATCCTTGAAATACTGACGTCCGAAGTGCTCGCGCAGATAGCTGTCGGTGAAGACGGTATTGCCGCTATTGGGCTTGTCGATGGGCTCCAGGA
>CAMNHM010000137.1 GCA_946539475.1 uncultured Prevotellaceae bacterium | reverse complement strand
GCCAGAAGATTGCCGACTACCTCATCAAGCCCGTCAACCCCAACCAGATACTGCTCACGCTGAAGAAGAACATCCACCGCCGCGAGATAGAGACGACGGTCACGCAGACGCAGTATCAGCAGCAGTTCCAGCAGATAGCGATGCAGATCATGGACTGCCGCACGTGGCAAGACTGGGTAGAGGTCTACCGTCGCCTCGTGCGATGGGAGCTGCAGCTGTCGAGCACCGACTCGCAGATGACGGAGATGCTCGTGATGCAGAAAGAGGAGGCCAACCTGGGATTCGCCAAGTTCGTCAAGAAGAACTACCTCGACTGGATTGCCCCTCTGAGCACAAAGGCTGGCAGAGGCAGGGCTGCCGACGATGCCCCCGTGCTCTCGCCCGACATCTTCAAGCACAAGGTGTTCCCGCTGCTCGACAAGAAGGAGAAAGTGTTCCTCGTCGTGCTCGACAACTTCCGCTACGACCAGTGGCGCATGCTGGCACAGGAGATCGGCGACCAGTACGACTTCGACGAGGAGCTCTACTGCAGCATCCTCCCTACGGCCACTCAGTACGCCCGCAACGCCATCTTCTCAGGACTCATGCCCGACAAGATTGCCACCATGTTTCCCGACCTCTGGGTCGACGAGGACGAGGACGAGGGCAAGAACCTTAACGAGGAGCCCCTCATCCGCACGCAGCTCGACCGCTTCCGCCGCCGCGAAACGTTCTCCTATCATAAGATCAACACCTCGGCCGATGCCGAACACCTCATGCAGCAGCTGCCGACGATGGACCGCTACAACCTGAACGTCGTCGTCTTCAACTTCATCGACATGCTCTCGCATGCCCGTACCGAGAGTAAGATGGTGCGCGAGCTGGCCAACAACGAGTCGGCCTACCGCTCGATCACGCTCTCCTGGCTGCGCCACTCAGTCATCGCCGACTTCTTCCGACAGTTGGCACAAAGCGACTGGCGCGTCATCGTCACCACCGACCACGGATCCATCCGCTGCACCAAGCCCGTGAAGATTGTGGGCGACCGCAACACCAACACCAACCTGCGCTACAAGCTGGGTAAGAACCTGGGTTACGACAGCAAGGACCTCTTCGTCGTGAAGAACCCCGCCCAGGCGTTGCTGCCATCGCCCAATCTCTCCACCAGCTATGTCTTCGCTACGGGCGACTCCTTCTTCGCCTATCCGAACAACTACAATTACTACGTGACTTACTATAAGGACACGTTCCAGCATGGAGGCATCTCGATGGAGGAAATGCTCATACCGCTTGTCACGATGAAGGGGAAACGTCGCTAAGTGCCTATGAATTGCAATCTTAGCATGTCAAAATGATGCTTTTCGAGAGAAAGTCGGACTTTTTTGTTTGATTTGAATCAATTTCGAAAGTATTTGTTACATAAAAGTTTGGAAGTTCGGAAGAATATGTATAACTTTGCAACCGAAAAGAATACGACAAAGAGATATTTTTTGATTTGTTTTAGTAGATTAGTTTTTAAGTAGTTTGTTTTTGAGAATCGGCTGTCGTGAGACAGTCGATTTTTTATGTTAAGGGTACTTTCGCTCGGAAAAGAAAAAAAAAGGATTTTTTCTTTGTTTTTTCCTCGCTTATTCGTACCTTTGACTTCGCCGAAAGTACTTCCGCTCGGAAAAGAAAAGAAAAAAATACCCTTTTTTCTTTGTTTTTTCCTCGCTTATTCGTACCTTTGCCAGCAATATGAATTGGAAGTTTATTTTGCGATGGGTCATCACCTTCACGGTGTGCCTTATCATCTACAATCTGACTGGCAGCTTCTGGATGTCGCTCGGCATACTGATCCTGCTCGCTGTGGCCGAAAGTTACGTCATCGACTGGATAGAGAAACGAAAGCAGACGAAAGAATGAATCGCCCGTCACTACTCACCGTCCTGCTCGCCACGCTGGCCCTCAACGTCAGAGCACAGATAGCAGGTGCCCTGCAGTCGTACAACGACGGCAGCCGCGACACCGTTCGCTCACAGCAGTACTATCCGCAGGGCAATGCCTTCGTGGCTGAGAACGGCCACAACCGCTTCACGCGAGCCCTCTACGGCGGATGGACCGACTATCGCATCGAGACGAGCGACCGCCCCATCTTCGCCATTGTGAAGAAGGGCCATCACCGCAGCGTGCGCTTCGAGATCGAGGGCGTCCCCCTGCATGAGGTCGACTACTGCAAGTCATGGTACGCCGACGGCATGCGCACCTACCTGCTGGGCGACCATCGCTGGAACCATCTGGGCAACGGCATCGTCCGCGTCCACGTGGTGGCCCTGCATCAGGAGGAGGGCGCCATCTGGCAGTTCATCTGCGACAACCTGAAAGACCGCCAGCTGGAGGTGAAGGTGAAAGTCTGCGAGATTGCCAATACCCGCCTGAAGCGCAACGGCGATATCGGAGCCGACGAGCCCGGCGTCTTCGAGCCCTCGCCGTCGGAGAAGGGGCTCGTCGTGGGCAAAGCCACGCGCAGCAGCAACTTCGCACACCTCGTCGTGAAGCTCGACAGCATCCATTTCATGCACGACGGCGATGCCTTCCAGCTCTTCCAGGACGAGGTGAAGTACTACCGGCAGCTAGCCGCGCGCGTACGCTTCGACACCCCCGACCCCTACATCAACACCCTCGGCAGCGCCCTCGTGCTGGCTGTCGAAGGCGACTGGGACGGGCGCACCTGGCTGCACGGCTGCGTAGGGTGGCGCATGCCGCTGGCCGGCTGGCGTGCTGCCTATGCCGGCGACGTGCTGGGATGGAACGACCGCGCCGTGAGCCACTTCGATGCCTACGCCAAGAGTCAGGTGACGGCCGTCGCCCCCACGATTGCCAGTCCTACGCAGGATCCTGCCCAGCACCTGGCTCGCGCCGAGAAGCGCTGGGGCACGCAGATGTACAGCAACGGCTATATATGCCGCAATCCTGAGCGCAACGACCAGATGCACCACTACGACATGAACCTGAACTACATCGACGAGCTGCTGTGGCACTTCCAGTATGATGCCGACACGGCCTACATGCAACGGATGTGGCCCGTGATAGAGCGACACCTGGCCTGGGAGAAGCGCAACTTCGACCCCGACGGCGACCACCTCTACGATGCCTACTGCTGCATCTGGGCCAGCGACGCCCTCTACTACAACGGCGGAGCCGTCACCCATTCGTCGGCCTACAACTATCGCGGCAACCTGCTGGCAGCACGCATTGCCGAGCTGATTGGCGAGAATCCGGAGCCCTACCGACAGGAGGCCGCCGCCATCCTGCAGGCGATGAACAGCCGCCTGTGGATTACTACAGACGACGGTGGCCACTGGGCTGAGTATCAAGACGGTATGGGGCTGCGGCGCGTCCACGAGAGTCCCGCCGTATGGAGCATCTATACACCCATCGACTGTGGTGCCTCGACGCCTGAGCAAGCCTATCAGGCCACGCGCTACGTTGCCCGCCACATGCCCCGCTTTGCCGTCGACGGCCCTTACTACACCATCGCCACCACCAACTGGATGCCCTATTCGTGGAGCATCAACAATGTGGCTGCCGCCGAGGTGATGCACACCGCGCTGGCCTTCTACGAGGCAGGCCGTCCGGAAGAGGCCTTCCGACTGATGAAGGGCAACATCCTCGACCAGATGTACTACGGGCAGTCGCCTGCCAACTTCGGCCAGCTGTCCCATTTCGATGCGGCCCGAGGCGAGTGCTATCGCGACTTTGGCGACTGCATAGGCATCTCCTCCCGCACACTCCTGCAGGGGCTCTTCGGCGTCGTCCCACAGGCACTCTACGGCAAGTGCATCATCCGGCCGGGATTCCCCCAGGAGTGGGACTCCGTGGGCCTCTCCACACCCTACATCTCTTATACGTACGTGCGCAAGAACGGACGCGTGCGCCTCGATGTCAGGCAGAACTTTGCGCAGCCCCTGCAGATCGTCTTCCGCCAGAACCTGGGCAACGGGCAGTATCGCGACATCGTGGGCACGGCCAACAGCCAGCAGACACTCGAGGCCGACGACGTGCGATACCTGGAGGAGACCGTCCGCCCCGCAGCGTCGCAGCAGCTCTCGCCTGCTGCCCTGGGGCTGGCTGAGCCCGACCTCAGGAAGAAGTTCCTGCCGCAGACGATCGACAAATACTGGAATGCCGAGGTCGACGACATCTTCCGCAACCGCTACCTGTCGCCCAGGCCGCAGTCGACGTCGCTCGAGCTGCCCGTACAGGGAGTTGGCGAGTGGTGCCATCCCGACCATCTGCCCGTCATCGACGACTCGCTCTTCAGGACCAAGATCGTGGAGCGCCAGTTCACCGTTGCCGGCGTTCCCTTCCGCACTCCGCCGACGGGCCGCAACATCGTCTACACGTCGCTATGGGACAACTACCCCGATGCCGTGACCATCCCCCTGAAGGGCAGTGCCTCGTCGGCCTATCTGCTGATGGCCGGCAGCACCAATCACATGCAGTGCCACATCGACAACGGGCTCGTCGTCGCCACCTATCAGGACCTGTCGGCCGACACGCTGCGGCTGCGCAACCCCGAGAACTGGTGCCCCATCGAGCAGGACTACTACGTCGACGGCAAGGCCTTCCGCACCATCGAGCCGCGCCCCTATCGCATCGCCCTGGGCACGGCGACCGTGAGCCGTGATCTCGGTCGCGAACTCAACATCGAGGGCGTCTATGTGCGCCCGATCCCGGGTGGAGCTGCCCAGATGCTCCGCATGCCCCTCGACAGTAGCAAGAAGCTCAAGAGCCTCACCCTCAGGACGCTGTCGAACGACGTCGTCATCGGTCTGATGGCCGTAACGCTGCAGTAATCCGAGGTGCGAGAATACTCTGCTTGCAACAAGGATGCGCTTCGCGCAGACGCCGAAGGCGATCCCCAAAGGTGCACCTCGTACCTCGTACCTCGAAAAAAATAAATAAACGATGAATAAACTGACAACCCTATATCGCCAATGGACGGGCGAAGAGCCGCTGACCGTCGAGAAACTGCCGGGAGCAGGCAGCAATCGCGAGTACTATCGCATCGGCGGCGGCGAAGCCCTGCGGCAGCTCTCCGGCGCCGATACGGTCGTCGGCTGCGTCGGTACCAGCCGTGAGGAGAATCATGCCTTCGTCGCGCTGGCCCGCCACTTCCGGGAAAAGGGCCTTCCCGTGCCGCAAGTCTATGCCGTCAGCACCGACGAGATGTGCTACCTCCAGCAGGATCTCGGCACGCGCTCGCTCTTCGATGCCCTCAGCAACGGGCGACAGGCGGGCGGCAACTACAGCCACGACGAGCAGCAGCTGCTCCGACAGACCGTCCGGCTGCTGCCGCGCCTGCAGTTCGAGGGGGCCGAGGGTCTCGACTTCAGAGTCTGCTACCCGCAGCCGGCCTTCGATGCCGACAACGTGATGTTCGACCTCAACTACTTCAAGTACTGCTTCCTCAAGCCCGTGGGCATCGACTTCAACGAGCGACGCCTCGAGCAGGACTTCAGGCAGATGGCCGCCGACCTTACCGCCGCTGCCGGCCCCACGGCCTTTATGTATCGCGACTTCCAGGCGCGCAACGTCATGCTTGCTCCAACGCCCTGCTTCATCGACTTCCAGGGCGGTCGCCGCGGGCCCGTCTGCTACGACCTGGCGTCGTTCCTCTGGCAGGCGTCGGCACGCTATCCCGAGGAGCTGCGCCATCAGCTCGTCGGCGAATACTATGCCGAGGCCAGCCGCTATGCCGACCTGCCGCCGCGAGAGAACTTCGACCGTCTGCTCCGCCGCTTCGTCTTCTTCCGGCTGCTGCAGGTGCTCGGCGCCTACGGCTTCAGGGGCTATTTCGAGCGGAAGGCGCATTTCCTGCAATCCATACAGCCGGCCATCGACAGCCTACGCCAGCTGCTGGCGCAGGTCGACCTGCCCTATCCCTGCCTGACCGACGTGCTCTGGCGACTCCCCGACAGCCATCCTGCCGCACCACAGGCGGCTCCCGAGCCCGACCACCTGGTCGTCAGCATCTACAGCTTCAGCTACAAGCGCGGCATCCCCGACGACCCGTCGGGCAACGGCGGAGGCTATGTTTTCGACTGCCGCTCCACCCACAATCCCGGACGCTACGAGCGCTACAAGCAGCTGACAGGGCTCGACGAGCCCGTGCGCCGCTTCCTGGAGGACGACGGCGAGATCCTCCGCTTCCTCGAGGCGGTACGCCAGCTGGCCGACCATCACGTCAGCCGCTACCTCGAGCGAGGCTTCACCCATCTGATGTTCGCCTTCGGATGTACCGGCGGCCAGCATCGGTCGGTCTATAGCGCCCAGCATCTCGCTGAGCATATCCACCAGCAGTTTCCCTCTGTCGAAGTGCGCCTCTGCCATCGCGAGCAAGGCATCGAGAGAGTATTCCTACCAACCCTTTAGCACTCACAAACGACTATGCAACAACGTGAACGCGACAAACTAGTAGAGCAGAACATGGGCTTCGTCGTCAGCACAGCCCGTCAGTATGTCGGTCGGGGGCTACCCCTCGACGACCTTATCAGCGAGGGCAGCATCGGACTGGTGAAGGCTGCCTCGAAGTACGACTCCAGCCGAGGGCTGCATTTCGCGGCGTTCGCCGTCGTCTATATCCGCCGTCAGATCGAGAAGGCCCTCAGGCAGGAGAGCCCCGAGCGACGTGTGGAGAGTCGCGGCGACGGTCAGCGGCGCTCCCTCGACGCCCCGCTGGGCGCCAAGCCCAACGTCAGCCTGCTGTCGGTGCTCGTCGACGGCAACGTGCCCGAAGCCGACCAGCGCGTCTATAGTGCTGCCCAGGAGCAGGCCGTAGAGCAAGCCCTCGGCGTGCTCGACGACCGTCAGCGGCGTGTCCTCACTGCCTACTTCGGCCTTGAGGACGATCCTCTCACGATGCAGGAGATAGCTCAGGAGATGGGCCTCAGGCGCGAGCGTGTCCGCCAGATCCGCGACCAGGCATTGCGCCGTATGCGGAAGGCCTGGAAGGCGCTTACAGCCTGATCCCCACCAGCCCTTCCGTGACTGGCAGAGAGGATGATGTTTTCTGCGATTCCAAATCTCAAGCACCGATTTGGCGCGGTTTCGGCACCGATCTACTCAGTTCGGTCGAAACGTAATACACGATTGCCTGATGCCGTAATTTTCACCCTTGAAGATTACGGTTACGCCGATATCGCTGACAGATGACAGATGACAGATGACAGTTTTTTGAAAATGCATCTGCTATTATAGTTAGTATAT
>CAMNHM010000136.1 GCA_946539475.1 uncultured Prevotellaceae bacterium | reverse complement strand
GCAAAGTGGCTGACCTTGCAGTTCAAAAGTGCCACATCGGTTGACCGCCAAAATCACCCTTTGGGCTCAAGATTTGCAAGCTGCTTATTGTCAGTAGTTTAGCAACTACTTAAATCTAGCCCTTCTTTGCGGCCAAGGACCTCTTAGCCTGAAAAGACGCGATTCTCAGGAGAGTATTTGTCGTGATTATTCGCTACGAACTTCTTGATCTATCAAGACATCGATGCTTACGTCTGACAGTCACTGTTCAGCGCCGGGGAAGGCGAAGGGGAAGCCAAAGCCACCCCCGAACGATGGCATTTTCATCTCCCGGAGCTCCTGGACGTGCGGCTCGAAGTCCTTGTCGAAGCGGGCTATCTCGCGGTCGAGGAATGCCAGGCGGTCGGTGAGCCACTGCTTGAGCACCTTGATCTCCACGGCGTACGAGCTGACGCGATAGGCAGCAAACCACCCGATGGCATCGCCGAAGCCTCCACCGAAATCACCGAAGCCCCCGCTGAAGTCGCCGAAGCCTCCGAAATTGCTCATGTCGAAGCTCTGAGGCATCGCCGGGAAGCGTCCGGGAAGCATCGGAATGGAGTCAAAGCCCATCATGGGGAAACCGCCCGGGAAGCCAGCGATGGAGTCGCCGTTCATCGGCGGGAAGGGGAAGGCGAAGGCACCCGGGAAGCCGGCGATGGAGTCGCCGTTCATCGGCGGGAAAGAGAAGCCGCCGGCGGGCATCGAGGGGAAGGTGAAGGCCGGCTGCTGCGCCAGCTGCTCTTTCTGCTCCTCGCTGACGAGCAGCTCAGGATACTTCTCGAAATGACGCTTCTCGTAAGGTGCTACGAGCTGGGCGTGACGGTCTATGTAGCCTAGGATATGCTCGTTGCTCAGCACTCCCTTTCGCAGCTCCTCGTAGCGCACCTTTACCGCCCGACGGAAGGCGGGGTCCTGCAGCAGGCGCTGCCAGAAAGCAGGCGTGGGCTGCGTGTTGCCGCCCTCGAAGCACCATGCCTCGATGTTGTTGGCATTGCAGAAGTTGCAGTTGCCATACGCCAGGTTGTAATCCCAGACAGGGCCGGCGAAGAGTTTGCCGCCGGTGCCATCCTCTCGCTGCTTCTCCTTATAGAAATAGGCGCTGCGCTTGTAGCCGTCGGCATTCAGGCTGAGCTCGGTATGTATGAAATAGTCGACGAAGGAGCGTACGTCGATGAAGCGCTCGTAGCCCCATCGCGGATCGGTGAAGTGGTCGGACTGTATGGTCATCTCCATCGAGTCGACATACTGCTCGATGTAGGCCATCTGCTCAGGCTGCAGCTTGCTCTTCTTGGGATAGATGCACGACCAGGTGATCTGGCTGGTCATGATGCCCTCGCCCACGCCGGGCACCTTCGAGGGGAAGGTGGCATCGTCCTGGTTGTAAGTGTCGATGCGCAGCAGGTAGCCTCCCGTCAGCTCGCGTCCGCTGATGTCGCCCTTCTTCAGCTTCGAGATGTCGACACGGTCGACACCGCGCTTGATGGCCTCCGAGAGGATGTAGACGCCACGATAGTCGCCGTCGACCATCACCTCGACCATTCGCGTCCGCGGACCCCAGTGGCCCATGTCGCGCCACAGCTGGAACGCCAGCGGGTCGCGCACCATCGACACATCGTTATACGGTGCCAGCAGCACCCAGTCGCTGTGGGCAGGCATTCCCAGCAGCGGGGCCTCGACGTCGCTGCCGAGACTGTCGCGCAGCTCGATGGTGTACTTCTTCTGATTGAAGCTCAGCGAGCTGTTGCCACGCAGCTTGATGCCTATCCATCCGTCGTAGTCGCCAGCTTTCATGCGAGCCATCACTTTCGTGCGTGCATTCAGCACGGTATCGGTGGTGATGCTGATCACGGGTAATTCCTCTGCTGCCATTGTCCCGATGGCCATCAGTGCGGCAAAAAGCGCCATCATCCTTCTTTTCATAGTCGTTCACAATCTTTTTATTTTCTGGTGCAAAGGTACGAAGAAAGGCGGTAACATGCAAATTTCTCCGCCTGTTTTCCCACCGGCAGCCCCCGGTGTAGACGTAGGAAAAAACATTAGATAGAAAAAAAAAAGTTTTTCCTTTGGTTATTTGTCCAATTTACAGTACCTTTGCAGCAAAATAATACGTATTAGAATGAAAATAGCTTTAATCGGCTACGGCAAGATGGGCAAGATGATTGAAGAGATAGCCCTCGGCCGCGGCCATGAGATTGTCAGCATCATCGACATCAATAACCAGGAAGAGTTCGAGAGCGAACAGTTTGCAACCGCCGACGTGGCCATTGAGTTCACCAGCCCCACCGCTGCCTACGGCAACTACCTGAAGTGCTGGGCAAAGGGTGTGAAGGTGGTCAGCGGCAGCACGGGATGGATGAAGGAGCACGGCGACGACGTGCGCCGGCAGACCAGCGCCGGCAAGACCCTGTTCTGGGCTTCCAACTTCTCCATCGGCGTGGCCATCTTCTCAGCCGTGAACCGCTATCTGGCGAAGATCATGAACCAGTTCCCGCAGTACGACGTCGAGCTGGAGGAGACCCACCACGTACACAAGCTCGACCACCCCTCTGGCACAGCCATCACGCTGGGCGAGGAGATCGTGGCAGCCCTCGACCGCAAGGAGGGCTGGGCTGAGGACACCACCGAGGCTAGCCTGCTGCGCATCGACCATATCCGTCGCGGCGAGGTGCCGGGCATCCACACCATCCGCTATGACTCCGATGCCGACATGATCACCATCAGCCACGAGGCTCACAGCCGCCGCGGCTTCGCCCTGGGCGCAGTGCTCGCTGCCGAGTACACGAAGGAGCACCAGGGCCTGCTCACCATCAGCGACATGTTCAGCTTCTAGGACAAGGAGCCGGAACCTCACGTAATATTTCTCCCCCCCAAGCAAGCAAAAGAAAATAATGGCAAAAGGAAAAGGAAAAGAAAAGAAGCCGCTGAACATGAAGCGGCAGTGGGCCAAGTTCATCATCGTGCTCGTGCTCTACCTGTTGTTCCTCTATTGGGTGAAGTCGTGGCTGGGCCTGATCGTCGTGCCCTTCATATACGATGCATATATCTCGAAGAAGATCAAGTGGCAGTGGTGGAAAGACAGCGAGGGCCCCACACGCTTCATCATGTCGTGGGTCGACGCCATCGTCTTCGCACTCGTGGCCGTCTACTTCATCAACCAGTTCTTCTTTCAGAACTACGTCATCCCCAGCTCCTCGCTGGAGAAGTCGCTGCTCACGGGCGACTACCTCTTCGTGTCGAAGCTGAGCTATGGCCCGCGCATACCACAGACACCGCTCACCGTGCCCCTGACACAGCACACGCTGCCCATCGGAGGCCTGAAGAGCTACATCGAATGGCCGCACTGGGACTATCGCCGCGTGAAGGGCCTTGGGAACGTGGAGCTGAACGATATCGTCGTGTTCAACTATCCTGCCGGCGACACCATCTGTTCCGACCCGCGCTATCAGACGTACTACTATGACTTCTGCTACGACCTGGGCTATCAGCTGTACGAGCAGACCTACGGCGCATTGCCCTCGGAAGATTTGCTCGACTCCATACCGACGGCCGACCGCCTGACGTTCTACAGCCAGATCTATGCCAGCGGCAAGAGCGTCATCCAGAACAACTGGGCACAGTATGGCGATATCGACACACGCCCCACCGACCGACGCGAGAACTACGTCAAGCGCTGCGTAGGACTGCCCGGACAGACGCTGCAGATCAAGGACCGCATCATCTACCTCGACGGCAAGGCGAACAAGGAGCCCGACCTCGTGCAGTATGCCTATACGGTGGTGTTCAAGGAGGGATCGACGCTCACCGACGACTTCATGAAAGAGCACGGCATCACCTGCGAGGACCTGGGATTCCCGCCGGGCACTAACCGCGAGAACGACGGGCAGCTGGTGTTCAACCGCCGCTTCGTCATCCCCGCCATGCCCCTCACCAAGCAGGCGAAGGCAGCCCTCGAGCAGCGCAAAGACCTCGTGGAAGCCATCGAGCGGGCCCTGCCTCCCGATGACGACTGGCGCAAGGTCTATCCCAAGAACGGCAACATGCACTGGGACCGCGACAACTATGGTCCCATCTGGATACCTAAGAAGGGCGCCTCGATCGATCTCACGCTGGAGAACCTGCCCGTCTACGAGCGTTGCATCCGTGCCTACGAGGGCAACAAGCTCGAGGTGAAGGACGGAAAGATCTATATCAACGGCAAGGCGACGACCACGTATACCTTTAAGCTCGACTACTACTGGATGATGGGCGACAACCGCCATAACTCAGCCGACAGCCGCTACTGGGGCTTCGTGCCTGAGGACCACATCGTGGGCAAGCCCATCTTCATCTGGTGGAGCAGCGACCCCGACCGCGGGCTCTTCTCAGGAGGCATCCGCTGGGGACGACTGTTCCGCATGGTCGACAACATCAAGTAACGCGACACTTTCCGGAAGATGTTCAGGCTGAAGTTCCTCATTGCCCTGGTGGTGGCGTTCGTGCTGATGCTCTGCTTCAGGGCGTTGGTGCTCACCATCGTCACTATTGAGGGCAAGGGACTGGAGCCCGTGTTCATGCAAGGCGACCGCCTGCTGGTCAACCGATGGAGCTACGGGCTGCGCGTGGGCAGCGACGAGGGACTGCTACCCTACTGCCGCGTGGGGCGCTGCAGCGTGAGACGTGGCGACCTGGTGGTGTTCGAGCATCCCGGCAATGCCGACGAGGTGCTTATCTGCCGCTGTAAGGCGCTCCCCGGCGACACCATCCTCTACCAGGGCAAGGAGACCATTGTGCCGGGACGGGTAAACTGCGCAGCCTCCGACCACTACTGGATGGAAGCCGTCAGCGAGGAGAACAGCCTCGACTCCCGCACACTGGGCTTCATAGCCGAACAGCTCATCATCGGGCGTGCCACCACGATTGTCTATAGCCACGACCACCAAGAGCCCTTCTGGCGAGGATGGCGCACACAGCGCACACTGCTCTCGCTCGACGAATAACCACCTTCCACCCTCCACCTTCCACCTTCCACCTTCCACCTTCCACCCTCCACCTTCCACCCTCCACCCCATGCTCCTCTCGACCACCTACTTCGGCCCCATCCAGTGGTATCAGAAACTCCACCGCTACCAACAGGTGGAGATCGAGCAACACGAGACATTCGTCAAGCAGACCTACCGCAACCGCTGCGTGATAGCTACGGCGCAGGGCACGCAGGCACTCACCGTGCCCGTTGTTCACGACGACCACTGCTCCATACAGCACCTTCGAATCAGCGACCACGGCAACTGGCGGCACCTCCACTGGCAGGCTATCACCTCGGCTTATGGCGACTCGCCCTTCCTGGAATACTATGAGGACGACCTGCGGCCCTTCTTCTTCGAGCGGCGATGGGAATACCTGCTGGACTACAACGAAGACATCTGCCGCACGATGTGCTGCCTGCTCGACATCCACCCGACCATCAGCCGTACGGCAGCCTATGAGCCACATCCTGACACCGACGACTTCCGACTGGCCATCAACCCTAAGCATCCTGCTCCCGATGCCACCTTCGTGCCACGCCCTTACTATCAGGTGTTCGGCCAACGTCACGGATTCCTGCCCAACCTCAGCATCCTCGACCTACTGCTCAACATGGGGTCTGAGGGCATCTACTTCCTGTAGCCCCTTTGACCTATGTCAAAAACAACTTCCTTTTTGGAAGAATCGAACACAAACAGACCTTTAATTCCCCCAAAAATGAGTACCTTTGCACCTGTAGTCGTGATGACTACAGCGCATTATTCATTAGGTTAGTAGTTAATAGATTTTAAGGTAAAGATTATGTTATTAGAATTTTCCTTGTTATGATGGTTACATTTTAACTATCCAAGGAAGTGGAAGTGCGGGGTGAGCGATTCATACCGCTCTTTTTTTGTCTATAACCCATCACAAAAAGCCCCGGCCTGAGGATAGCCGGGGCTTTGCAAATGGCGCTGTTACGGTCATCGTATCAGCGAGCCGTCAGATTCATTTCGGAGCGTTGTTGTAGACTGATTCCAGCGTATAGGCAGTATCGTCGCTGGTAGCAGCCTTGACCATCGTGGCCACGAGCGGTCCCATGTTGTTAAGGTAGCTGCCGTCGTTGTGGTTGAAATAGCCATGATGCTCGTTGCCACCGCCCTGTGAGTTGTTGTCCCAGAGGCAAAGGGGCATATTGTAGGTATGAGCCGCACGGCAGACATACTCCAGATAGTAGTTGCGGAAGAGGTTGGAGCGTTCCGTTGTGTGCTGCACGCAGCCATACTCGCCGATGTAGACGGGGATGTTGTTGACCACGAACTTCTCGTACAATTTCTTGAAGGTGTCCACGACGTGGTCTTCGTTGCTGCCCGCGTCGGCCTTTCCGGCTGCGGCAGTATGTCCCCACTCGCTCTTACCGTCTTTGTTCTCCGGCGTCAGCGTGAAGTTGCTGGGGTCGTAGAAGTGGACGCTGACCATGATATGCCCGGCAGGATCAGTAGGAATCTTGAAGTCGTCGATGAGTGCGAAGGTAGGCCCGCTGGCATAGCCCGGCACGCCAATCCAGCGTGTGGCATTCTGGCCGCCGGTGGCCCGGATGGCATCTACACATACCTGATTCCACTCGTTCAGCGTGCGGTATTGCTTGCCACCGTCGGTACGGTTCTCACCCCAGCCCCACTGGCCGTCCTGCACCTCGTTGAAGGTCTCGAAAAAGAGGAAGTCGCCCTTGTCCTTGAAGGCCTCGGCTATCTGCGTCCAGGTCTTCTGCAGGCGTGCCTTGATGCCATCGTTGACGATGTTGTTGCCGGCAGCCGACTTGATGTCGAGCCAGTATTCATCGTGGTGCATGTTGAGGATGACGTTCAGCCCGGCAGCCTCGGCCATCTCCACATTCTGCCTCACCTCAGCCATATAGCCGGCATCGATGGTCCAGTCTGTGGTGTTCTGGTAGTTGCCCCAGGTGACACCGATGCGGACGGTGCTGGCACCGGCCTGCTTCAGGTTGTCGTAGAGCTTCTGCGTAGGCGTAGCATTGTCCCAGTAGCCCCACTGCGGGCGTTTCCCGTCCTCGTCGCTGCTGGTATCGAAATGGTTGCCCAGGTTCCATCCCCACCCTAAACGCTTGGCCAGCGCGATGGCATCGTTGTTGTCGACGTGCGGGGCCGCTGCCTTCGTGGTGAAGCTGACAGTGTAGGCCGGAGCCTTGGCATTGGGATCGCTCTTGGCAACGACGGCCCCTTCGGGAATTGTCAGCGTGTAGGCCGTACCCTCCTGCAGCGTGGGCAGCGTGATGTCGACATCCATCGCCGTGGTGGCACCCGATGCAGCCGAGCACTTCGTGCCGTTCAGGGTGATGTTGGCC
>CAMNHM010000135.1 GCA_946539475.1 uncultured Prevotellaceae bacterium | reverse complement strand
GGAGCGGCTGCGCCAATGTTCGCAATATCACTGAGACTTTTTCAAGTGGGCTCAATAATGAGAAATGATGATATGAAAAGGCTAATGATGATAACGGCCCTGACAGGAATGCTCTGTCTGGGCGCTACAAATGGAATGAGCCAGACGCAGACGGTGAAAATGAAGGTGGTGGAGACGAGCGACATACACGGCCACTTCTTTCCCTATGACTTCATAGAGCGGAAACCGCTGAAAGGCACGTTGGCACGAGTGAGTACGTACGTGGAACGCCAACGGAAAGAATATGGCGACAGGCTGTTGCTCGTCGACAATGGTGACATATTGCAGGGACAGCCCTGTGTGTACTGGACGAACTACGTGATGCCTGAGGAGGAGAACCTGGCGGCGAGCTTGGTGAACTACCTGCGCTACGATGCCGAGGCGGTGGGAAACCATGATGTGGAGACAGGACACAAGGTGTACGACAAGTGGATTCGCGAGGTGCGCTGTCCGGTGATCGGGGCGAACATCGTGGACCGCAGCAACAGCCTGCCCTACGTCAAGCCCTACGCCCTGATAGAACGCAGGGTGGGGCAGCGGACGGTGAAGATTGCCATCCTCGGCATGGTGACCCCGGCCATACCCCGATGGCTGAACGAGAGTCTTTGGCAAGGACTGGAGTTTGAGGAGATGGTGGCGTGTGCCAAGCGCTGGGTGAAGTATATCCGGCAGGTGGAGCAGCCCGACCTGCTGTTCGGACTGTTCCATAGCGGCCTGGACGGCGGCATCACTATGGAGAATGGCATCGAGGAAGACGCTACAAGGCGCGTGGCTCAGGAGGTGGAGGGCTTCGATGCCATCTTCTTCGGTCACGACCATCAGGTACACAACGAGGTGCTGAAGAACCCGCGAGGGGAGGACGTGGTGTGCGTAGACCCCTCATGCTACGGCCAGAACGTGGCGGAGGCTGTCATCGAGCTGACCTACGACGGTGACCGCCTGGTGGGGAAGAAGATCAAGGGCGACATCGTCAACGTGCGTGAGGAGGAGATAGACCAACGGATGGTGGCTCACTTCCAGCCGCAGATAGACCGCGTGAAGGAATTCGTAGACCGGAGGATTGGCACTTTCGCCACGGCTGTCAGCACTCGTGACAGCTATTTCGGCAACTCGGCCTTCACCGACTTCATTCATGAGCTGCAGTTACGCATCACAGGCGCTGACATCTCGATGAACGCGCCACTGTCGTTCGACAGCCGGATAGAGAAGGGCCCGATCAGTGTGGCTGACATGTTCAAGCTGTATCGCTTTGAGAACCAGCTTTACGTGGTGAAGATGACTGGCGGGGAGATACGTCGCCACCTGGAGATGAGCTACGACCTGTGGGTGAACACGATGAAGAGTGCCGACGACCACTTGCTGCTACTGAACGACCGCAGCCGCGGCGACCAGCAGCGCATGGGCTTCGTGAACTATACCTTCAACTTCGACTCGGCCGCCGGCATCGACTATGAGGTGGACGTGACGAAGCCCGACGGTGAGAAAGTCCGCGTGCTGAGAATGAGCAACGGCGAGCCCTTCGACGAGCAGAAGACCTACCGCGTGGTGATGAACAGCTACCGCGCCAACGGCGGCGGCGACCTGATTACGAGAGGTGCGGGCATCGCGAAGGAGGAGCTCAAAAGTCGCATCGTATACCAGAGTGAGCTGGACCTGCGCCACTACCTGATGGAAGAGATTGAGCGACAGGGCACTGTGACGCCGCGGGCAGGGAAGAACTGGAAGTTCGTGCCTGAGAAGTGGACGAAGGCTGCTGCCAAACGAGACCGGAAACTGGTGTTTGGCAAGTAGGGAACGTAAGGCCGCGCCGAGACTTTGAGATGCAAAGTAGGCTTCTCGCGCTACCAAAACAACTTGTTTTGGTCTTCAAAGAGGCCGACTTTGATTACCAAAGAGGCCGACTTTGATTACCAAAGTGGCCGACTTTGATTACCAAAACAAGTTGTTTTGGTGTCGCAGGTAGCCTTCTCTGCAGGCCAAGGGCCCAAGGGAGCATCTTGCAAGTGCCTGTCGGACGTGTACAAAGAGACGTATTGAGGCTGTCTCCCTTGGTTTCCCGGCCTCCGATTTGGGTTTAATGATTGTTGTTACAGAGTGTAGAAGGCTACTTGAAGCGGATGGTCTTTACTATCTTCTGAGCCAGGCCGTCGTAGTACTTGGCCTCGGTTTCGGGATAGTTGATGTTGCCGGAAATGCCCTTGCCGCTATCGGTGAGAATCCACCAGCGCCAGGTAATCATCTTATAGCCATCGCCACTGTCGTTGTAGTGGCGCATCAGGACGATGTTGCCGTCGATGACAGGCTCGTCGCACGTCTCGCCAGCGGCCTCCTGACTCAGCTTCAGGTTGGTGGCCACCTCCTTGATCTGCGAGGTGGTGGCCCCTTCGGCGCCGGCATAGCCGCAGTCGATGGTGGCCGAGCTGGTGTACTCATCACCATCGTCGTGCATGAGCATCTTCTCTGAAGTATAGCGCACGTTGGTAGGACCACCGTAGTCTTGCTCTTCGCCGGGCGTGAACTCCTCGGGCACGCTCATGGTGAAGTGTGCGAACTCATAGGTCTTGTAACCATCGGGCACCACCACCTCAGCCTGCTCGCCGGCCTGCTGCTGGCTGTTGCCGCCCTTACTTCCACACGATACCACGAGCAGTCCTGCTGCCACGATGGCGAAACTGAATAATGCTTTCTTCATGATGTCCGGCTTTGTTGTCGTATGGCCTTACTTGAGCTTGATGCTCTCAACGAGGGGCTTCAGGGCCTCTGCCTCGACGGGCAGGTTCCTCGACAGGCTTACAACGAGCACTCCGCCGTCGACCTCGGTGAACAGGTCGCTGCCGTAGTCGGAGCTCTCAGTATAATAGAGATGCTTGAAGGTCTTGCCGCCAATGGTGACATCGGCAGCCTTCTCCTTGCCGGCACCGTCGCCGAAATACTGGTCGCGCAGCTTCTCGGCACTCGTCTCCTCCTTGTTCACATAGATGACGACGCTCTCAAACTGACCATAGTCGGGGGCATCGATCGTCACCGAGGTCGACGAGCTGGCATTTTCGTTGTACTTCCAGCCGGCGGGTACGCTGAGTGTGAAGTACTCGCTCTCGACGGCGCTGTTGGCTGCAGGAGCCTCGGCGGCTTCGGCCACTTCGCTCTCGACTGCATCGGCGGGTGCCTCAGCGTTGCTACTCTTGTTTCCACACGATGCCACGAGCAGGCCTGCTGCCACGATGGCGAAACTGAATAATGCTTTCTTCATGATCGAATGATGTGTTAATATGAATGAATAAAATAGTTCCTTGTCCGTAGTGTAAGCGATTTCGGACGCAAAGGTACGAAGAAAACACGTTAGGACGGTTGATAAAACCGTTCAAAAACAGGGCGTGGAGTTGTCGTTTTCGTTCAAAACGCTGTGTTAGGCCTGATTTTGCGCGTTGCGGGCCTCCCGATACTGTGAGGGTGAGCATCCATATATACGCTTGAAGGTATGTCCGAAGGAGCTGATCTCGTCGAAGCCGCAGAGACGTGCCACCTGCTGGATGGACGTTTCGGGACTTTCGGCGAGCAGCATGGCGGCGCGCTGCATCTGTATGGAGAGGATGAAAGCCTTGGGAGTCTCGCCGGTGTCGCTGAGCAGTCGGCGGCGGAAGGTGGAGATGCTCATGTTCATCTTCGAGGCTATCGTCTCCACGCTATAGTCGCCAGAGGCAAGCCCCTCGTTTACTACCTCGACGAGGCGCTGTAGGAAAGGCGAGGGGGAAGTGGGGCAGGCAGCAGCGTCGTCAGCCGGTGCGCCGTCTTGTTCGTGGCAGCCCTCCGCTTTCGTTGGGGTGGGGTGGGCAGTGAGATGGTTGATCTCCTCCATCAGCTCCTGTATGCGCTGCTGCTGACGGCGGCGCAGCCTTCGGAAGGCAAGAAGGGCGATGACCAGGATGATGAGCGTGGCCGACAGGGCAATAAAGATGGTGTGGCGGCGGGCCTGGCGAATAGAGGCGTTCTCCTGTTGAAGGAGGTCGTAGCCAAACTCGGCATTATAGCGGGACAGGGCGTCGGCGGTGCTGTGCTTGTAGAGTGAGTCCTTCAGCAGTTCGAAGCGGTCGAGCTCCATCTTTGCCGAGTCGGAATCGACGGTCCAATAGCTCTCGTAAAGTCCTCGGTGGGAGTGGAGCTCGTTGTATAGATCGCCCATTTGTGCGAACAGTGTGGCCGCCTCTTTATAATAAGGTATGGCCTCACGCTGCCTGTCCTGACAGAGCAGCGCCATGCCCAGGCGGTTCAGGGCGATGGCATAGGAGTGGCTGTCGCCTGCTGCCTTCAGCGTGGGGATGACCTGCCGGTAGATGTGTTCGGCATCGGCATAGCGGTGAAGGCCTAGCAGGGCGGATCCTTGCTGCGACAGTCGGATGGCCATCTGCTGCCGGCGTCCCAGGATGGAGTCGATATGGTAGGCCTCTTGGGCATAGGCCAGTGCCAGCTGGTCATTGCCAAGGGTGTGGTAGACTTCGGATGCCATGCCGAGGATGACGGCGTGTCGGGGAGGGTTGTTGACGCGCCCGATGTGGTTGAGGGCACCGAGGATGTACTGCTCAGCCTCCTTTGCCTGGTAGCCGGCCATGTAGATGCCCGCTACGGTGTTCATGCTCGAGGCAATGCGATCGTCGTCGCCGCTGCGCCGGTCCATCTCCAGGCATTGCTTGGCATAGCTGGCGGCCTGGGCAATGTGTCCCTGCCTGACGGCAATCATTGCCAGCAGGTTCAGACAGTCGGCGCGCTCGTCGTTGCCAACGTGATAGAGGGGTAGGGCGACGGCGGCATGGCGTTCGGCTTGCTCATATTGCTGCTGGTCGTAGTACCACTCGGCCGCCCAGTAGCACACTTGCTGGCGCAGTGAGTCGACCGTCGCCTGATTGTTGAACGTGATCTTCTCGTCGAGGAATTCAGCATGGAGCAGCTCACCGAAGAAGGCGTTGGCGGTCTCCGAGCAGGGCTTCTGCTCAAAAGCTGTGAGCAGCTGCTCTACCTGTTGGGCCCGCACCTGTAGCCCCACAAAAAGCGTCAGCAATAGAATCTTTCTCATTTCGAGGGTCAAAGGTATAAAAAAATGAGCAGAAATCCAAGAAAAAGCGGAAAAAGTTGTATCTTTGCCGAATGAAACGTTATTATTTTGTCTTTTGCAAAGATGAGCTGCTGTTGGAGCGGCTCGACGACGGTTCTTTCACCATTCCCCTGTGTGAAGAGGCGCCAACTGAGTTGAAGAGCTGGACGACGGTGATGCGAGTGGCGCCGCTGGGCGATACTGAGGTATGTGCCTATGCTATCGACACCCCTGCCGAAGGCGGGGCGCTCACACCTTGTCCGTTGCGTCAGAGCTATTACAAGCTGCCGGAGGAACTATACCTGAAGGCAGGCAAATGTGCCGAGCTGCTCTACTGGGACAAGAACACCCGCTTCTGCGGCGTCTGCGGAGGACCGATGCGCCTGCATACCGACATCTCGAAGCGCTGTGAACACTGTGGGAAGGAGGTGTGGCCGCAGGTGGCGCCTGCCATCATCGTGCGCATCACGAGGGGTGACGATGAGGTGCTGATGGCCAGGGCACGAAATTTCCGTGGCGACTTCTACGGGCTGATTGCCGGATTCGTGGAGACGGGCGAGACGCTGGAGGAAGCTGTCGTGCGGGAGGTCAGGGAGGAAACGGGGCTTGAGGTGAAGAACATCCGATACTTCGACTCGCAGCCGTGGCCCTATCCATCCGGGCTGATGGTAGGCTTTACGGCCGACTATGCAGGCGGACGTATCCACGTGCAGCGCGAGGAACTGAAGAATGTGGCATGGTTTCATCGTGACCACCTGCCGAAACTGCCTGAGAAACTGAGTATCGCCCGTCGTCTGATTGATGACTGGCTCACGGAGTGATCACATGGAAAGACACTAGTACTCCAGGAGTTTCAGGGAGAGCTGCCCGTCGAAACTGATGAGTGTCTCGACCAGATAGCAGCTGTCGCCATCAGGTATGCAGATGGTGGCGTTGAAATGGAACCCCTGGCTGTCGGTGTGGCTATAGCGGATGTTGCCGAGGATCGACTGATCGAGGAACTCCTGTGGTACGTCGGCAGCATACGCCTGCTTGTTGAAGTTACGCCCGAAGAGGCGGCGGTTGCCCTTGAAGACGCTGACGTGGATGATGTTGTCGTAGTAGACATTCTGCACGGCGACACCTTCGGGGGTGTAGGTGGTGCGCAACACACGATAGCGCGTGGGGTTGATGGCAATGTACCAATGGTAACGCTGTCCGCCGTACATCACCACGGAATCGATCTTGACGACCTCTGTCGTGCTGATGACCTTCGGCTCCTGCGACACGAAGTCAGGTTGGTCGGCGTCGGCAGAGTCGCGCTTCACTAGCTGTATCTCGTCGCCGGCATGGTTGAGGAACCAGAAGTTGTGAGGCGTCTGCTTCGTGATTTGATAGACATCGTTGCCCAACTCAATGGAGTCGCCGACGATGCGGAAATAAGTAGGTAGATTGGTGGCGTCGGCGTAGTAGATGGTGTCGCCCTCGGCTTTTAGCATCACCTCGCCCGTGACGTTGTCCATCCAGGTGCCCTGCAGCTGTGTCTTTGCCAGCGTGTCCTCCTGTGGCACGGCATCGGCGGTAGTGACAATGGCTTTCTCCTGCTGCTGCCGGCAGGCGGCAAGTAGCAGGAGTAGAAGTGCGGAGAGGAGGGACAGACGTCTCATGTGTTACTTTCCTATGCAGTGGTATTCAAACTCATTCTCTTCCAACTCTTCGATGTCGAAGATGTTACGTCCGTCGATGACGAGCGGCTTGCGCATGGCCTTGCGGATGACTCCCCAGGTGGGCAGACGGAACTCCTTCCACTCGGTGAGCAGCAGCAGGGCATCGGCATCAAGCACGGCATCGTACATGTCGCGACAGTAGGTGATGCGATCGCCGATGCGGCGTCGGCACTCGTTCATGGCGATGGGGTCGTAGGCTCGGATGGTGCAGCCGGCGTCGAGCAACTTCTCGATCATCACCAGGGCGGTCGACTCACGCATATCGTCGGTTTCGGGCTTGAACGACAGCCCCCACATGGCGATGGTCTTGCCTTTGAGGCTCTCGCCCTCAAAGGCACGCTGCAGCTTCTCGAAGAGAATGCTCTTCTGACGCTCGTTGACACGCTCTACGGCCTTCAGCACCTCCATCGAGTAGCCGTTCTGGTCGGCAGTCTTGATGAGCGCCTTCACGTCCTTCGGAAAACAGCTGCCTCCATAGCCACATCCGGCATAGAGGAATTTCCGGCCAATGCGGGTGTCGGAGCCAATGCCCGCACGTACCATATTTACGTCTGCGCCCACGC
>CAMNHM010000134.1 GCA_946539475.1 uncultured Prevotellaceae bacterium | reverse complement strand
CCTGCGGCGCCATCAGTGGCTTCCATGCCACGCAGACGCCGCTGATGGCCCGCTGTGTGAAGAGTGAGCGCATGGGGCGCCCCATCTTCTACGGAGCCATGATCACCGAGGGAGCCGTGGCACTGATCTGGGCCACCGTCTCGATGTACTTCTTCTATAACGACGGCACGACGCCGGGCTATGAGCTGATGGGCGTGGCCTCGGGCTATCATACGTCGGCACCCTCAGTCGTCAATCTCATCTGCAACGACTGGCTGGGCGTCTTCGGAGGAATACTTGCCATGCTCGGCGTTGTGGCGGCGCCCATTACCAGTGGCGACACCGCCTTCCGTTCAAGTCGACTGATCGTGGCCGAATGGCTGAAGATGGACCAGCGACCCATCCGCAACCGACTGATGATCTGCATCCCGATGTTCGTGAGCTCCATCGCCTTGCTGATATGGCAGATGGAGAATCCCGATGGCTTCAACACCATCTGGCAGTACTTCGGATGGTCTAACCAGACGCTCTCGGTCTTCACGCTGTGGACAGTCACCGTCTACCTCGTGCAGAAGAAGAAGCCCTTCATCATCACGCTCATCCCCGCACTCTTCATGACGACCGTCTGCTCGACATTCCTCTTCATCTCGAAGCAGGCCTTCTTCCTCGACGAGACACTGGCCTACCTGCTCGGCGGCCTGTGCTTCTGCATCGCCGTGACATGGTTCTTCCTTTGGTATAGAAAATATCAACAATCCATCAAATAATCAATTATTTATGAAGAAAATCTTTCTAACGCTCGTCTGCGCCATCGTCGCAATGGCCAGTCAGGCACAGGGCTACACCAAGCCCTCATTCGACCGTCCTCCCTTCGGTGAGGGTAAGTACTACGTGTCAACGGGACTCTCGGGCTTCGACCTGAATTTCTCCGACTGCAAGAAGTGGAACCTCGATGTGCAGGCAAAGGCAGGATATTTGTTTACTGACAACTGGATGGTGACAGGACAGGTGGGCTACGGATACCACAAGTATGCCTCCAACACCTTCAATGCAGGGGCAGGTCTGCGCTACTATATCGAGCAGAACGGACTCTACCTCGGACTGGGAGGCAACTACGTACATCAGCACCACTACGACGACTTCATGCCTACCGTGCAGCTTGGCTATGCCTTCTTCCTCAACCGCACCGTGACCATCGAGCCTGAGCTCTACTACAACCAGAGCCTGAAGGACCAGGACTACTCGGGCCTCGGACTGCGCATCAGCTTTGGCATCTATTTCGAGTAATCACTAAAACCCGAAGAAGCCTATGCTAAGCACAGAAGAATTGGTCGACCGACTCATCGACCTGTCGTTTGCCGAGGACATCGGCGATGGCGACCATACCACGCTCTGCTGTATCCCTGAGGATGCAATGGGGCGCTCACGTCTGCTGATCAAGGAAGACGGCATCCTCGCTGGCATCGAAGTGGCCAAGGAGGTGTTCCGCCGTTTCGACCCGGAGATGAAGGTCGAGGTGCTCATGCCCGACGGCTCGGCTGTCAAGAAGGGCGACGTGGCAATGATCGTCAGTGGCCGCGTACGCTCGCTGCTGCAGACCGAGCGCCTGATGCTCAACATCATGCAGCGCATGAGTGGCATTGCTACGATGACCGCCCGCTATGTCGAGCGTCTAAAGGGCACTGGCACGCGCGTCCTTGATACCCGTAAGACCACTCCCGGCATGCGCATGCTCGAGAAGCAGGCCGTGAAGATCGGCGGCGGATGCAACCACCGTATCGGCCTCTTCGACATGATCCTGCTCAAGGATAACCATGTCGACTTTGCAGGGGGTATCGTCAATGCCATCGACCGCTGCCATAAGTATCTGGAGGAAAGGGGAATGAACCTAAAGATTGAAATTGAAGTCAGAAACTTCGACGAGCTTCAGCAAGTCCTTGACCATGGCGGCGTCGACCGTATCATGCTCGACAACTTCTCTGTTGCCGATACGAAGAAGGCCGTCGACCTTATCGACCATCGCTTCGAGACCGAGTCGAGTGGGGGAATCACCTATGATACCATCCGCGACTATGCCGAGCAGGGAGTTGACTTCGTCTCGGTAGGAGCACTCACCCACAGCGTCAAAGGTCTCGACATGAGCTTTAAGGCCTGTTAATACGAATAACTTTTAAACCCTAAAAACTATGAAGAAACTATTACTGTTTAGCGTCGTCTGTGTGCTCTTGGCAGCTTGCACAGGCACGAAGACGCAGCAGCTGACTATGCTGCAGACTGATGTTCCCGTCCGCCCAGCCGGACAGGAGGATGTGCTAGAGCTAGCCGTGGAGCCCATCGACGTGGTACGCGTGGGATTTGTCGGACTGGGCATGCGCGGCCCTGGTGCCGTGGAGCGCTTTGCACAGATAGAGGGAACCGACGTGAAGGGCCTCTGCGACGTCGAAGCCGACCGTGTTGAGGCTTGCCAGCAGCTGTTGGAGAAATTCGGCCGTCAGCGTGCCACTGGCTATAGCGGTTCTACCGAGGCCTATAAGGAGATGTGCGACCGCGACGACATCGACCTTATCTATATCGCTACCGACTGGGTTCACCATGTGCCCATTGCCCTCTATGCCATGGAGCATGGCAAGCACGTCGCCATTGAGGTGCCGGCAGCTATGGACATGGACGAGATATGGTCGCTCATCAATACCGCGGAGCGCACCCGTAAGCATTGCATGATGCTCGAGAACTGCGTCTACGACTTCTTCGAGCTGGCAGCACTGAACATGGCCCAGCAGGGACTCTTCGGCGAAGTGCTGCACGTGGAAGGCTCCTATCTGCACAACCTCGACGACTTCTGGAGCGAATATTGGAACAACTGGCGCCTGGACTACAACGCCAAGCATCGCGGCGACGTCTATCCCACGCACGGCATCGGCCCCGACTGCCAGGTGCTGAACATCCATCGCGGCGACCGCATGGAGTATCTTGTGGCTGTTGACACGAAGCCGTACAACGGTCCGAAGGTGGTGAAGAGACTGACGGGCGAGGACTGTCCTGACTTCCAGAACGGCGACCAGACATCGACACTCATCCGCACCGTCAACGGCAAGTCGATGCTGATCCAGCACAACGTACTCACGCCACGTCCCTACAGCCGTATGTTCAAGGTCGTCGGCAGCGACGGCTATGCCAGCAAGTATCCCGTCAACGAGCTGCTGTTCCGTCAGGAGCAGCTTGCCGGCAGCGAGAGTCCCGACTATCAGAACCTCAGTGCCCACTCGGCCATGCCCGACGAGCTCTGCCAGGCCATGCTCCACAAGTACCTGCCCGACTTCGTGAAAGATCTCGAGGAACAGGCTAAGAAAGTGGGTGGCCACGGCGGTATGGACTTCATCATGGACTATCGCCTCATCTACTGCCTGCGCAACGGACTGCCCCTCGACATGGACGTCTACGATCTGGCAGAGTGGTGCTGTCTGGGCCCGCTGACACGCCTCTCGCTGGAGAACAACTCTGCACCGGTAGCCATTCCCGACTTCACCCGTGGAGCATGGGATCGCGTAAAAGGGTTCCACTATGCTTTCAAGTAACATGGAACAGCCGAAAGATATTCTCAGCCATTTCGTCCTGAAAGGTACCGTCGACACCATTGAGCCGCTGGGTAACGGACTCATCAACGACACCTTCCGGGTGACGACCGCTGAGCACGACCAGCCCGACTACGTGCTGCAGAGGATCAATCATGCCATCTTCACCGATGTCGATCTGCTGCAGCATAATATAGAGGCTGTCACCCGCCACCTGCGACAGAAGCTTGAGGCAGTGGCTGCCGACGACATCGACCGGCGCGTGCTGCGCTTTGTCGAGACCCCCTCTGGTAAGACCTACTATCACGACGGTAGCAACTATTGGCGCGTATCGGTCTTCATCGCTGATACGGTGACAGTCAACGAGGTCACGCCTGCATCCTCCTACGATGCAGGACGTGCCTTCGGACGCTTTGAGCAACAGCTGACCGACCTGCCTGAGGAACTTGGCGAGACCATTCCTGACTTCCATAACATGGAGTTGCGCATCCGTCAGTTGCGCGATGCCGTCAGCCGTGATGCAGCAGGACGTCTCAGTAGCGTTGCTGAGGAGCTGGAGCTGATCTGGCGATATGCCGACGACATGTGCCTTGCCGAGCAGCTGCACCGCGAGGGACTGCTGCCGAAGCGCATCTGCCATTGCGATACGAAGGTGAACAACATGCTCTTCGACCAGCAGGGGCACGTGCTCTGTGTCATCGACCTCGACACCGTCATGCCCGCCTATGTCTTCTCCGACTATGGCGACTTCCTGCGTACTGCTGCCAACAGCGTTGCCGAAGACTCCCCCGAGCTGGAGAAGGTCAGTTTCAGATGGGACATCTTCGAGGCTTTCACTCGTGGATATCTTGAGTCGGCCACCTTCCTCACGCACGTCGAGCGCGACAACCTGCCTTTTGCCGTGGCCCTCTTCCCCATGATGCAGGCAGTGAGGTTCCTTGCCGACTACCTCAATGGCGACACCTACTACAAGACGCTCTATGCCGACCATAACCTCGTACGCACCCGCAACCAGCTCCGCTATTTCCAGTGTGTCGAGGAACGAATGGCTGACATGCAGAAGCTGATTCGCTCGCTGTGATATCGTCAAGGTAAGAAAGTAGTATAGTTACGACTCGTAAGTACTATAATTACGATTAGAAAACAATATAGTTACGACTCGAAAGTAGTATAGTTACGACACAAAAACAATAGGTTTACGAGCCCGGTCGATATGGGCGGTCGTAAACCTATTGTTTTTATGGCTATACGTCAGGCTATTGCATGAGGAAACGCTCGGCCTCGATGGCAGCCTGGCAGCCGGTGCCAGCTGCGGTGATGGCCTGGCGATAGGTGGGGTCTGCGCAGTCGCCAGCAACGAAGATGCCGGGTAGCTTGGTGCGCGGTGTGCCGTCGATCTTTTTCAGATAGCCTACCTCGTCGACATCCAGCCAGGGGCGGAAGAGGTCGGTGTTGGGCTTGTGGCCGATGGCCAGGAAGAAGCCGTCGATGGCGATGTCGACCATCTCCTCGTCGGGCTCTCCGCGACGCTTCACCAGATGAGCCCCCTCGACACCGTTCTCTCCGAAGAGTCCCACGGTGTTGTGCTCGAAGAGTATCTCGATGTTCTCACGCTCCTGAACACGCTGCTGCATCACCTTCGAGGCACGCAGGAAGGGCTTGCGGACGATGAGATAGACCTTACGGCAGAGGCCGCTCAGGTAGAGGGCATCCTCACATGCGGTATCGCCACCGCCAACAATGGCCACGGTCTTCTTGCGATAGAAGAAACCGTCGCAGGTGGCACATGCCGACACGCCCATACCGTTGTACTTCGTCTCGTCGGGGAGTCCTAGATACTTGGCCGATGCTCCAGTGGCGATGATCACGGTGTCGGCCTCCAGCTCACGGCCCATATCGTCTTTTACGCGATAGGGGCGGGCGGAGAAGTCGACCTCTACAATCTCGCCGTCGCGGATATCGGCACCGAAGCGCTCTGCCTGCTGGCGCAGGTCGAGCATCATCTGATTGCCGTCGACACCGTTGGGATAACCAGGGAAGTTTTCCACCTCAGTGGTCTGGGTGAGCTGTCCGCCGGGCTGTAGTCCGCAGTATTCGACTGGGCTGAGGTTGGCGCGGCTGGCATAGATGGCTGCCGTATAGCCTGCCGGTCCGCTGCCTATGATGAGACATTTTGTGTGCTCCATGCCTTGTTCTCCTTATTTCAGAAGCTCCTCGATCTTCTGCTCGATCTCCTCAGTCTTGGTCGTTGGCTCAAAGCGGGCGACGACCATGCCTTTCTTGTCGACGAGGAACTTGGTGAAGTTCCACTTGATGTCGGGCTTCTCCTTGTACTGCGGGTCTTCCTTCGAGAGCATGTCGTCGAGGATGTGGGCAATGGGATGATCCATGTCCCATCCAGCAAAGCCCTTCTGCTCCTGGAGGAACTTGAAGAGAGGGTCGGCATCGGGTCCGTTCACCTTTACCTTCTTGAAGCGGGGGAACTCCGTTCCGAAGTTCAGCTTGCAGAACTCGTGGATGGACTCGTCGGTGCCAGGTGCCTGCTGTCCGAACTGGTTGCAGGGGAAGTCGAGAATGACAAAGTGCTGTGCGCGATATTTCTCGTAGAGCTTCTCTAGCTCGTCGTATTGCGGCGTGAAGCCACACTTAGTAGCAGTGTTCACGATGAGCAGCACCTCGTTGGCATACTCCTTCAGCGACACGTCTTTTCCTTTTCTGTCCTTGACAGTGAAATCATAAACTGTTCTCATGTTGTTTGTTATAGGGTTAAATAATCTTTTCTTATCTCTCAACTCTCATCTCTCATCTCTCATCTCTCAACTCTCATCTCTCAACTCTCACAGTCCCCAGGCTCTTTTGACATTCTCAATGGGGAGCGTCTCGACGCGGTTCTCAGTCTCGTCGGGGAGGTTGCAGAAGAAGTCGATGCCGGTCAGCTCCTCGAGCTGCCGGATGTTGACGGCATAGGTGGACAAGGGCTGTGCGGTGAGGAAGTTACTCTGATGCTCCATCCAGAAACCAGCGGCCTTATATCCCTGGGCATTTTTCAGCAGAAGCGCGACGAAGAAATACTTCGGTACTAGCATTTCGCCTTTTACACGGGTGGGAAGTACCTGGGAGTCCTCGATAGTGCCACCCTTTACGACGTAGAGCGTCTCTGTCGTAGTGGCGTTAGCCCAGGAGCGGACTTGGCTCTCCAACCTATACCAGGGACTGTTCTCACCACCGTTGAAGTTGCGATACTGTGGTTGCATGTTGGTGAGGAAGAAGGTCTGGTAGTTGGCTTCGGCAGAGTAGAGGCGGTCGGCCGATGGGCAGATGTGTCCGTGGTCAAAGCCACTGTTCCAGAAACAGTCCTGACTGAGATATTGGCTGTGCAGCAACAGTGGGTCGTAGGGATATTGGTTGTCGTCGGAGCGATAGCGCGACGTAGACTGCCGGCAGGTGTTATGATCCATCTGGTAGGCCGACCATCGCTGTGCCTTCTTGTCACAGTCCCATTCTACGCTGTAGTTGATGCCGTAGCGGTCGTTGGTAGTGTGGATCAGAACGATGGAACTGCCGCCTTTGACCTTTGGGAACTCCAGTCGTGACAATGCCGGCTCCTGCTGCGTGTCGTTGCGGTTGACATTCACCTCGGTGGGCTTCTGCTCGTTCCAGTCGTCGTCGGAAGTGTCGTGGCAGGCGGCAAGCAGGGCAAGCAGCAACAGCGGGGCGTGTTTGCAGGCTTCTAGCAGTTTCATGTTCTATGGTTAGTGATAGGGAGAAAAGGTGCGCACAAGGCATATGCAACTACCTTGGACGCACCTTTAAGTCATGTAAAGTGGGTGTAAGTATCTTACTTCTTCGCAGCCTTACCGTAGCGGCTCATGAACTTATCAACACGTCC
>CAMNHM010000133.1 GCA_946539475.1 uncultured Prevotellaceae bacterium | reverse complement strand
TTTTGGCGCGTAAACAAGTTGTTTCCACGGCGTAAACAACTTGTTCCAGCTATTTCCTCGGTGCTGGAACAGTTTTTTGAGCCCTGTAGTTTAACGATTTTAGTTGACTACTTTGGTCAGCTTAGGAAGCACCATCGGTCTTCAGCTCCCAAAATGCGACGGCGGCAGCGGCGGCTACGTTGAGGGAGTCGACGTTATGGTGCATGGGGATGCGGACGGTGTAGTCGCAGGCGGCGATGGTGGAGTGGGGGAGGCCGTCGCCCTCGGTGCCCATGACGATTGCCAGGCGTGGCTCTGCCTTCAGACAGGGGGCGTCGAGGGCGATGGAGCGGTCGGTGAGTGCCATGGCGACAGTCTTGAAACCGAGTGCCTGCAGGTGGCGTAAGTCGTCGGTCCATGTCCAGGGCAGTAGGAACACGCTGCCCATTGACACGCGTACGGCGCGTCGGTTCAGGGGGTCGCAGCTGTCGTTGGTGAGCACTACGGCGTCAATGCCTAGTGCGGCTGCCGATCGGAAAATGGCTCCGATGTTGGTGGTGTCGCAGACGCTGTGGATGACGACGATGCGATGGGCATTCTGGCAGACGTCGCTGAGGGAGGGTGGTTCCGGGCGGCGCATGGCGCAGAGAACGCCGCGCGTCAGGGTGTAGCCAGTGAGCCGCGACAGCAGCTCGCGCTCGCCGGTATAGACGGGGATGTCGGCCGGCAGCCGGGCAATGATGTCGCTGGCGTCGCCGGTGATGTGGCGCCGCTCGCATAGCAGTGCCACTGGCGTGAGTCCGGCGTCGAGGGCTACGCGTATCACCTTCGGGCTCTCGACGATGATGACGGCGTCGGCGGGGCTGACACGGCTGCGCAGCTGTGCCTCAGTCAAAGAGCCGAACATCTGAATGCCCGGCTCTTCTAGCGATTGTATCTCTTTGATGATCATTCTTATGATGGCTAGGCTTTCCTAGGAATATCTTGGCACTCCTAGGATTCCTGGCATTAGTCTTCGTTGTTCTCAGGGCGCAGCTTGCGGACGACGGCTCCTGCCTGCCACATCTCCTGGTTGCGCATGGCCTCGAGCTCCTTCTCCAGTCCGGCGCGGTAGTCGGGCTTTGAGTTGGCGTCGATGCTGATCTGTGCCTCGATGCCGCTCTTCACCGAGAGGTAGAGCCACTCCATGACGGGCTTGATGGCATCGTGGAAGCGGGGAGCCCAGTCGAGAGCGCCGCGCTGGGCGGTGGTGGAGCAGTTGGCGTACATCCAGTCCATTCCCTTGGCTCCGAAGAGGGGGCCGAGGCTCTGGGTGAGCTCTTCGACGGTCTCGTTGAAGGCCTCTGAGGGTGAGTGGCCGTGCTCGCGGAGTACCTCATACTGTGCGAGCAGCAGTCCCTGGATGGCTCCCATGAGCGAGCCGCGCTCGCCGGTGAGGTCGCTGGTGGCCTCGCGCTCGAAGGTGGTCTTGAAGAGGTAGCCGGCGCCGATGCCGATGCCGAAGGCGATGGTCTTCTCCTCTGCCTTGCCCGATGCGTCTTGGTAGACGGCATAGGAGCAGTTCAGTCCGCGGCCTTCGCAGAACATGGTGCGCAGCGAGGTGCCCGATCCCTTCGGTGCGACGAGGATGACGTCGACATCCTTTGGTGGCACGACGCCCGTGCGGTCGCTCCAGTTGATGGCGAAGCCATGGGAGTAGTAGAGCGTCTTGCCTGGCGTGAGATGCTTCTTGATGGTGGGCCACACCTGTATCTGTCCGGCGTCGGAGAGTAGCATGCAGAGGATGGTGCCTCGCTGGGCTGCTTCCTCGATGCTGAAGAGCGTCTTGCCGGGCACCCATCCGTCGGCGACGGCTTTGTCGTAGGTCTTACCCTCGCGCTGTCCGACAATGACGTTGAAGCCGTTGTCGCGCAGGTTGCAGGCCTGTCCGGGTCCCTGGATGCCATAGCCGATGACGGCGATGACCTCGTTCTTCAATACTTCGCGTGCCTTCTCGAGTGAGAACTCTTTGCTGGTGACTACGGTCTCGATGACGCCACCAAAATTCATTTCTGCCATAATGGTTGTGTGTTAGATGTTGAACTTTCTTGTTGAATGAGGCTGCAAAGTTATCAAATTGTTGCGAAACGACCAAATTTTCTTTCTGTTTTTCTGCATTTTGTGTCAAAAAGCAACTATTTGTCAAGTGTCAGGGTGCGAATTTCGGCATTTGTCATCTTCTGTACCTCACGCATGGTGCATTGTCGGGCGACGGCTTGTATGGCTTTGTTGATGATGCCGTGGCCGACGGCGAGCACCGTCATGCCGTCGTATTCCTGTTGGATATAGTCGAGGAAGCGTTGTGCGCGCTCCAGCAGGCAGTCGATGCTCTCGACGTTGGCAGGCAGGGGCTTCCCTTGGAGGCTGGGGATGAAACAGCCGGTGAAGTCGCCCCAGTCGCGCTCGCGTAGCAGGGGGGTGGTGACGACGTTGAGGCGATGGGGCTGTGCCACTATCTGGGCGGTCGTGACGGCGCGCTGTAGGTCGCTGCTGACGACGGCGTCGAGGTGGCGCGCTGACAATTTGTCGCGCACCTCCTCGGCCTGTCGGATGCCTCGGTCGTTCAGCCGTCCCTGTGTCTGTCCCTGCATGATCTGACTGACGTTGTCGGGTGTCTCGCCGTGACGCATGAGGAGGAGGGTGACCATGGCGTGACGGGGCTACTTGCTGGTGGAGTGGACGAACGAGAGCTCCTCGCGTTCGGGATGCTTGTCGATGTGGATGGTGCTGCCGGCGGGCAGGTCGCCATTGATGATGAGCTCGCAGATGCCGTCCTCGATGTAGTTTTGCAGAGCGCGCTTCAGGGGACGTGCGCCGAACTGCACGTCGTAGCCCTTTGTGGCCACGAACTCACGGGCGGCGTCGGTCAGGTCGACCTCATAGCCGAGGTCGGCGATGCGTTTCAGCAGGGGCTTCAGTTCGACGTTGACGATGCGCTTGATGGCGTCGAGGTCGAGCTGGTCGAAGGTGATGATCTCGTCGAGGCGGTTGAGGAACTCGGGCGAAAACTGCTTCGACAGCGCTTTCTGTACGATGCTACGGGCGTGCTCGCGGTCTTTCTCATTCATGGCCAGCCCGATGCTGCCGGCGGTGAATCCCACGCCGCGTCCGAAGTCCTTCAGCTGTCGGGTGCCGGCATTGGAGGTCATGATGATGACGGTGTTGCGGAAGTCGACGAAGCGGCCGTTGCCATCGGTCAGACGCCCCTCGTCGAGCACTTGCAACAGGAGGTTGAAGACGTTGCCGTGGGCCTTCTCTATCTCGTCGAGCAAGACGATGGAGTAGGGTTTGCGGCGCACGCGCTCGGTGAGCTGTCCGCCTTCCTCGTAGCCGACGTAGCCCGGAGGCGCTCCGATGAGTCGGCTGACGTTGAAGCTCTCGGTGTACTCCGACATGTCGACACGGATGAGGGCATCGGGCGATCCGAACATGAACTCGGCGAGCTTCTTGGCGAGGTAGGTCTTGCCGACGCCAGTCGGGCCGAGGAACATGAAGGCGCCGATGGGGTGGTTGGGCTCCTTGAGGCCTACGCGGTTGCGCTGGATGGCACGCACCATCTTGTCGATGGCGGCATCCTGGGCGATGACCTGCTGTTTCAGCTCCTGGGCCATGCCCTTGAGGCGTATGCCCTCGCTCTCGGCCATGCGCTGTACGGGGACGCCGGTCATCATCGAGATGACGTTGGACACCTCGTCGGCCGTGACGACCTGTCGCTCTTCCGACGCTCCGCTGCGCCACTGCTCGGTGAGCGCCACTAACTCGGCCTCGAGGACGGTCTGGCGGTCGCGATAGCTGGCAGCCAGCTCGAAGTTCTGTCCGCGGACGGCAGCCTGCTTGCGCTCTTTCACACGTTCGAGCTCTTTCTCCTTCTCGGTGATGCCGGGAGGGATGGTAGCATTTTTAAGATGTACGCGCGAGCCCGTCTCGTCCATGGCGTCGATGGCTTTGTCGGGGAATGCGCGGTCGGCGATGTAGCGTTCTGCCAATCTGACACATGCCACGATGGCATCTTCGGTGTATTCGACGTTGTGGTGGCGCTCGTAGCGGTCCTTGATGTTGTGGAGGATGGTGATGGTCTGGTCGGCCGTCGTTGGGTCGACGACGACCTTCTGGAAGCGTCGCTCCAGTGCGCCGTCCTTCTCGATAGAGTTGCGATACTCGTCGAGGGTGGTGGCACCGATGCACTGTATGGTGCCTCGTGCGAGTGCGGGCTTCATGATGTTGGCTGCATCCATCGAGCCTGCGGCTCCTCCGGCACCAATGATGGTGTGGATCTCGTCGATGAAGACGATGAGGTCGTTGCTCTGCTCAATCTCCTTGAGCAGTGCGCGGATGCGCTCCTCGAACTGTCCGCGATATTTCGTGCCGGCCACGATGCCCGTCATGTCGAGGCTGACGATGCGCTTTCCGAAGAACATGGGCGAGGTCTTGCGCTGGGCGATGAGTTGTGCCAGTCCTTCGACGATGGCACTCTTGCCCACGCCGGGCTCGCCGATGAGGATGGGGTTGTTCTTCTTGCGGCGGCCCAGGATCTCGAGCACGCGCTGAATCTCACGCTCACGGCCTACGATAGGGTCGAGCTTGCCCTCGAGAGCAGCGGCGGTGAGGTCGGTCGAGAAATTGTCGAGCACAGGGGTCTTACTCTTCTGTTTCTGAGTGGTTTGTGTCGTGGTGCCGTTGCTGCCTTTCGGCTGCGCGTTGTCGTTCACGGTGTCGTCGTATTCCTCTTCGTCCTCGTCGGGCAGGTTGACGCCATTCTGTGGCAGCTGCTGAGCCCTGAGCAGGCTCAGTACGTCGTCGTAATTCATATTGTTCGCTTCAAGAATTTGTTTGGCTCCGTTGTTCACTTGGTCGTGTAGAATGGCCAGCAGCAGGTGCTGTTCGTCCACGCGCTGCGTGTGTTGCATGCGTGCTTCGAGCACGGCCAGCTTCAGGATGTTCGAGGCACCCTCGTTGAGCACTAGCTCACGGGTGTTGATGGCCAGGGTGATGTCATCTTGTCGCACTCGTGCCTCGATGTCGTACTTCAGCTGGGCGATGTTCAGCCGCAGGCGGTGGAAAACGTCGATGACAGGGCCATCGGTCATCCTGAGCAGTCCCAACAGCAGGTGCTCTGGCCCAACGGAGCTTGAGGCCAGGCGTGCTGCTTCCTCGCGGGAGTAGGAGAGGACCGCCGAGACTTTTGGTGAAAACTGACTTGTCATCTTACTTCTTACCTTAGATAATAACTTGTTCGCTGAGACTACAGCAAACGGCGTGCCAAAAAGCATTTGTCAGTCGGTAGCTGACATACTTGTCAGTGGGGCTGAAACTTTTTTTTATTATAATGTCTTTCGTTTGCATTTTTTTTTGTACCTTTGCACGCAAATTCGAGAAACAAATTGTTATAACATTAAATAGTTTTATGAATTTCACTTTGTTAGTTACCGTCATTGTGACGGGAATTACACTTGTGGCGGCAGCTTACATCCTTGCTAAGCTCATTGGTCCGCGCTCGTATGCGAAGGTGAAAGGCGAGCCCTATGAATGTGGTATTCCCACACGAGGGTCGAGCTGGATTCCTATCCATGTGGGCTACTACCTGTTCGCCATCCTGTTCCTCATGTTTGATGTGGAAACGGTGTTTCTGTATCCATGGGCAGTCGTAGTGAAGCAGTTCGGTGCAGCAGCGTTGCTGAGCATTGGCTTCTTCTTAGTGGTATTAGTATTTGGCTTGGCCTATGCCTGGCGGAAAGGAGCACTGGAATGGAAGTAAGAAAGCCAAAGATCAAGAGCATTCCCTATGAGGAATGGAACGACAACGAGACGCTGGACAAGCTGGTGGACGAGCTTCAGCAGGGCGGAACGAACGTGATTGTCGGTTCGCTGGACAAGCTCATCAACTGGGGTCGTGCCAACTCGCTGTGGTCGCTGACGTTTGCCACGTCATGCTGCGGCATTGAGTTCATGGCCTGTGGCTGTGCCCGTTATGATTTTGCCCGCTTCGGTTTCGAGGTGACGCGCAACTCTCCACGTCAGGCCGACCTGATCATGTGTGCCGGTACGATAACCCACAAGATGGCCCCGGCCCTGAAGCGCCTCTACGACGAGATGGCCGAGCCGAAGTATGTGGTGGCCGTCGGTGGCTGTGCCATCAGCGGCGGTCCGTTCAAGTCGAGCTACCATGTGGTGAAGGGCATTGAGGAGATCGTGCCCGTCGACGTGTTTATCCCCGGCTGTCCCCCGCGCCCGGAAGCTATCATGTACGGCATGATGCAGCTGCAGCGCAAGGTGAAGGTCGAGAAATTCTTCGGCGGTGCCAACCACAAACAGTCGGCTGAGGAGCGCGAGCTAGGCGTCTCGAACGAGGAGCTGACGTTCCGCCGGATGGGCGACCATCGCCGCGAGCCGATCGTCGTGACCGACGTACCTGAAGAGTTTGTGAACGAAATGAAGGCTGCCCAGTCGAATACCCAAGGAAAGGAGGAACAGGCATGAAATTAGAGTTCTTATCATTCGAGTTTGACAAGTTCGCTAAGGAAATGCAGAACTTGAAGGAGCAGAAGGGCTTCGACTACCTCGTGACCATCGTCGGCGAAGACTTCGGAGCTGACGAGGGGCTGGGATGCATCTACATCCTGGAGAATACCAAGACCCACGCCCGCTGCTCGGTGAAGATGCTGGCCAGGACGCAGGTCTGCGGCGACGGAATGTCGAGCAACGGCACCGGCGATACCGACGGACAGCTCGTACCCTATATCCCTTCGGTCATCAACATCTGGAAGGTGGCCAATCTGCTCGAGCGCGAGGTCTACGACTTCTATGGAATCGTCTTCCTCGGACATCCCGACATGCGACGCCTCTTCCTGCGCAGCGACTTCAAGGGTTATCCCTTCCGCAAGGACTGGAAGTTCAACGACGACTACACGCTCGAGGACGACGACGAGCCTGACTACGGCTTGGAGTACTACCTCGACAAGGACGGCGTGCTGCAGTCGAAGCAGAACAAGCTCTTCGGCAGCGACGACTACGTGATTAATATCGGTCCGCAGCACCCGTCGACCCACGGCGTGCTCCGCCTGCAGACGGTGCTTGAGGGTGAGGTCGTGAAGCGCGTCTACCCGCATCTTGGTTACATCCATCGCGGTATAGAGAAGATGTGCGAGCAGATGACCTATCCCCAAACCCTTGCTTTAACCGATCGCCTTAACTATCTGAGCGCCATGATGCACCGTCATGCACTCGTAGGAGTGATTGAGGAGGGCATGGGCGTTGAGCTGACCGACCGTATCCGCTACATCCGTACCATCATGGACGAGCTGCAGCGAATCGACTCACACCTGCTCTACGTCGGTTGCTGCGCGCAGGATATGGGTGCCCTGACAGCATTCCTCTACTCAATGCGCGACCGCGAGCATGTGCTGAACTGCATGGAAGAGACCACCGGCGGACGACTCATCCAGAACTACTACCGCATTG
>CAMNHM010000132.1 GCA_946539475.1 uncultured Prevotellaceae bacterium | reverse complement strand
GCTGTCCGCTGGTCATGCCGGGATAGCCGATGGTGAAGTAGAAGCCGTCGGCGACAGGCAGGTCGAGGTCGCGGTCGTAGACGATGTAGAATCCGTGTCGCAGGAAGATTTCCTTCAGCCTGTGGGCGCGCTCGCCATAGACCTTCACGTCGTCGCGGAAGCGGTAGTCGCCGTCGCAGGCTGCCCGCATCATCGCTGCCATCGCATACTGTGCGGAGTGGCTCGTGCCCGAGGAGAGGGCGTAGAGCATGCGGGTGCTGAAGACGAGGCCGAAAGGCAGCCCCTCGTAGCGGGCAGCAAGGTCGGGGAAGTGGCGGTGGAACAGGCTGTCGCTGATGCACACCACGCCGATGCGCTCGCCGGCATAGCTGAAAGCCTTCGAGCCGGAGATGAGCAGCAGGTAGTTGTCGGTATAGCGGGCTACGGTGGGCTGGTAGGGCGGTTGGAAGGGCACGCTGAGATCCTGCCGGAAGTCCATTGCGAAGTAGGCCAGATCCTCCATCACGATGGTGTCATATTGCGTAGCCAGTCGTCCGATGGTCTCCAGCTCCTGCTCCGTCAGGCACACCCACGAGGGGTTGTTGGGATTGGAGTAGACGATGGCGCAGATGTTGCCCTTCGCCAGGTACGACTCCACCTTCGGGCCGAGCTTCTCGCCACGATAGTCGTAGACGTCGAACGTCTCGTAGCCGACGCCCTGCACCTGCAGCTGCATCTTCTGCACGGGGAAGCCGGGGTCGATGAAGAGCACGGTGTCCTTGCCCTTCGTGGCTTGCGAGCAAGTGAGGAAGGAGGCAAAGGTGCCCTGCATCGAGCCACAGACGGGCACGCAGCCCTCTGGCGCGATGTCGACGCCGATGAATGCCTTTACGAAGCGCGAGGCCTGCTGCTTCAGCTCGGGCAGGCCCTGGATGTCGGGGTACGAGTGGGCGATGCCCCCCTGCAGCGCTTTCACCTGGGCGTCGACGCCCACCTGCGCTGCGGGCAGGCCGGGGATGCCCATCTCCATCTTGATATACTCCACGCCGCTCTGACGCTCGGCCATGGCGGCAACCTGCTTCACCTCGCGGATGGTGGCTTTGGCGAAATCTTGAATACCCAGCTCGCTGACGAGCTGGTCGACAATCTCTCTCTTAATCGGTGTAGGATAACTCATGGTTCTTATGGTCTCTATGTTTATTCTTGGGAGCGGACCTACTCAAAGAGTTTCAGTGCCTCTTCCGTCAGGAAGGGCTTCACCTCCTCCAGAGGCAGGAAACCGCTCAGGGCATACATGTACACCTCATACTGCTCATAGTCGAAGCCCAGGCCTTCGGTCGTGAGACAGAAGGGACGTTGGGGCAGCTCGCTGATGTTGGCGACATACTCCCTTGCCTCCTCGTCGCATGCCTTTTTCAACGTATTCCTGACTAGCTCGACGAGCTTGGGCGATGAGGGGTCGCTGAAGAGGAACTCGTTAGTGACGCGGCTGCCGTCGGCCATGAGGAAAGAGGTGCTGTGCTGATAGACGAATCCGTCGCCGATGCCGCTGAAGCTGTGCTGGAAGTCGTAAGTGACGAAATGGGGAGTGGACTCGCTGACGCTAAAGACGATTTCCTCGTCCAGGTCGTCGGCCCTATCCTCATCACCCTCTGTGTACGACTCCCATAACTCCTCGGAGCCCTTGCTGATCTCGTCGCCGAAGTAATCGACGAAGCCCTGTCCGTCGTTGCGGAAGTCCGGCACATCGTCTTCATAGCTCTGGCTCTCTGTCATCGTAGAAAGGATGTAGTCATAGACAGACTTGCACAGCGCCTCGTCGCCGCTGACGGGGAATGCGCAAGAGATAAAGACCGAGGAGTGCTCGCTGTCGCCCTCATAGGTGAAGGTCTCGGTCTGGAAAGCCTTTGGCGACGGCTTGGAGCTGCATCCTGCCAGGATGATGGCCAGGAGTGCTAAAGGGAGTATGGGTTTCATGACGCGAATGTTTAAAATGTTTGTTTCTGCTGACAAAGATACACAAAAAAGTCGAAACGAAGAAAGAAAAGGAAGAAAAAATTTGGTGTATCAATGTAATCTTTGTATTTTTGCAGACGGTAACAGATACCAACAATATCCTAAACACTGTTTTATTATGAAAAGAACCTATCTGGCACTGATGTGCATGGCAAGCCTCTTGATGATGACGGCTTGCGGAGGCGACAAGAAGAGCGCCGACGTACCTGGTGAGAAAATGAGTGCCGAAGAGGCTGTGGAAACGGCCCAGAAGGCATCTGAGGCGATGTCCGGCGTAGAGAAGTGTGCCGCCACATTGGAGAAAGGGTGGGGCATCCAACTGAAGCAGATTGAACCTGACTTTGAGTTTGCTGAGGTGACCGAAGGCTGGGATAAGTTTGAGGGCAATGGCGCTAACTCTGCAGCAGCTGTCTATAAGAAGAAGGACGGTAGCTCCATCAGCCAGGATGAGTTCAAGGCTTGGTCCGAAAAGATCTTTGCGTTGACAAAGTCTCTGTCGTCGGAGGGCAAGAATATTCGCGGTTACGACGGTATGAGCAAGCTCACTGAGGAGCAGGCCAATGCTGAGGTTACGCTCGACGACTGTCTGACAGATAACAGCTTCCCCGCATGGTCGTTCCGCACGGAAAGTGGCGTCCAGCGCTGCTATGTCACCTATGAGAACGAGAAGGAGCCCAACTACATCATCGTGCGCTTTGCTCCGGGACTTACTGGTAATCTTGATTAATCAATTACAATCAATAGTATGAAAAAGATTTATCTGGCACTGATGTGCATGGCAGGCCTCTCGATGATGACGGCTTGCGGAGGCGACAAGAAAGCCGATAAGGCTGCTGACTCCGAGGAAACCGAAGTAGTGAACGAAGACGAGCAGACGGCTGATGAACAGGAAGCTGAAGAACTGGAAGGTGATGCTCACGATGTGTGGGGCGACCCTGCTAAGGCTGAGGTGCCGAACCTCACAGCCCTCTATGAGGCTGGCGACTTCAAGCCTGCTATGACCACTGTTTTTGAAGACACGCTTGGTGGCGAGACTGCCGGCGAGCTGCCTTCGAAGTGGGAAATCAAGGAAGGCAGTGCCGAAATTGGCGAGGCTCAGGGAGTGAAGTATATCACCATGCTTGGTGGCACGACCACGCTCTTACCGCTAGTCGACGGCAGTAAGTTGAGTCTGCCCGAGAAGTACACCCTTGAGTTTGAGTTCATGTTTGGCTACGATGTATGGTATCATGTACATTTCTTAGATGCTGAAGACAGTGGCATCGGCGATTACGACATGTGGCGTGGACATGCTGAGTGGAATCTGGCCAAGGCCGATGACGAGTGGATACACGGTGACCAGGGTGAACTTTACGAGCTGACAAGCCGTGACGGCTGGAACCACTTTGCCGCCAGCTACGACAAGGGTAACCTGAAGTTCTTTGTCAACGGCAAGCGCATTGCCAACATGCCCAACATCAAGCAGGCTGCCTACTTCACTATCACTGGTGATGCGGCTGACGGCAAGAGCCACTACATCAGGAACATCCGGGTGGCTAAATAAGGAAAGACATTGTTCTACAATCGGAAAAAGGAAAAAGGCAGACTCATTTAGTTTGCCTTTTTCTTGTGTATATCAGAAATAATGTGTACATTTGCAGGCGATAATCGATTATAACTACTGAATGAAGGAATTTATCATCTCCGAAGCCCAAGCCGAGACGGCTGTGCTCGTCGGACTTATCACCCCACAACAGGACGAAGCGAAGACCAAGGAATACCTTGACGAGCTGGAATTCCTGGCCGAGACAGCAGGCGCTCACACCGTGAAGCGCTTCACTCAACGTGTCAACGGACCAAGTCAGGTGACCTATGTGGGAAGTGGAAAACTGCAGGAGATAAAAACATACATTAGAGAACGACAGGATGCCTACGAGGAGGCCCTGAAACATGCGGAAGAAGACTCTCCTCTCTCTAATCTTGATTCACAACTACCCGTGGGGATGGTCATCTTTGACGATGAACTGTCTGCCAAACAGTTGCGCAACATCGAGAAGGAGTTGGGCGTGAAGATCCTCGACCGCACATCGCTCATCCTCGACATCTTCGCCATGCGCGCCCAGACGGCAGAGGCGAAGGCACAAGTGGAGCTGGCGCAGCACCGCTACATGCTGCCACGCCTGCAGCGCCTCTGGACGCACCTCGAGCGCCAGGGCGGCGGCTCGGGCGGCGGTGGCGGCAAGGGCACCGTGGGATTGCGCGGACCGGGTGAGACACAGCTCGAGATGGACCGCCGTATCATCCTCCACCGCATCACCCTGCTGAAGCAGCGCCTGCAGGAGATCGACCAGCAGAAGACGACGCAGCGCAAGAACCGCGGACGCCTGATCCGCGTCGCCCTCGTAGGATATACCAACGTCGGCAAGTCGACGCTGATGAACCTCCTGGCAAAAAGCGACGTCTTCGCCGAGAACAAGCTCTTCGCCACCCTCGACACCACCGTCCGCAAGATGACCATCGACAACCTGCCCTTCCTGCTGGCCGACACCGTGGGCTTCATCCGCAAGCTGCCCTCCGACCTCGTGGAGTCGTTCAAGTCGACACTCGACGAGGTACGCGAGGCCGACCTGCTGGTGCACGTCGTCGACATCTCACACCCAGACTTCGAGGAGCAGATACGCGTCGTAGAACAGACGCTGCAGGAGCTCGGATGCGCCGAAAAGCCCTCGATGCTCGTCTTCAACAAGATCGACGCCTACACCTGGACGCCCCAAGACGCGGACGACCTGACGGAGCCCACGAAGGAGAACATCTCGCTCGACGAACTGCAACGGACGTGGATGGCCCGCATGGAGGGCGACTGCCTCTTCATCTCAGCCCGCGAGAAGCAAAACATCGACGAGCTCCGCGCTACCCTATATAATAAGGTACGCGAGCTCCACGTACAGAAGTACCCCTACAACGACTTCCTGTACGACATGGAAGATTGAACCAAAAACAACACATAGATTATCTTATGAGAGACTACCGACAACTGACACAAGAGGAGATCCAGGTGCTCGAGCAGAACGTATGCTGGGCAGAGGACTGGAGCCGCGTACTGGTACACCCAGAGTTCCGACCCTACAACTTCCACCGCGTCATCTTCTACGGCGACATCCGCCTAGGACGCTTCGAGAAGAAAATCGAGGTGGCAAAGGGATTCTTCAAGCACTCGGGCATCAACGACGCCACGCTGCGCAACGTCAGCGTAGGCAACGACTGCCTGATTGAGAAGGTGGGCAACTTCATCAACAACTATACCATCGGCGACGACTGCTACATCTCGAACATCTCAACCCTCGAGACGCTCGAGGGAGCAAGCTATGGTGCCGGCAGCACCATCAGCGTGCTCAACGAGATGGGCGACGGCAACGTCATACTCTTCCGCGAGCTGAACTCGCAACTCGCTGCCTTCATGGTGAAGCACTACAGCGACAAGGCGCTGATGAACCGCCTGCGCCAGCTCATCGACGACGAGGTGCGCGTCTCCACCCCCGACCGAGGCATCATCGGCAACCGCGTGAAAATCATCAATACGAAGGACATCACCAACACCGTCATCAAAGGCGACTGCGAGATCAGCGGCTGTGCACGCCTCTCGGAGTGCACCATCCTCAGCTCGGAGGACGCATCGGTGTTCATCGGCACGGGCGTCATCTGCGAGAACTCCATCATCTGCGACGGATGCTCGATCAACAACTCGGTGAAGATGCAAGACTGCTTCGTCGGCGAGGCCTGCCAGATCACCAACGGCTTCACAGCTGAGGCAAGCCTGTTCTTCGCCAACTCATACATGGCCAACGGCGAGGCATGTGCCGCCTTCTGCGGACCGTTCTCAGCCTCCCACCACAAGTCGAGCCTCCTCATCGGCGGACAGTTCTCGTTCTATAACGCGGGGTCGAACACCAACTTCTCCAACCACGCCTACAAGATGGGCCCCCTCCACTACGGCACCCTCGAGCGAGGCACGAAGACCGCCTCGGGCAGCTACATCCTCATGCCTGCCACCATCGGTGCCTTCTCCGTCTGCTTCGGCAAGCTGATGCACCACCCCGACACGCGCAACCTACCCTTCTCCTACCTCATGGCCTATGGCGACGACTGCTATCTGGTGCCAGGGCGCAACATCACCACGGTAGGACTCTACCGCGACATCAAGAAATGGCCCAAGCGCGACAAGCGCTCAAAACAGTCGAAGAAGTCGATCATCAACTTCGACTGGCTGTCGCCCTTCACCGTCGGCGAGATCATCGAGGGCATGAAGATCCTCATCGCCCTGCGCAACGCCTCGGGTGAGAACGTGACGAAATACAACTTCCACGAGTACGTCATCAACGCATCGTCGCTGACGAAGGGACTGAAGTACTACGACATCGCCCTGCGCATCTACATGGGAGCCGTACTGAAACGACAGTTGAAGGCGTCGATAAGCGAAGGCAGACAGCACACCGCCCTACAGCCGCCACATTCGAAAACAGGCATCGGGCCATGGATCGACCTCAGCGGACTGCTGTTGCCCGAGAGCGAGGAGCAGCGTCTCGTCGACGACATCAAGGCGGGCTCCATCGACAGCATCAGTCAGGTCCTCGACCGCTTTGAGGAAATCAACGACCACTACAGCGACTACCGCTGGGCGTGGAGCTACCAGCTGCTGCTCGACTACTACCACCTCACAGAGCTCAACGACGAAGCCTGCGAGCGCATCCGCGAAGACTACGTACGCGCTCGTCGTGCCTGGATTGCCGAAATCCGCAAGGATGCCGAGAAGGAGTTCGCCATGGGCGACGTCGACCAGGAGGTCTACGACAACTTCATCGACAAGCTCGACCACGAGATCGACTACGAGAACTAGGCCCATCAGGGAGACCTGGCAGAAGAGAATCAAAGAAACCCAAATAAAGAGAAAGACGTATGAAGAAGCTACTGCTACTGCTGGTGCCACTGCTGATGCTCGGTGCCTGCTCGAAGAAAGACTACGAAGAGGTGAAGGGCGACATGTCCAAGACTCGTATCTACACCTTGAAGAACGGCCTGAAGGTCTACCTCAGTGTTAACAAGGAAGAGCCACGCATCCAGACGTTTATCGCTGTGAGGACGGGTTCCAAGAACGATCCTGCCGAGACGACTGGCCTCGCACACTACCTCGAGCACCTGATGTTCAAGGGTACTGACAAGTATGGCGTCACCGACCCCGAAGCTGAGCGCCCCCTGCTCGACGACATCGAGCAGCGCTACGAGAAATACCGTCAGCTCACCGACCCTGAGGAGCGCCGCCAGGCCTACCACGAGATCGACTCCGTCAGTCAGCTTGCAGCACAGTATTTCATCCCCAACGAGTACGACAAGCTGATGTCGGCCATCGGCGCCGAGGGCACCAACGCCTACACCTCCAACGACGTCACCTGCTACACCGAGGACATCCCCGCCAACGAGATCGACAACTGGGCGAAAATCCAGGCCGACCGCTTCCAGAACATGGTCATCCGCGGCTTCCACACCGAGCTCGAGG